>NZ_JADP01000009.1:0-189368 GCF_000518445.1 Shewanella sp. 38A_GOM-205m | reverse complement strand
CAAGAGCTATGGGGGCTGCTGCTTGGTTATAACTTGGTGAGACGAGAAGCGAGTCAGGCGGCAGTAGAGCACGGTCGAATGCCCAATGAAATCAGCTTTAAGTACGCTTGTCAGTTCATCGCAAGTCAGCTCAAAGTCATGAGCAAAGCGGTGTCACCAGGTAATACGCCGAAGCGTCTAAACAGTCTGCGAGGAGACTTGTCCATCCTGTTTATAGACAAACGCCCTAAGCCAAATCGGCCTAGGGCGGTAAAAATATCAAAGACCCGATATCCTGTTAATCACAAGGCAGCTCCGCTTAAGTGAACTACGTTGCCGCTTGCGGGGGCTTTTGTTTTTAAGGGGGCCGCGATGACAAATGATGAGTTAGAGCCGAGAGGGCCGCAGCAGGTCAGTGAAAGTGAGGCGGCTGAGCTGATTGAAAACTGGCTCAGGCAGGACAGGATGCGAATGCAGGCACTTGAGTGTGTTGCAAACCTTGGGCCTATTGATGCCTGGGTAGCCGCGGGATTTGTCCGTAATCTGGTGTGGGACAAGTTGCACGGCAGTGTATCCAGGCTCAGCGACATAGATGTGCTCTACTTTGAGCCAAACGACAGCTCGGAAGTCACCGACAGGGCCTATGAGGCCAAGTTGGCCACAGCACTCGACTTACCATGGTCGGTAAAGAACCAGGCCAGAGTGCACCTTAAAAACCACCATAAACCCTATACTTCAGTGATTGATGCCATGAGTTACTGGCCAGAGCAGCAAACGGCCCTGGCTGTCAGGTTGAGGGCAGGGGAGCTGCAACTGCTCAATCTGTTCCCGCTTGGCCCATTACTGGCGTTGGAACTCAGTCCTAATCCCAAGAGCACTCCCGGCGTATTCGAGAGTCGGCTCAAGGCCAAGAACTGGTTGGCAAACTATCCGTTGCTGAAGAGGCTTTACTGAGTACTTTCTCAAGCATTCTCTGACACATTTATCTTGCCGATTGCAGTTATTTGGCATCCTCTGTTTCCTTTCCTCTCCAGTTAAAAACACCATTCTGTAAGTGCTGGTCAGCATATCTTACTGTGACTGATTGTTAATTTTCGGTTGTGAGCGCCTCAAGCGTCATTGCTCGAAAAATGTACTTTTCTTTCACTTTGGGGTTAGTGGAGTTTTGAACTGGCTCACTTATTTTAAAGGTGCAATATCAATAAATCTTTATTTTATGTGATCTGTTTCGCGCTTGCTGTATCTAAATCTGGGTACCTCTTAAAACGCTTGATGCAGATCAAAAATGTGAAGAGTTAAATCTGGCAGTGTGGCCTCAGTTGTTATGGATGTAATAAAAAACAAAGCGCTGTGTTGTCGCTACGGAGTGAGATGATGAAAAAAAATATCGTATCAGGATTGATTGCCGCCGCCCTTTTTTCTACTGTTGCTGCCCCTGCACTGGCCCACAAGGCCGGTGACTTTATTGTTCGTGCCGGTGCCGTTGTGGTAGCCCCGGACGAGTCCAGCCCGGTTGTGGCCGATATCGCCTCTTTTGGCGTGGACAATAACACCCAGTTGGGTCTGAACTTCGGCTATATGCTGACAGATAACTTTGGTATCGAACTGCTGGCTGCGACCCCGTTCAGCCATGACGTATCTCTGGGTGCTCTCGGCAAGATTGCCGAAACCAAGCACCTGCCGCCTACCTTGGTGGCCCAGTACTACTTCGGTAATGCCGAGTCCAAGCTGCGTCCTTACGTGGGTGTCGGGGTTAACTACACCAACTTCTTCGACAATGACTTCACCGATGAAGCTAAAGGTCTGGGTCTGG
Source organism: Shewanella sp. 38A_GOM-205m (assembly GCF_000518445.1). Taxonomy (NCBI): domain Bacteria; kingdom Pseudomonadati; phylum Pseudomonadota; class Gammaproteobacteria; order Alteromonadales; family Shewanellaceae; genus Shewanella; species Shewanella sp. 38A_GOM-205m. The sequence goes on along the minus strand of NZ_JADP01000009.1, from coordinate 187,576 downwards.
ATAACCTGAGTTTGAGCAACTCTTGGGGCTGGGCCGCACAAGTGGGTCTGGATTATCAGATCAACGATAACTGGCTGGTAAATGCTTCAGTGTGGTACGCCAAGATCAGCACAGACGTGAAATTCACTATGGGCGGTGCCGAGCAGGTTGTCGATACTGACATAGATCCTTGGGTCTATATGATCAGTGTCGGTTACACCTTCTGATCTCCCCCAAACCCAGCTCCCAACCCAAAGCTCCCAACTATTGAAAAGGCGCCTCTGGCGCCTTTTTTGTCATTGGCGTCAGCTGTATGTTTTTCCTCTGAGGAAAATACTCTTGTCTTGATGGCAACTCGCTGGCATCAGTCCGGGCATTTATGCTGACAAGCAAATTCCTGCTCTATCAACTGATCCATGCGTTATTACCTTATCTGTGCCTTTGCCTTGGTTTTACTCTATCCATTGGGGATCGATCTTTACTTGGTTGGCTTGCCCGAGATAGCCCACACCCTGAACGCCGATGAGGCTCAATTGCACAACGCCTTTTCCTGTTATCTGGCGGGCATGGCTCTGGCCATGTTGCTCGGTGGGCATCTTGCCGATAGGCTTGGGCGCAAGCCGGTAGCCCTTTGCGGAGCGTTGATTTTTGTGCTGTCGTCGATTTGGGCCGCCACTACTCTATCAATCACGGCGTTTTTGTTTGCCAGGGCCGGACAGGGTATAGGTGCCGGAGCGGCCTATCTAGTGACCTTTGCCATTCTGCGGGATGTGCTTGATGACCAAAGACGAGCCAAAGTCTTGTCGATGATAAATGGAATTACCTGCATAGTGCCGGTTTTAGCGCCTGTGCTGGGGCATCTGGTTTTGCTGTATTTTCACTGGCCGGCGCTGTTTGTATTGATGGCTTTGTTGGCTGCGGCGGCGCTGTTTTTGTGTTTGGGTTTGCAAGAGTCGCTTCCGGCCAAGACGGCGGGAGAATTGATAGCCGGTGAATCCTTGCTCTGTGTGACTTTCGTCAGTCGCCTATTGATCAGTTGTCTGGCCGTGACAGCGATACTCACCTTCGTCAATACTTCGCCCATGCTGTTGATGGAGCAGTTAGGGCTCGACAGTGGTGGCTACGCCTCGGCCATGGGTGGTTTGGCACTGGTAAGCATGGTTATGGCCTTTATTTCTCCCTGGCTAATAGATTCGATTGGCCAACAACGCATGTTGCAACTGTCGCAACTGGCTTTTGCCTTGGCGGCTACTGTACTGCTGTTGGCTGCGTCTCTGGCCACAGAGCTTTGGCTATATTTGCTGGGCATTGGCTTTGTTTGCGCCGGCTTTTCTGTGGGGTTCGGGGTCACTATGAGCCAGGCTCTGGCCCCCTTTGCTCAGCGCTCGGCTCTGGCAAGTTCCATATTGGGGATCTGCCAGATAAGTTGGTCTGGAGCCTTCATTGCGATAAGTGCCTGGTTTGGACTGACGGCGAGCACCATGTTGATACTGAGCTTGCTGATCGCCGCTTTGGGCAGCATCATACTCCTGTATTTTACCTCGCGCGCTCCAATTAAGACCAATAGCCAATGGAAGCAAGATGAACAGAGCCTTACATCGCCTCGATCTTAACCTCTTGGTCACGCTGCAGATCCTGCTCAGTGAGCGTAGTGTTACCAGAGCGGCCAAACGCCTGTCGGTAACACCTTCTGCCGTGAGTAAATCTTTGACCAAGTTACGTCATTGGTTCGATGACCCTCTATTGGTTCGTTCTCCCCAAGGGCTGTTGCCGACGCCATTGGCGTTGGCATTGGCCGAAGAGTTGGCCGAGCTGTTTCAGTTGGCCAGCAGTATAGTGGCCAAACGCAATGTTGAAGTCCCCAAAGGGGTAGAGTTTCAGCTGATGTTGGAGTCACCATTCTACCTCGAATTGTTGTCTGAACTTCCTGGGTTGATTGATGCCCATTTCCCTGATTCCGTGGTGCGGATCCGCAATTGGGACTATGACTCCCTGGACGCCATTATTTCCGGCAAGGCTGACTTGGGGCTATCGGGGCGTGAGAGTCATCCCGGCTCGCGGGAGACGCTGGCACTCTTGCCTGCGGCCGTGGATTATGAGGTCTTGTTCAGCGACGAGCCCTTGGTATATCTGCGGAAAGATCATCCCGCACTGCAACAAGTCTGGAGCCTGGAGACATTCCTTGAGTATCGGCAAATCAATATCGAGTGGGAAAAATGTGAAGGCTGGGCTCTGGATAGCCTGCTGGCTGAAAAAGGTTTGAAGCGGGATATCGCGTTGTCGGTTTCCCTGTTTGAGCAATCTTTATGGCTGGCATCACAGCCCGGGTCGCAGCTGTTAACCACGGCTCCTGGCTATTGCCGGACCTATGCGGCCAGAACATGTCCTGAGCTGGTGACCCGGCCATTGCCAATGGTTGCGGAAGATAGGGAAAAGCTCACCATTCTCTTTACCCTGATGTGGCACAAACGCAACAGCCACAATCCCAAGTTGCGCTGGCTTAAGGAAACCATTCGCCGGCAATTGGAACAGCGGCTGTCGCTTTAAAAGATTATTCCGCTTGCCCCTTGCGTTTCTTCACCTTCCAATGGCGGGTGTTATAGATAAACTCGGGCAGCAGTTTGGTGAGCCAGGCAACCGTCGCCCAGCGTTTGGTGACATAGACCCGGCGCTTACCTTTTTGCAGGGCGCGGATGATTTGCCCGGCAACCACATCTACGGGGGATAGCCATAGCCTGCTCTGCTGCAGCGCTGCCTTATCCAGCAAACCCAACTGAATATCCGTGATGGTGATCGGTAGCTTGAGCCTTTGGGCATGCATGGACAGCCCCTCGAGATAGTTCATCCCAAAGGCTTTGGAGGCATGAAAGGCTACGCTGGGGCCACCGCGAAGACCGGCAATGGAGTTGATAGCCGCAAGCTGGCCATAACCCTGCTCGCGAAACAGCCTGAAAGCTGTGTTGCAAACGGCGGCAAAGCCACGGACATTGACACTGATGATCTCATCTTCCAACTGCCAAGGCAGATCCGGATGATAGGAGTTGAGTCCGGTATTGACCAACACCAGATGTGCGCCCCCCAACTGTTGCCAAATCTGTTCCAGCTCGGCTATCAAGGTTTGCGGTTTATCTATGTCCAGGCCAAACACCTGAGCCTCGGTTGCCAGGGTGGAGGCAAACTCTTTCAATGAGTCGGGATCCTGTGCCAGCAATGCCAGTTTAGTGCCTTCATCGGCCAGGCGGCGGGCTATTTCACGGCTGAGGAGTGAGCTGGCGCCCACAATAATCGCAGTTGCTTGTGTCATAAGGATATTTGAACTCAAAAATGGAGTCCTATGATAGGATTATCCTCTCAGGTTCTCAATGATTAAACTTGGATGTATAGACATCCAGAAGTCTTTGTGTATGATTAGGAGCTAGCAATGAAAATGACAGGCAACTGGCTGCGACTGCCAATGATGGCGGCTGTAGCAGGAATGATGGCACTCACAGGTTGTGCGACCCCGAATGCCACAGTCGAAATTGATGGCGATGTCTGGTACCGCGAACGTATTGCCCTGCCACCGGAAGCCGTGCTGACGGTTCAGGTTCAGGACATTTCAAAGGCGGATGCTCCGGCAGAAGTGCTGGCGGTTCTTCAGCGTGACAGCGTGACCAGCCCAACGCCTTTTAAGTTTATTCTTGCCCGGGATCAGTTCCAGAGTGGTCACAGCTACAGTGTCAGTGCCAGGATCACTCTCAAGGATGACTTACTCTTTATCAATACCCAGGCTTATCTTGTCGATATTGACAAGGCTGAGCCGGTATCAGTCATGGTGCAAAAGGTAGGGCGCTAACCGGTATACCAAGCCAAGCGCCTTGCCCTGGATAGTTCAGGAGAGGCGCTTTTATGCCCGTAAGAATACCCGATAACCTGCCAGCCGCCGGCGTTCTTGAGTCGGAGAATATCTTCGTTATGTCCGAGAGCCGGGCGGCGATGCAGGATATACGGCCGATGAAGGTGTTGATCCTCAATCTGATGCCCAACAAGATTGAGACAGAAACCCAGTTGCTGAGGCTGTTGGGCAATACTCCGTTGCAGGTGGATATCGACCTGCTCAGGATCCACGACAAAGAGTCGAAACATACGCCGACCGATCACCTCAATACCTTTTACCGTGACTTTGAAGATGTACGCCATCGCAACTATGACGGCCTGATCATCACTGGCGCCCCACTGGGACAGCTGGATTTCGAGGAGGTCACTTACTGGGATCATATCCGCGAGATTATCGATTGGTCACAGGAGCATGTTACCTCGGTACTGTTTCTCTGCTGGGCGGCCCACGCCGGTTTTTATCACCTGTATCAACTCGAGCGCAAGATCCTTGCTGAAAAATGCTCCGGGGTTTATCAGCACAGCCGTATTCGCGCCCATGTGCCCTTAATGCGCGGCTTTGATGATGAGTTTTATGCTCCGCACTCCCGCTATGCCCAAATGGATGTGGATGAGCTTAAGGCGCATCCCGAACTGACAGTGCTGGCCGAGTCGGACCAAGCCGGTGCCTATCTGGTGATCAGTAAGGACAATCGCAACCTGTTTGTGATGGGGCATCCAGAGTATCGCAAGTCGACCCTTAAAGATGAGTACCAAAGAGATCTGGCGGCCGGGTTGGCGCCCAAGATCCCGCAAAACTATTTCCGCAACGATGACCCAGAGGCTGAAGCTATTGCCCGTTGGTATAGTCACGGCAGTCTGTTGGTGAGCAACTGGCTCAACTATTATGTCTACCAGTTGACCCCTTATGACTTATCGGATCTCAGTGCTATTACGCCTTGGGAACAGAGTGGCTGAGCTGCAAATGCCAAACGTTTTGTTGGCGGGAGTCGCAGTCTTGTGACTCCTGTTGCTAAAGGGCTTAGCTCATATCAAGCCAGATGGCGTCGGCCTCTACCACTTATGCTTCCTCAAACTGATACTTCCTTCCCTAACCTTTTCTAAGCCGTAGTGTTTTGGCTTTATTTCAGGGCACAAGCTGTCATCCTGCTGTAAATCCTCCCTGACAAAAATACCTATAAACAGAGCCTGTATTAGACTAATTAGTACTTGCCTTACGTTCGCGTAAACGTCAAAGTGACAGCAACAGAGTGCAAATTTGCTGCACCTAACACCGCCGGCCTGCTGTTGGGCCGGTGTTTGGGTGCCCAACAAGGGAGTCAACAATGAGTCGTCCTCAGGATATTGTTATCGTCGCCGCCAAACGAACCGCCATGGGCGGTTTTCAGGGCTGTCTTTCCACTGTGCCTTCTCCTCAGCTGGCGGCTTTCAGCATCAAGGCCTTGATGGAAACTACAGGAGTGAAGGGCGAACAGGTCGATGAAGTGCTGATGGGATGTGTATTGCCGGCTGGTCTGGGGCAGGCCCCTGCCAGACAGGCGGTTTTGGGGGCAGGTTTGCCCCAGTCTGTTGGCGCAACCACAGTCAACAAGGTGTGCGGCTCAGGGATGAAAACCGTGATGCTGGCGCACGATCTTATCAAGGCAGGCAGTGCCAATATCGTGATTGCCGGGGGTATGGAGAGCATGAGTCAGGCGCCGTATCTGCTGGATAAGGCTCGCGGCGGCATGCGTATGGGCCACGGTAAGGTGCTGGATCATATGTTCCTCGATGGGCTGGAAGATGCCTACACAGGTGGCGCCATGGGAACTTTCGCCCAGAAAACTGCCGACGATTTTGGCCTGACCCGTGAAGCCATGGACGCCTTCGCCCTGAGTTCACTGGAAAAAGCCAATGCAGCCATCACCTCAGGTGCCTTCAAGGAGGAGATAGTTCCGGTAACCGTAAGCAGCCGCCGCGGCGATACTCTGATTGATACCGATGAGCAGCCCGGCAATGCCCGCCCTGACAAGATCCCGGCGCTACGGCCCGCTTTTGCCAAAGACGGCACCATTACCGCCGCCAACTCCAGTTCGATTTCCGATGGTGCCGCCAGTTTGATGCTGATGAGCCGTGAGCAGGCCGAAAACCTGGGGCTGGCAGTGATGGCCACTATCAAGGGCCATGCTACCCATTCCCAAGAGCCGGCCATGTTTACCACGGCGCCCGTCGGCGCCATGCAAAAACTCTTGGCACAGACCGGCTGGAGCAAGGATGAGGTCGACCTTTTCGAAATCAACGAAGCCTTCGCCATGGTGACCATGTTGGCCATCAGCGAGTTGGGGCTGGATGCAGCCAAGGTTAACGTCAATGGCGGTGCCTGTGCGCTTGGTCATCCGATAGGTTGCTCCGGCGCCCGTCTGCTGGTGACTCTTATTCATGCGCTCAAGGCCCGAGGCCTCAAACGTGGCATGGCATCGCTGTGCATAGGTGGCGGTGAAGCCACTGCCATGGCGATTGAACTCTAATATCCAGTCGGCCGCGACAGCGGCCGGCAACAAATTGAAGCAATCAACAAGACAGGAAACGGCGTCATCAAAAAGCAGCCACAAGAGCTGTTGCCGCGCCGTTCCACTACTTACAAGGAATTCTTATGAGCACACAAGTCAAGCACTACATAGATGGCGAATTCGTCAACGGTTCCGGCAGCAAGCAGATCAATGTCACCAACCCGGCCAACAATGAAACCATCGCCTTTATCAACTGTGCGACCCAGCCGGAAGTTGAGCGCGCCATCGCCAGCGCCAAGGAAGCCTTCAAGAGCTGGAAGGAAGTGGCCGTTTCCGAACGCGCTCGGGTGATGCTGCGCTATCAACACCTTTTGAAAGAACATCATGACGAGCTGGCCACCATTTTGGCCCAGGAAACGGGTAAAACCTTTGAAGATGCCAAGGGTGATGTCTGGCGCGGTATTGAAGTGGCCGAGCATGCCTGCAACATCGCCTCCTTGCTGATGGGTGAAACGGTTGAGAACGTGGCCCGCAGTATAGATACCTACTCCTACACTCAGCCGCTGGGGGTTTGCGCCGGGATTACGCCATTCAACTTCCCGGCGATGATCCCGCTGTGGATGTTCCCGCTGGCTATCGCCTGCGGCAACACCTTCGTTCTCAAGCCGTCCGAGCAGGACCCAATGACGCCGCAGCGTCTGGTGGAGCTGTTTGAACAGGCCGGTGCTCCCAAGGGCGTGCTGCAGCTGGTTCACGGTGACAAGACGGCGGTTGATGTACTGCTGTCTCATCCGGATATCATGGCGATTTCCTTTGTGGGTTCTGTGGGCGTGGGTCAGTACATCTACAAGACAGGCACTGACAACCTCAAGCGGGTGCAGGCCTTTGCCGGTGCCAAGAACCACTGCGTGATTATGCCTGATGCCAACAAGCAGCAAGTGATCAATAACCTGGTGGGCGCCTCGGTTGGTGCCGCCGGTCAACGTTGTATGGCGCTGTCGGTCGCGGTGTTTGTCGGTGCCGCCAAAGAGTGGATCCCTGAGCTGAAAGAAGCCCTGTCCAAGGTGCGTCCCGGTCTTTGGGATGACAAGGAAGCCGGTTACGGCCCACTCATCAGCCCGGCCGCCAAAGAGCGGGTACTCAAGCTTATCGCCGAGGGCAAGGCCGAAGGCGCCGAATGTCTGCTCGATGGTTCCGACTGCACTGTACCCGGTTATGAGTCTGGCAACTGGGTTGGCCCGACCATGTTCGACAAGGTAACCACGGACATGAGCATCTACAAGGAAGAGATCTTCGGCCCTGTGCTCTGCTGTATGGAAGCCGAGTCGCTGGAAGATGCCATTGAGCTGGTTAACGCCAGCCCTTACGGCAACGGCACCTCTATCTTTACCGCCAGCGGCGCCGCGGCGCGTAAGTATCAGCATGAAATTGAAGTGGGTCAGGTGGGTATCAACGTGCCTATTCCCGTGCCGCTGCCATTTTTCTCTTTCACGGGTTGGAAGGGCAGCTTCTACGGCGATCAGCACGCTTACGGCAAGCAGGCGGTGCGTTTCTACACAGAGACCAAGACCATCACCAGCCGTTGGTTCGAGTCTGATATCGCCTCTGGTCCCAACATGACTATCGCCCTCAAGTAACAGTGTGAGCCCAAGGGCACCGGCAATGGCCGGTGCCCCTTTTTAATCGCAACAGTAAATAACAAGAGATCCGGCATCACCGGATCACCGCAAGACGCAGAGATCTGCGCACAGGAGTCAAGCATGGATTTCAATCTCAACGAAGATCAGCGCCAATTCGCCGAGCTGGCCCGCCAGTTTGCCGCCGATGAACTGGCCCCATTTGCCGCCAAATGGGATGAGGAGCATCACTTTCCCAAAGACGTGATCCAAAGAGCCGGGGAGCTGGGATTCTGTTCACTCTATTCTCCCGAGTCGGAAGGCGGCATGGGCCTGTCGCGTCTGGATGCCTCGATTATTTTTGAAGAGCTGGCCAAGGGCTGCACTGCCACCACAGCCATGCTGACCATTCACAACATGGCCACCTGGATGGTGACGACCTGGGGCCAGCAAAGTCTGCGGGCCGAGTGGTCTGAAGCACTGACCACAGGCAGCAAGCTGGCTTCTTACTGCCTGACCGAGCCGGGTTCAGGCAGTGACGCCGCTTCACTTGCCACCCGCGCCGAGCGCGACGGCGATGAGTATGTGATTAACGGCTCCAAGATGTTTATCTCGGGCGCCGGCGCCACCGAGCTTTTGGTGGTGATGTGCCGCACCGGCGAGGCCGGCCCCAAGGGCATTTCGGCCATTGCCATCCCGGCAGATGCCAAGGGCGTTATCTACGGCAAGGCCGAGGACAAGATGGGCTGGAACGCCCAGCCAACCAGACTCATTACTTTTGAAAACGTGCGGGTGCCGGTTAATCATCTGTTGGGTGAGGAAGGTCAGGGCTTTACCTTCGCCATGAAGGGCCTGGATGGCGGCCGCATCAATATCGCCACCTGCTCTGTGGGTACCGCTCAGGCTGCGCTTGAGCGCGCCACCGAATATATGCATGAGCGCAAGCAGTTCGGCAAACCACTGGCCGCCTTCCAGGCGCTGCAGTTCAAGCTGGCCGACATGGCCACGGAACTGGTCGCCGCGCGGCAGATGGTGCGTCTGGCGGCATTTAAGCTGGACAGCGGCGATCCCGAAGCCACGGCTTATTGTGCCATGGCCAAGCGTTTTGCCACAGACATAGGGTTTGCCGTGTGTGACAGCGCGCTGCAAATTCACGGCGGTTACGGCTACATCCGCGAATACCCGCTGGAGCGACATTTCCGTGATGTACGGGTACACCAGATCCTGGAAGGAACCAATGAGATTATGCGCCTTATCATCGCCCGCCGCCTGCTGGATGAGCATGCCGGCGAGATCCTCTAAGGCCACACCCATTTAACCGAATTGCAAGGAGTCATTCATGTCTTTTTTGATTGAGCATATCGAAGGCCACACGGCTGTTCTGACCATCAACAATCCACCGGCCAACACCTGGACGGCCGAGAGCCTCAATGAACTGCGCCTTAAGGTGGAAGAGCTCAACAATGATCCCGATATCTATGCCTTGGTACTGACAGGGGAAGGGGAGAAATTCTTCTCGGCCGGCGCCGATCTTAAGCTGTTTGCCGACGGTGATAAAGGCAATGCCGCCACCATGGCACGCTGTTTTGGCGAAGCATTTGAAACCCTGAGCGCCTTTCGTGGTGTGTCTATTGCCGCCATTAACGGCTATGCCATGGGCGGCGGTTTGGAAGTGGCACTGGCCTGTGATATCCGTATCGCCGAAGAGCAGGCGCAGCTGGCATTACCCGAGGCCACAGTCGGCCTGCTGCCTTGTGCCGGCGGCACCCAGAATCTGACCGCTCTGGTCGGTGAGGGCTGGGCCAAGCGGATGATCCTGTGCGGTGAGCGAATCGATGCCGCCAAGGCCCGTGAGATTGGCCTGGTGGAAGAGGTGGTTGGTAAGGGTGAGGCCCTGAGTGCTGCCATTGCGCTGGCGAACAAGGCCGCCAAGCAGAGCCCGTCGAGCGTGACCGTTTGCAAGCAGTTGATCCAGGCCGGACGTAATATGCCAAGAGCTCAGGCGCTGCCGCTGGAACGTGAGCTGTTTGTGGCTCTGTTTGACACCCAAGATCAGAAAGAAGGGGTCAATGCCTTCCTGGAGAAGCGCGCAGCCAACTGGAAAAACGCATAAGGAGGCGCTGATATGAGTCATGAAGTGGTATTTCAGACCCTGGGAACCGCCAGCGGCAAGTTGATTGGTGTGGCGACACTTAATGTGGAAAAAGCACTCAATGCACTGAATCTCAATATGGTGCGTTTGCTGGCTAAGCAGTTGGCTGCCTGGAAACAGGATGAACAGATTGCCTGCGTGATCCTCGACGGCAGCGGCGACAAGGCCTTTTGCGCCGGTGGTGATGTGCGGGCGCTGTATCAGGCGCAGCAGGCCAATCCCGGCAGTTATACCCAGGAAGCCCGGGTGTTTTTCGAAGAGGAGTATCGGCTCGACTTTCAGCTGCACACCTTCGGTAAGCCTGTATTGGTTTGGGGTGACGGCATTGTGATGGGTGGTGGTCTGGGGCTGATGATAGGTGCCAGCCACAGGGTATTGACCGAGCGCTCGCGCATCGCCATGCCTGAGGTCACCATAGGCCTTTACCCGGATGTCGGCGGCAGCTATTTTCTCGGCCGCATGCCGGGCAAGACTGGGCTGTTTCTCGGCCTGACCGCCTACAATATGAATGCGGCCGATGCCCGTTATACCGGCATTGGCAATCATTTTCTGGCCTCAACGGATAAAGAGCGCATGCTCGATGCCATGGCGACGGTTAATTGGGGCAATAACACCAGTCTCAACCAGCAGAAGCTGCATGATCTGCTCAATGAACTGGAAACCCAGAGTGAAGAGCGTCCCGGCAGCAGCCGCTTGAAGGGCCATCAGGCTCAGATTGATGAGCTGATGACCGGAGATATGGCCGAAATTCTCGCCAAGATGCAGGCCCTGGAAACCCAAGAGAGCTGGTTGCAGCGCGCCTGTGACACCATGCTGAGCGGCAGCCCGCTTAGCTGGGCGCTGGCCTACGAGCAGTCAAGGCTTGGGACCGACATGAGCCTGGCGGATTGTTTCCGCTTCGAGCTGGGGCTCAGCCTCAACTGCTGCGCCATAGGTGATTTTTGTGAGGGTGTCAGGGCGCTGCTTATCGACAAGGACCGTAATCCCAGCTGGCGTTACGGCAAGGGCAAGATAGCACCGCAAGAAGCGGTATCTGCCTTGCTCGAGTCGCCATTTGAACATGAACACCCATTGGCCGATCTGTAACAGATGCCGGCAAACAAGATTCCAACAGGGAGAGCAAACAGATGACAACAGTGGCTTTTATTGGTTTGGGCAACATGGGTGGGCCGATGGCGGTCAACCTGATCAAGGCCGGGATGACTGTTCGGGTATTCGATCTGGTGCCGACGGCGATGCAGAGCCTGGCAGAGCAGGGGGCTATAACGGCCCAGAGCGCCTGTGGCGCAGCGGCGGGTGCCGATGTGGTGGTAACCATGTTGCCGGCCGGCAAGCATGTTCGTAGCCTGTACCTCGGCAGCGAGCAGCAGCAAGGGCTGCTGGATGTTGTGGTCGAGGGGACCTTACTTATCGATTCATCGACCATAGATGCCGACAGCGCCCGCACTGTGGCGGCTGCGGCGGCCGCCAAAGGGCTTGAGTTTGTTGATGCGCCGGTTTCCGGTGGCACCGCCGGGGCCGCGGCCGGTACGCTGACCTTTATCTGCGGCGGCAGCGACGCAGGTTTTGCCAAGGCCAAACCCGTTCTCGAGTGCATGGGCGCCAATATTTTCCATGCAGGTGGTGCCGGAGCTGGTCAGGTTGCCAAAATCTGCAACAACATGCTGTTGTCTGTCTTGATGGTAGGTACCAGCGAGGCACTGAGTCTGGGGATAGATAATGGTTTGGATCCCAAGGTGCTGTCGGATATCATGAAAGTTTCGAGCGGCGGCAACTGGACCTTGGAGAAATACAACCCCTGTCCCGGGGTGATGCCAAGCGTGCCATCGTCCAATGACTATCAGGGCGGATTTATGGTGGATCTTATGGTCAAGGATCTCGGCCTGTCCCAGGAAGCAGCGCTGTCCAGCCAGTCGAGCACCCCTATGGGCGCATTGGCGCGCAGCCTCTATGTCAATCATGCTCGCAAGGGCAATGGTCGTCGCGATTTTTCCAGTATTTTTGAACAATTCAAGCAAGAGAAATAAGGATAACCCAATGGATGTAAAAGGTAAGGTAGTCGCCATCACAGGTGGAGCCGGTGGACTGGGTCTGGCCATGGCGCAGGAGCTGGCCGCTGCCGGTGCCCGTCTGGCGCTGATCGATGTGGATCAGGACCGTCTGGAGCAAGCCTGTGCCCTGATGGGCGAGACCGAAGTTCAGGGTTATGCGGTGGACATCACGGATGAAGAAGATGTGATGGCAACCTTTCAGTACATTCTGGAAGATTTTGGTCAGCTCAATGTGCTGGTAAACAACGCAGGTATTCTGCGTGACGGCATGCTGATTAAAGCCAAAGAGGGCCAGGTGACAGACCGTATGTCGCTGGAGCAGTTCCAGTCGGTTATCAATGTAAACCTGAGCGGCAGCTTCCTCTGTGGCCGTGAAGCCGCAGCCGCCATGATAAGCTCTGGCCAGGAAGGGGTGATCATCAATATCTCCAGCCTGGCTCGGGCCGGCAATGTAGGGCAGAGCAACTATGCCGCCTCCAAGGCCGGTGTCGCTGCCATGGCGGTGGGCTGGGCCAAAGAGCTGGCACGCTACAAGATTAGGGCCGCCGCTGTTGCCCCCGGGGTTATTGCCACCGAAATGACCGCCGCCATGAAACCGGAAGCGCTGGAGCGCCTGGAGAAAATGGTGCCGGTCGGCCGTTTGGGTGATGCCGCTGAAATCGCCTCGACAGTTAAATTCATCATTGAAAACGACTATGTCAATGGCCGGGTATTTGAAATTGACGGCGGTATCCGCCTGTAATTCAATGCTTTGATATCAAGGCGAAAATAGATATCATCCCTGTTCTTTACCGCGTTTCAAACAAGGACAGGGATGATGTTTTCTTCCACCAGGCAGGTTTCCTTTAACCCTCTATTGTTGTCAACCACGCTAGTGCTGACTGCTTCGCTCTCCTGTGCTCTTGTCGGCTCACAAGCCAATGCCAGCCAAACCAATGCCAGCCAAACCCAGACAGTTCAACCCAGTGAAGCCAAAGCTGCCATACGTCACGAGGAAGGGCGGCAGATTTATGCCGAGCAGATGGAAGGAAAACTGCTCGCCAAAGACGGCCAGAGCTTGCCAGATGGCGTTGCGCCCAAGACGTTGCTTGATTGGTTGGCACCGGGACGTTCCCCGAACTTGCTGGCAAGCATAGGCGCCAAACCTTGGGGCAACCAGGGCCTGTATCTGGGCTATGCCTGTGTGGTTGCCGAAGAATCGGATCTTAAATATACAGATGGCAGCGATCTTTGCAGTGAGAACTTTGCCGAGCGTCAGACCCATGATTTTTACTTTGGCGTATTTAAGCTGGACCAGGGGAACTTCCAAGCGCTTGCTACCCACGATGGCCCACTCAATACCCCGGTCAACTGGAACTACTCCAATCTGGAGAGCACAGTGGATGGCGATTCTGATACAGTACCTCAATCGGTCAAAAAGCTGGATCTGGCACCCTACAAGGTTAGTGACCAGTTAACCGCCATAGGGATCCGAGTTGGTTTCAGTGAAGGTTTTTCCGGTGGCGGTGCCTTCTATGAAGCGCTGCAGCTCTATGTAATCGATGGCGATAAGCTGGTGAATATCTTCTCTGAACCCATGTATTTCTATAAAGATCTGGCCGGTGAGCGGGATGAAACCGGCGTCCGCGCCCGGGTTATTGATGAAGGCAAAAATCTGCTGCAGCTTCTTGGGCGTAAACATCAGGGATACTATGATCTGCGCCTGAAAAATGTCGACAATGGCAGCAAAGTGGACTTTCGTTGGTCCAGGGATGCCGGGCGTTATTTGCCCAAAAATGGCGGTTGAGCCGCGCCCAAGTCTCTCAAAAGTTATCATTCTGCAATCCGGGGTGTCAGATACTTGTCCGCTTTGTATCACAGACGTTGACAATTCTTGTCCCGGATTGAACAATTCCCCTACTAAAAGGTAAAAGCACCAGAGGTATAAACACTCACCCATGCATTGGCTGGAGAAACAAATCAAGCGCCTGCTTTTACTGGTGGGAGTCGTGGGGGTCATGGTAATCTACTTCGGATTCTTCTACCTGCTTCTCAGCGGTCGCTCCACAGAACCCATCACCTGGTACTATTTGCTTTCACCTTGGATCTGCATCTTTTTTGGATTATCCAGTTTGCAGCAGTACAGGGTTTTGCAGTGGTTCTGTGCCAGATACAAAAAATAAGAAAAACCAAGAAAACACAAGACTTAAGTTGTAGTAGTTTCAGCCTGCCCCTGGGCAGGTGTTGGGGGAAACGAAACCATGATTTTCAATCCCGGAAAGCGAATTCTGGCCGCAGCGCTGATGGCTTCAGTGTTGCAGGGTTGCGGTCAACCTGCGCAGGAGCAAGAAGCTCCTGCCAACAATGAACAGAGGATTAGTGCCGCTTATGGCAGCTGGGTCTCACCTTTGGGAGCCGCCGAAGTCTACGGCAGTGCCTCGGCAATAGGTGAGCTGCAGAGTGTCGGTGATGCGATTTATTTCTCGGAATCCAGCCCGGCCGAAGGTGGCAAGGTGGGGATCAAGCGTCTCGAAAAAGACGGCAGCATTACCAGTGTGGTGGCGCCGGCCTTTGGTATTGGCAGCCGCGTTCATGAATATGGCGGAGGCGACTTTCTCGGCATAGGCCAGAGCCTGTTTGTCACCAAGGGGCAGGATCAGCTGTTTTACCGGATAGCGCCCAATCAGGAGGCGCTGGCACTGACACCCAATGGCACCCGTCACGGCGACTGTATCTCTTATCCCAAGGGCTCACGGATTATCTGTGTCCGGGAAGATCATCGCCAACCGGGAGAGCCCAAGGCCAGTTTGGTGACCATTAACCTGAATTTCTCCGGTGAAGGGGATATCTTCGTCGATGGTCACGACTTTATCAGTTCTCCGGCAATTAATGCCGACAATACACAGCTTGCCTGGATCACCTGGGAACACCCCAACATGCCTTGGGATAATACCCAGTTGTGGCTTGGGGATCTCAACCGCAAGGGACAGTTGACCAATATTCGGCAAATCGCCCCTGAGCGCAAGGGCGCACTGATGCAACCCCTGTTCAGCCCTGGCGGTGTGCTCTATTTTATTGCCGACTATGACAACTGGTGGAACCTGTATCGGCTGGATGCCAACGGCAGTATCGAGCAGGTTACTCAACTCAAGGCTGAAATCGGCGGCCCTGCCTGGAAGCTGGGCCAGCATGCTTACGCCTTTGAGAATGAAAACACCCTGATAGCCAGCTTCAACAAGGAAGGCGATGCCGGATTGCTGCGACTGGATCTGCAGACTGGGGTCATTGAACCTTTGGCCGCCGACTTTGCCGATATCAGGCAGGTGGTGCAAGGAGCCGACGGGGTTTATTTTGTTGGCAATAGGCCAACACCCGAGCGTGGCATCTACAAGGTTTCCGGCCGCGGTACAGAGCTTGTGTATGCCCCGGAGATCAGCGGATTGGATCCCAAATATATCTCCCGCGCCATCAATGTGGAGTTCACCACCAAGGGGGGAGACAAGGCTCACGGCTATTTTTATCCGCCGGTAAATGGTGACTACCAACCCCAGCCGGACACCCGGCCGCCGCTGCTGATGATGTTGCATGGTGGCCCGACCGCCAAGGCCAACCGGGCTTACAGCAGCGCCATTCAGTACTGGACCAGTCGCGGCTTTGCCGTGTTTGAACTCAATTACCGCGGCAGTACCGGCTTTGGTCGCCAATATCGCCAAAGTCTCTATGGCAACTGGGGCAAGGCAGATGTTGAGGATGCTGTCTGGGCCGCAGGGTTTTTAGTTGACCAAGGCTGGGTCAGTGCTGACAAACTGGCGATTCGCGGCGGCAGTGCCGGTGGCTTGAGCGTGCTTTCGGCCTTGGCCTTCTATGACAAGTTCAAGGCCGGGGTGAGCTATTTCGGGATCAGTGATATCGAGGTGCTGGGCAAGGAAACCCATAAGTTTGAGTCAAGATACCTGGATCAACTGATAGGCCCTTACCCCAAAATGAAGGCTGTGTATCGTGAACGCTCGCCCCTGTATCACCTGCAGGGATTCAATGAGCCTTTGCTGCTGTTGCAAGGGCTCGAAGATAAGGTGGTGCCACCGAATCAGTCGCAGCATATCTTCAAGGCGCTGAAAGACAAGGGCGTTCCCACGGCGTTTATCGGCTTTGAGGGGGAGGGGCACGGCTTTCGCCAGCCCCACAACAAGATACTGGCATTGGAGTCAGAGCTGGTGTTCTACGGCATGGTGTTTGATTTCACCCCGGCGGGCACGCTGCCGGCACTGAAGCTGGACAATGCCGCAGCCTTGGCGCGGCCCGGGCAGCAAGCCAAATTGCCTGAGTGACAACTTCAGGCCTGTTTGGCTTCGCTGGACAGGCCATCTATGATGGCGCATTCAGACTGGCTGCCACCGCGGCACTGAGATACCAGCTCGCTCAGTTGGGCATGCAGTGAGGCCAGTCTGGTCATCTTTTCTTCCAGCGCCTGCAGGTGCCCCTTGGCCAGGCGTTTGACATCCTCGGCGCAGCGCTTGGGATTGTGTTTCAGTTGCAACAGATCCCGGCATTCATCCAAGGTAAAGCCCAGCTCGCGGCAGTGTTGCAAAAACTTGAGCGCCTCGATTTCGGCTGCTCGATACTCACGATATCCGTTGTCGCCTCTGTGGGCCTCAACCAAGCCTATGTCATGGTAATAACGGATACTCTTGATACTCAGACCGGTTGCCTTGGCCACTTCGCCTATTTTCATCGTCAAACTCCCGCTTTCTGCCGTATTTGGACTATTGTGGGCTATTTTGTCGCGCCGCAAGCGTATTGTTGAGAGTCAGTGCACCTTTTATCTCACGGATGATTTTTCGAGCTTGACTCTCCCGTTACTGGAGACTTTAACCTTTATCCCAGTGTTGAGCCAGCCTCGCTTGCGAGGGGCACAGAAGGGAGTTTCCAATGGACCAGATGCAATTCACCATAACGAATATGAAGTGCGGCGGCTGCGCCCGCAAGATAAAGGCCCTGTTTGCCGACGATACCGGCGTAGAAGCCGCTACCGAGGTGGCCGATAAGTCGTTGACGCTGACATTCGCCCCGGGCGCTGAGCTTACCCCCGCCACGGCGCTGGCGAGACTGAAAGACGCAGGTTATGACGCTGAGCAGGCCGAGATTGCGGCTCCCGGCGCCGGTGACAGCGCGCAAGAGACCAGCCCTGAACCCAGCCCTGAAGCCCCTGCCAGCTTTAACTTTCATGTTGCCGATATGAACTGCGGCCACTGTGAGAGTAAGCTTCGCAGGGCGCTGGCTGATGAGCTTGAGGTAGAAGTCGACCTTAAAGGCAAACAGCTGCGGCTGAAAAGTCACAAGAGCGCGGCCGAACTGGCCGAATTGATAACGGGCGCAGGCTTTACCCCGCCAACGCTTGCGCCAGGTAATACAAGTGAGCCGGAAAACTTCCACTTTTATGTTGGCGATATGACCTGTGGCCATTGTGAGGGCAGTATTCGTAAGGCGCTCAGCGATGAAGCCGAGGTGACAGTCAATCTGAAACAGAAACGGCTTGCAGTGAAAAGCCAAAAAACTGCCGCCGAGTTGACCGAGCTGTTAAAGGCCGCCGGGTTTACCGCCGAGCCTTGGCGCGATGAGCATGCCGAGGCTGATACCGAGACTGAGACAGAAGCTCAGGCTGACACTTTGAAACCGGCAGTGGCCGCAACTATAACTGAAGCTGAAACCGGCAAGCATGCCGATAAAGCTGTCAAGCAGAAGGCCGCCACGGCTCACCCTGCCAACCCCACACTGCTGTTTGTGCCGGATATGAGCTGCGCCAGTTGTGTGGCCAAGATAGAAAAAGCCTTTGCCGCCAAAGAGGTCGAGGCCAGAGTCAACTTGGCCGACAAGCAGGTGAGCGTGGCCGCTGGGCTGCCAGTAGCTGAAGCCGTTGCGCTGCTGCTATCGGCCGGGTATCGCGCGGAGCCGATAACCGACGCCGCCAGTGCTATGGCCGACAAGGCCGAGCATGATGCCAGGGAATATCGCACCCGGATCAGACAGGCCATCGCCGGTCTCGGGCTGGGGATCTCCTTGATGATCTGGGGCCTGGCCGGTGGTGACATGATGATCCACGATAGCCAAAGCCAACTTATCTGGGGCGCCATGGGGCTGCTGACCTTGTTGCTGCTGGTTACCACCGGGGGGCACTTCTTCAGTGGTATGTGGCGCTCACTCAAGGCCAAGAGTGCCAACATGGATACGCTGATCGCCCTGGGTACGGGCACAGCTTGGCTTTACTCCATGCTGGTGGTGCTTATTCCCGGCTTTTTCCCCGACGGCACCCGTCATGTGTATTTTGAGGCCAGTGTGATGATCCTCGGCTTGATTAACCTTGGGCATGCATTGGAGCTGAGAGCCCGCGGCAAGACCAGTGAAGCGGTGCAGAAGCTTATTGGCCTGCAGAGCAATACGGCCATCAAGATCACCGAAAACGGCGATGAAACCGTGGCCATAGCGGCGCTGGTGGTGGGTGACAAGTTGAGACTGCGCCCGGGTGACAGAGTGGCGCTCGACGGTGAAGTGCTTTCAGGCAATTCGCTGCTCGATGAGTCCATGCTCACAGGCGAACCCATTCCCGTGGCTAAATCCGTGGGCGACAGTCTGAGCGCCGGCACAGTCAATGGAAACGGCAGCCTTATTTACCAAGTTACTGCCGGGCCTGCCGATACCCGTCTGGCGAAGATTATCGCCCTGGTTCAGGAGGCCCAGACCTCCAAGATGCCCATAGGGCGACTGACAGACAAGATAGCTGCCGTGTTTGTGCCTGTGGTGGTGGTGATTGCGCTGCTGGCGGCCATCATCTGGTATTTTGCCGGCCCTGAGCCCGCGTTGTCCCATGCGCTGGTGGTGCTGACCAGTGTGCTGATCATCGCCTGTCCCTGCGCCTTGGGGCTGGCGACGCCCATGTCCATCATGGTATCTGTCGGCCGAGCCGCCTCCATGGGGGTGTTGGTGAAAAACGGTGAGGCGCTGCAAACCGCCAGCAAGGTCAGCTGTGTGGTGCTGGATAAGACCGGCACCATCACAGAAGGTAAGCCCGCCGTCACCCAGGTGGATATTTTTGATGATGCCTTTGATGAGCGCGAGCTACTGCGCGCCGTGGCCAGCCTTGAGCAACACTCGGGCCATCCATTGGCTGCGGCGCTGCTGGATGCCGCCAAAGCCAAAGAGGTTGTGCTGAGTGAACCGCAGGGGTTTGACTATCGCCAGGGGCAAGGTCTGCTGGGGCAGTTTGAAGGCCGGCAGTGGGCGGTCGGTAACAGCAAGCTAATGGACGCACTGGGCATTAGGCTGACCGAGACGCACCAGGCAAGACTGGAGCAGGGGGCGGCGCTTGGACACACCCAGGTGCTGGTGGCCCGAGATAATCAACTGCTGGCGTTGGTGGGGATCAGTGACCCAATCAAAGCCGATGCCAAAGAAGCCATGACCGCGCTCAAGGCCCAGGGCAAGCGCTTGGTATTGCTCAGTGGTGATAACCAGGCCACAGCCGAAGCCGTGGCGCGTCAGGTGGGGATTGAGGAAGTCATCGCCGGGGTGTTGCCGGATGAAAAGCAATCCTGGGTCAGTAAGTTTCAAGCGCAGGGTGAAGTGGTGGCCATGGTCGGTGATGGGATCAATGACGCCCCGGCGCTGATGGCCGCCGATGTCGGCATTGCCATGGGCTCGGGCACAGAGATTGCCATAGAGAGTGCCGACCTGACCTTGCTTAACCCAAGGCTGGGCAGTTTGGCCGGGGCATTTGCCCTGTCGCGGGCGACACTTGGCAACATCAAGCAGAACCTGTTCGGCGCCTTTATCTACAACACTCTGGGGATCCCGATTGCGGCCGGGGTGCTGTACCCGC
The DNA here is from genome assembly GCF_000518445.1 of Shewanella sp. 38A_GOM-205m. NCBI lineage: Bacteria > Pseudomonadati > Pseudomonadota > Gammaproteobacteria > Alteromonadales > Shewanellaceae > Shewanella > Shewanella sp. 38A_GOM-205m. The sequence continues at coordinate 167,561 of NZ_JADP01000009.1, read as the reverse complement.
TGACAGGGATCTTGCTGAGCCCTGTGGTGGCCGGCGCGGCAATGGCGCTGTCTTCATTGACTGTGGTGACCAACGCCAACCGCTTGCGGCGTCAGTCTTTGGATTAAGCTTGTTCAGTGTTCGAGCCGGGGAAATTGCCCCGGCTTTTTATTGTTTTCTTGTTTTATCGCCTTGTTTTTCCTGTTTAAATAAGGGGTTTCCCTTTGCTCAGCAATAATGTCTGCCGAAAAAGGCAGCCTGCAGTCACGGCCTGAGCCCTTAGCCTGTCAGAACCTTTAGTCTATAAGAGCCTTTGGTCAATATAAGCTTGGGGCTGGATATCGCTGGCTAAGTGAGCCACCGCAAGGGCAACAGGGAATGAGAAAAGAAATGGGAAAGGAGTAGGAAAATGCAATCCAGAAAATTAACCGTGGCAGCTAAGCTGAGTCTGCTAGGCGGCGTCTTGCTGCTCAGCGCTGTCTCTGTGCCTGCTCAGGCGGGCTGCGGCGAGAAAACCACTGAGTGCATAGTGATCAAGGGTGACAGCCAAAAGACCCTGGAGTGTGAAATCACGGTTTGTGCCAATGTGCACTCATTTCTCAGTCGCTGGCAGTTGGCCGATGGCACCACGCTGAGCACGGATTACACCGAGGACAGCGAGAGCATCACTATCAATGGTGAGCCGGGATATGCCTTGCCGGCGGATATTTTGCGCGCTGAACTTGGCTGTTACAGCACTTTTGCAACAAACAAGGCGGAAACTACCTTGGTGTGTGGCCGCGATCTGGATTTTTAATCTGCTTGCAGAAGATTTTTAAAGTCTTTTATAAACATATGGTTGCACTATTTTATCTCTCTGGCTGCCCGCGAGTTTGGTTGATAATTCACGCAGGAATGTTATAGTGCCCGGCTTTATTTACCCGGCCAATCACAGGCCTTGGGCTCTTGGACGCGGCTTTACATGGCCCGGTCCCGCATCTGGATATTTTGGAATCATACAGTGATAACGACAGCTAACATCACCATGCAGTTTGGCGCCAAGCCGCTGTTTGAAAACATCTCGGTTAAATTCGGCGAAGGCAACAGATACGGCCTTATCGGCGCCAATGGCTGCGGTAAGTCTACCTTTATGAAGATCCTTTCCGGTGAGTTGGAGCCAACCTCGGGTAATGTGTCGCTGGATCCCAACGAGCGTCTGGGTAAGTTGAACCAGGATCAGTTCGCCTATGAAGAGCACAGCGTTATCGACACAGTGATCATGGGCCACAAAGAGCTGTGGGCGGTGAAGCAGGAGCGCGATCGCATCTACTCCTTACCGGAAATGAGCGAAGAAGACGGCATTAAAGTGGCCGATCTTGAGATGCAGTTTGCCGAAATGGACGGTTATACCGCAGAAAGCCGCGCCGGTGAGCTGCTGCTCGGGGTGGGTATTCCGCTGGAACAACATTTTGGCCCCATGAGTGAAGTGGCACCGGGTTGGAAACTCAGGGTGCTGCTGGCACAGGCCTTGTTCTCTGATCCCGATGTGTTGCTGCTCGACGAACCGACCAACAACCTGGATATCGATACCATTCGCTGGCTGCAGGAGATGCTTAACCAGCGTAACAGCACCATGATCATCATTTCCCACGACAGATACTTCCTCAACTCTGTCTGTACCCATATGGCGGATTTGGACTATGGTGAGCTGCGGGTCTATCCGGGCAACTATGATGAATATATGACAGCCGCCTCTCAGGCCCGCGAGCGCCTGGTGGCTGAAAACGCCAAGAAGAAGGCACAGATTGCCGAGCTGCAAACCTTCGTGGCGCGCTTCTCTGCCAACGCTTCCAAGGCCAAGCAGGCCACATCCCGTGCCCGTCAAATCGACAAGATCAAGCTGGATGAGATCAAGGCTTCCAGCCGGGTTAACCCCTACATTCGTTTCGAGCAGGAGAAGAAACTGTTCCGTAACGCTTTGATTGTTGAGAATATGAGCAATGGTTACGATGAGCTGCTGTTCAAGGATGTGAACTTTATCGCTGAAGTGGGCGAGCGTATCGCGATTCTGGGTGAAAACGGCGTGGGTAAGACCACCTTGTTGCGTACTCTGATCCACGAGTTGCCACAAAAGAGCGGTACCATTCAGTGGTCTGAAAACCATCGTATCGGCTACTACGCCCAGGATCATGCCAGCGACTTTGAAAATGATATGAACCTGTTCGACTGGATGGGTCAGTGGCGTCTGGAAGGCGATGACGATCAGGCGGTGCGTTCAGTGCTGGGCCGTATGCTGTTCAGCGCCGACGACATCAAGAAATCTGTCAAGGTACTGTCCGGTGGTGAGCAGGGGCGTATGCTGTTTGGCAAGCTGATGCTGCAAAAGCCCAATATTCTGGTGATGGACGAACCAACCAACCACCTGGATATGGAATCGATTGAGTCGTTGAACAACGCCCTCGAGCTCTATGAAGGCACCTTGCTGTTTGTCAGCCATGACCGCGCCTTCGTTTCATCTCTGGCCAACCGTATCATAGAGATAAGCGCTGATGGCGTGAGCGACTTCAAGGGCACTTATGATGAGTTCCTGGCCAGCAAAGGCATTGAAGCCTAAGTCTTTTATGGCGAGCTTGGTTTAACACCAAGTAAAAAAAATCACAATAAACAAGGCCGGTTCATTGAACCGGCCTTGCTGTTTTTTAAGGGCTTGGATCAGAGGCTGGACTTCCACTTCTGATTACTGTCGCCATGGTGGTGGTAGAGGATCAGAGCCGCGCCGGCTTGTTCTCCCGAGGCATCAAGCACCTGATTGGGTGCCATTCGGCTTGAGAACACGCTGCCGTCTTTATCGAATGCCTGAGCCGGATTGGAAGCATCGCAGGGCGCCAGTGCCAACTGGCTATGATCCTGGGTATTGCCACCCGGAATGTGCAGGCACAGTCCCGCGTCACCAGCCAGTTTGATACTGCCTTTTATCGGATCGAAGTACCATTTTTGCCCCTGACGGTTGCTGCAGTTGTCCAGGTTCACCAGGCTGCCGCTTTGGGCCTGTTCGGGAGCGCTGATACATAGCCCGGCACGTTTATCCCGCAAACTGACCCAGCGGTGAATAGTCATCTCAGGCCTGAGCAACCATTGCTGGTTGGCGCCGCCATGAAATTGCCATTGACCCACTTGGGCATCGTTGCCACGGCCATAGGCGTCGGCCACTATATTGGCGTCATGGGCACTGCGAATAAAGCGGCCGTCATAATCCCAACGCAGATTGTCGCTGTCGACACACTCCCATACCACGATTTCGCCTTCATTGTAGGCCTGACCGCGATTGTCCAAACACAAGGATGGATTGGCTTTGTTGCTGAACATGCGTTTGTCGGCATCAAAGCTCCAGCGTTGATCCCAGGCGTCGCGTTCACAATCATAGAGGATCACATCTGTGCCATTGACCATATCGCTGCCATTACCCGGAATATCCATACACTTGTCCGAAGCGCGGTTGACTATCCGCACATAGGTCGGCAGTGGATTGATATAGGCTTCATCCCTGTGGGCTTCTGCGCGCTCCCACATCTGCAGATAGGCTTCGGCCGAGTTCATCAAGGCTTCATAGGTACTGCCGCCAAGCTGCTCGCGCACATCCTGCAGATGATCAGCCAGCATACCGTAATGGGCCATGCCATCCTGATTGAAGTCAAATACACGATTCCCCGATACCTGACGCTCAAACTGGATACCGAACTCACTGACGAAGGGGTAGTGCAGTGGATTAGTGGCCGCATCGTCTCTGGGACCGGCCTGAGCGCCGAGGCCACTCATATCGGTTCCCAGGCCGACACCCGGCAGAAAAGGAGTATCGGCTATCAACTGCAGGTATCTATCAATACTGCCTCCAAGATGGTTGGCGTTACTGTTGTAGGGCGCCATAAAGCCGCCGACCTTGGCCAGGCGCAGGGTGTTGGGGTGCAGCCTGCCTTGGGTGCCATCAGTCATCCAGCTGTGGCTGGTGATCACCCCGCCATATTGACGCTGTTCGACAATATCCATCACACTGGTGGCGGTTTGTGCTGACATATGATCCAGTTCTATCAACATTCCCATATCTATCATGCGGTTAACCAGGTAGACGCCTTTTTCGGACAAGCCATGCTTGTTGCAGTGCAGCATGTTCTCGTCGTACTGGGGATTGAGACCCACGGCATTGAGAATATCCTTGAGCACTGGGATTTCGCCCAAAATGGGGAAACCGGACTTGAATGGTCTGCCCTGGGTGTCGGCGTCGCAGGCCTGGGTTTCAAAGAAATGGCCCGTCGCCAAGACTTCACCGATATTGATAAAGCCGTCTTCCACCACTGAGCCGCCCAACTGGTTATCGAACTTGTGGGTCGGGAACAGGATTCTCACCCCCTTGGCATAAACTTGCTGCAGTTGCTCTTCAATCTGGCGGCGGTTGCAATCATCCTTGATACCGCAGTTGAACAGCTCTGAGGCCTCTATGCCCATCAGCACCGCCAGCTTGCCGTCGGCAATGACCTCGCGAGCCTCTTGAGGCGAGGACACCAGGCGGAAGAAGCCTTTGCCGGGGCCGCCGGACTGCACATCAATATACTCCTGCATTTGCTTGAGACGGTTAATCTGCAACTGAATGCTGTTCATGGTGTTACAGTCGTTGGGGTTGACCCAACTGGCGGGATTGATGGTTTTCTGGGCGTTGCACAACACCTCGTTTTCCACCAGATGGGTGACCATCAGGCGCAAACCGCCTAGCCAGGCGCGCTCAATCCACTTGTAGTAGTAACCTGAGTGGGTCATCTGCTCGTGATTGGGCCACCAGGGGAAGTCCGGCCAGCCTCGGGTGTCATAGCGGAAGTTGGCGTCGTTGAAGGAGTAGAGATTGCCGATGAGATCCAGTGAGCCATTCGGCCCATGGATCACCGCACTGTCGTTCAACGCCTGGGTCACCCCCCAGCGGTGGAACGGCTTGCCATGCATCATCTTGCCGCCCATAAACTCATACGAGGTGATATGGGTGTGGGCATCGACCAGACCCCGCACCGGCAGTGAAGCATCGCCTTTCAGGGCGGAGAAATCACCACTGGCATTGACTTCAACCTCGGGAAACGCGCTGCAGGCGTCACTGGCAACCAGCTTGAAGCTTGCCTCTGAAGTGTTGTTTCCAGGGTTGAGCAGATCGAAGAAATACAAGCCTCCGCCGCTGTAGTTGTGCCTGAGTCCCAGATTGAGGCCCACGGCGTGAAAGCGATAACTGAATTCACCGGATGGCGCTGTTTCGGCGTCAACCCGCCACTCGGCAAATTCCCCCGGGTAACGACCGGCGCTGACTTCGGCCGGCAGATGGCTGGCAAAGAAGCGGCCATCTGCGTCTGTCATCATAAAATGACCGCGGCGACTGGGTTTGAAGTAAAACGCACTGGCCTCGGCCTGGCTGATATTATCGAAACGATAACTCAGACCATCATCCACAGTGCCTCCCTGATGGAAGCGATGCAGATACTGGCCATTGGTTGGCGATTGAATAATAAAACATTGCTGCGCCAGGCTGTCGACCGCCTGGGTGGTTTGCGTTTCAGCTGCAGCTAGGGGTAGGGTTCCCAGCGCAAACAGGCCGGGGATCAGGGCAGAGAACAGACTTTTGGCACTGGGCCAATCTCCATGTCCGATTAGCTTTTTCATAGGTTAGTCCACGAAGTTGCTGGTTAATGTTGGTTTATTTCGCAACTGCTAAACTTCTGCACCCTCATGTATATGGCTAACACTGGTTTTAATCAAGCGATTGTTTAAATTTTGTTAACTTTGAGGTTGGTGATCTTGGTAACAGGCAACGTTGAGATGTAGAGACTGCTGCGCCACTGCGCCTTCTTGATTTGAGTTGATTGGTTTTTATCTTTTTAAATTCAAAGTTTTGTGAAGTTTTCTGGTGATTGGTTTTATAGGCTACGGCGTCTCTTATGCTGCGGATTTAGCTGTGTCAAAGGTATACCTTCTGATATCAGTAGCCCCTTGTCGGGGCTCGCGATTGGGTGCAGGTAGGTGTTGTCTGCGTTTGGTGAAATAGGCCAAACGATTGAAGGGAAATTGGCTGAATTTACAGCCCGGCTTTGGCCAGTTCTGTCGCCATCTGTTCAAGACCGCTCAGGCCCTGGATATCGGTTTCCTTGAGGGGCAGTCGAAAGCGGGGCAGCTTGCTAAAGTTTACGTCTATCTCTTCGAGGTGCACGGCTTCCTGCTGGCGGCGTTTGGCAAGAAAACTGCCGTCGGCCTCGGGTGGCAGCAGTCGATTGATTACCAAACCGGCCAACGGTAACTGCTCGGCCTGCAGGCTGGCCACGGCGCGGCAGGTTTCCAGAATAGGCAGCTTCTCTGCGGTCAGAACAAACAGCAGCCCTGTTTGCTGCGGATCTTTAATCAGCTCACGGGTGCGCTGCAGCAGCCGTTGGCGCGCCAGCAGGGTTTCGGCTATGGCCTTGTTGCGCGGCGCCATTCCGGCGGTGGCGTGCTCGGCCGGATCGTCGAAGGGGTTATCGACATCACGGCCCCGCCCGGGTGTCAGGTGCGACAGCATGGCGCCGAGCTTCTCTGATTTCTGATTGGCGCTCAACATACCTTGGGTCCAGGCGGCCATCGCCTCAGGAAGGCTCAGCAGCCTAAGGGTATGGCCGGTGGGCGCAGTATCGAAAATAATCAGATCGTATTCACCGAGGCCGCTTTCCAGGGTCTTGGCAATCCGCTCCAGCAAGGCGGCTTCCTGGGCACCGGGAGACTGTCGGGTGAGGCGCATCTGCCGCTCGATTTCAGCGAACATCTCCGGGCGGGTAAAACTCTTCAACTGTTGGCTGACCCGGTCGAGATGTTGGCGCACTTCCTCATCCGGGTCGATTTCCAGTGCATCCAGATTCGGTGCCAGCCGGGTGCAGTGATCGCCTATCTGCTTGGCAAAGGCATCGCTCAGGCTGTGGGCCGGATCTGTGGACACCAGCAGGACTTTCTTGCCGCGCCCGGCTGCCAACAGGGCCAGTGAGGAGGAGACAGTGGTCTTGCCGACACCGCCTTTGCCACCCACCCACAGAATACGTTTGTCGGTCAGCTGCGCCATAGCCCGTCCTTAATTAACATCTTGTTTCAACAGCATCTGAACTGATCCAGCGGTGAGTGGGGCATACCCATACGCAGGTGCCAGTCATGGAACTTTTCCAGCATCAAGGGCTGCAGCTCCAGAGTGTAGTAACTGGCCGGGTTGGGTACCCCCATCATTTCGGAGAAGATCAGCAACATAAAGAGATCGTCCTGCTCCCTACGGGCACGGGCGACTGCCGAGCGAAAAGGGGCGTTATATGCCTCTTCCGCCAGGTAGCTCAGGTCTTTGACCAATGCCTTGATCTTCGCCAGCTTCATCAGTCGTTCTCCGCCGCGGTTTTACGCGCCTTGAGCGAGCGGCTCAACGTGGCACTGCACTCCAGTGAAATTACTATGGCGGCGATCAGTACCACCAAGTCCAGAGTGAACAGGAACCAATCCTGCTTGTCGTAGAAGCCCTTGAGCTGAATAAGCAGGCCCATGGTGGTCATCACCAGCAGGAAGATAAGCGGAGCCAGGGTATACCACATGGGGCGACCCAGTTTCACCAGCATCACTGTGATTACCAGCAGTGTCAGGCCAGCCAGCAACTGGTTGGTGGTGCCAAACAGCGGCCAGATCAGCATGCCACCCGAGCCGTCACCGCCGGCGCCGAAGGCCAGCAGCAAGCAGGTGCCCACGGCCAGCAGAGTGGCGATGGCGCCATTTTGCATCCAGTTGAGGTTATAGATGCTGCCCCATTCCTGGAATATGTAACGCTGTAGCCGCAAGCCTGTGTCCATGGTGGTACCGGCAAACAGCACTACCATTACCGTCAGCAGGGTTTGTGCCATGGTTTCATCCATGCCTATCCCGGATTCGAGGATATTGGCGCCGCCCTTGATAAAGGCGCTGACGCCCCCCTGACCAAAGGCGTGGTAGACAGCCTGCCAGTCGGCCAGGGTCGCAAAACCCGCTGTGGCGGCTATGATGGCCGCCAGTGCCAGAGAGCCTTCGCCTATGGCGCCAAAGTAGCCGACAAAACGTACATCCGGTTCTTTATCCAGTTGTTTCGAGGTGGTTCCGCTGGAAACCAGGCCGTGGAAGCCGGAAATCGCGCCGCAGGCAATGGTGACAAACAGCAGTGGCACTATGGATGGAGTGCCTTCGGGCACATCGGTATTAAAGGCCGGTGCCACTATATCAGGCGCGCCCAGAAGCACGGCGCCGTAAAGCAAGCCTAAGCCGATAAACAGCTGAATACCATTGATATAGTCCCGTGGTTGCAGCAGCATCCATACCGGCAGCAGCGAGGCGATGGCGGCATAAACAAACAGCAGGATGATCCAGCTTTGGTTATCCGACAGAGGCCCCAGGGTTTCCGGCAATGCCAGCGGCAAAGACGGGCCGATATAGATGAGCGCGTACAATGCTGCCACGCCGACAATGGACACCACCAAGAGGTTGATAAGACGGCGGTAGATGAGCTGGCCTATGATGAGTGCCACCACTATGGCGCCCCAAACCGGCAGGGTAGCGCTGGGAAAGTTGATCAACTGCTTGGCAATGACGACGGCAAACACGGCGTTAACCATGAGCAACACCAAGAATATCACCACCATAAAGATGCTGCGGGCCCGCTCGCCGATAACATCACCCGTGACCGCACCTATGGATTTGGCCTTGTTGCGGTTACTGGCCCAGATGGCGCCGGCATCGTGCACCCCGGCAAAGAAGATGGTGCCGAACACCACCCAGAGGAAGGCCGGCACCCAGCCCCAGATAACCGCAATAGCCGGGCCGATAATCGGTGCAGCTCCGGCCACAGAGGTAAAGTGGTGGCCCCAAAGCACATATTTATTGGTGGGCACATAGTCGATACCATCCTGCATCTCGTGTGCAGGAGTCACGAAGTTGGGATCGACTTTGAAGATTTTTTCGCAGATGAATTTTGAATAGACAAAATAGCCGGCCGCCATCGCGCCCAGGCCCATTAACATCAACAGCACAGCATTCATGGGACACCTCTTGTTGTTGTTTTGATGTATCGATGTTAATGGAAGGTGGTTGTGGCTGATATCAGACTAAAGTCCTATTCGCTCGCAGCTATCAAGAACAGCATCTTTGCTGTAGGCATTTGTCAGAAAAGCAATAATTGCCTGCAATACCGCGGTGATTCATATCGCTTGATTGCGCATTTCGCCGCTTTTATGGACTATCAAACTTATCCGGATGAGAGCCGAATATTGCAGTGATAGCCCTCAGGTGAACAGATACTGACCCCTGTGTCTCATTTCCTCGATAGGGCGCGGTATTATGGGGCGCACAGCGTGAGATTTAGCGCTAGAATGGGCCAGTGCCGCCGGCTTGCAGCGGCACAGATAATATCAATAACATCACAAAGGAAGCTGGATTGTGACGAAGAAAATTATCCTGGATACAGATCCCGGTATTGATGATGCAATGGCAATTCTGTTTGCCGAAGGGCATACATCTGTGGATCTTATCGGTATCACCACAGTATTTGGCAACGCCACCATTGAAAACAGCACTCGCAATGCCCTTTACTTGAAACAGAAATACGGCATGAAGGCAGACGTATCCATGGGGGCGGATAAGCCGTTGTCGCGCCCTCCTGTCGGCCCTACCACCATAGTTCATGGTGATACCGGTTTTGGCGATCTGCAAGTCACCGCCGCCGATGTCAGCCTAAGCGCCGATCCCCGTCCGGCATGGCAGTATATCGTCGAGCAGCTCAAGGCGCAGCCGGGGGAGATCACTCTGGTGGCTGTTGGGCCTCTGACCAATCTGGCACTGGCGCTGCAGCATGAACCCGGGATCACCAAACTGGTTAAAGAGGTGGTGATCATGGGCGGGGCCTTCGGGGTTAACGGCCATCAGGGTAATGTCAGCCCGTTTGCCGAAGCCAATATCCATGACGATCCCGAGGCGGCCGATATCGTATTTACTGCCGACTGGCCCGTGGTGATTATCGGTCTGGATGTGACCCATGAGAGTTTCTTTACGCCCGAGTATCTGGATAAGCTGCGCGATGAAGCCGGTGAGCCGGGACGCTTTATTCACCAGATAAGCCGTTTCTATCTCGACTTTTACCAGCGTAGCCTGGGGATTTCCGGCTGCCATGTGCACGACCCCTCGGCGATTGCCTATGTGATAGATCCCAGCCTGTTTACCCTGAGAAAAGGGCCTGTGCGGGTGGTTTGCTCCGGGCCGGCCATTGGCCACACAATGCAGAAAACCTACGAGCGGCGCCATCCCCATGATGACTGGAGCGATATGCCGGCGCAAAGTGTTGGGGTAGGGGTGCGCAACGAGGCGCTGCTCGAACTGTATCGCAACACCCTGATAGATTTCGGTCGTCGGTCATAGGTCTTGCTGCGGCAGTTACTTTTCTGATCTCAGCCAACTTCATCTGATGCAAGAGTCCCTCGTAGGGACTCTTGTCTTGCGCTTTATCCGCCTTTTCACTTTATTCATCTGTTACCCGTCCCAACATGGTTCAGCGTTAGTCGGCTTCCAGGTTCAGTATTCCTCTTGTTAATCATGACTCCTCTTTTTTGGTCATAACTCCTCATTCTAATCACTCTTTCTCATTGTCACCTTATTCTCTGCTTCCCACTACTCATCGCCTTATCCTCAGCCCCAGTCTCAATCTCAGTGTCCGGCTTCCAAGCAGCAGGTTAGGTCCGGAGCGACAGGCGTATTTATCTGCGCTATCGGGTTAGAGAGTGAGTCACAATGTTTTAGCTCAAATGATATCTGCTGTAACTATTTTAACGGTGAACGCTTGGGTCGTTCTGCGGTAATTTTTCGGTTAACACCTCAGAAATAGCGAAGTTTTGTCGGTAAATAGAAACTTTTTCAGATAAATTTCAAGCAACGTAAGCATTTGTTGCTGTGAGGTAAATCACTGTTTTGTGACTTGTGTGATCTTAAAACTCGGCTCCAGTCAGGTTGATAATTACAGTTCAAATCATTAGGCTTGTTTTTAATTGAACGGTCAATTAATAAAAAATATGCCCAAGATTGGAATGAAACCCGTGCGCCGCCAGCAACTGATCGATGCCACTATGGCCTCGGTGGCCGCCAATGGTTTGCACAATACCACCATCAACAGCATCAGCCACTTGGCCGGGTTGTCGTCGGGGATCATCAGCCATTATTTCGGTGGCAAGCAGGAGCTGATTGAAGCGACATTGCGGCATTTGCTGGAGCAACTGAAGCTGGCTTTGCTGGCGCAAACGGCAGAGCGGCAGCTTTCCCCCAAGGCACGGCTGCACGCCATAGTGGCGGCCAACTTCACCGAGTTTCAACGCTCGGGGGCGGCTACCCGTACCTGGCTTAATTTCTGGGCTCAGTCCATGCATGAGCCCGGGCTTGCCAGGTTGCAGCAGGTCAACAGTGCCAGACTGCAGAGTAACCTGGCCTTCTCTTTCAAACAGTTATTGCCCAGGGAGCAGGCGCTCAAGAGTGCCGAGCAGGTGGCCGCCATGATTGACGGTTTTTGGCTGCGCAGTGCTCTCAGTCCTGAACCTGAGCAGGCGTTTGCTGCCGCAGAATCCTGGTGTATCGATTTCATTGACCAAAGTCTGGCTTATCACGGAGTACATTGATGACACAGCCTGTTTATCAGAATTTTATTGACGGTCGTTATATGGCCAACGCCTCGGGTGAATCCTTTGAGGTGATTAACCCAGGCACGGGCCAGGTGCAATACCGCGTTGAAGTGGCCGATGAGGCCATCAAACAGGCGGCCATTGCCAGTGCCAAACGCGGATTTGCCGCTTGGTCAGCCATGAGCGCCATGGCCCGCAGCCGGGTGCTGTTAAGGGCCGTGGCCCTGCTGCGGCAGCGCAACGATGAGCTGGCCAAAATTGAAGTGCTGGATACGGGTAAACCCTGGCAGGAGGCATCTGTGGTGGACGTGGTCACAGGGGCAGATGCCGTAGAATACTTCGCCGGCATAGTGGTGGGCCTGGAAGGCTGTCAGCAAAGTGTTGGCGATGATTTCTTCTATACCCGCCGAGAACCTCTGGGGATCTGTGCCGGTATCGGCGCCTGGAATTATCCTTTGCAGATTGCCTGTTGGAAGTCGGCGCCGGCGTTGGCCGCCGGTAATGCGATGATCTTCAAGCCGTCTGAGGAGACCCCGCTCGGGGCGCTGAAGCTGGCGGAAATCTTTATCGAAGCCGGTGTGCCCGCCGGTGTGTTCAATGTGGTGCAGGGCGCGGCCGAAGTAGGTCAATGGCTGACTCACAGTGAGGATATCGCCAAGGTGTCCTTTACCGGCGAAGTGGGCACAGGCAAGAAGGTGATGGCGGCAGCGGCCTCCAGTCTCAAGGATGTCACAATGGAACTGGGGGGCAAGTCTCCGCTGATCATCTTTGAAGACGCCGAGCTGGGAGATGCCGTCAGCGCCGCCATGCTGGGCAACTTTTATACCCAAGGTGAAATTTGTACCAATGGTACCCGGGTCTATGTCGCCCGCAACCTTTACCCGGCCTTTATCGAACGTTTGCAGCAAAGGATGGCCAATATCAAGGCCGGCGACCCCATGGCGCCGGACACCAATTTCGGCGCTCTGATATCCAGCGCGCATAGAGACAAGGTGCTCGGGTATATCGCCCTTGGGCAGGCTGAGGGGGCGAGGCTCCTTTGCGGTGGCAAGCCTTTGACGCCGGACTCGGCCCCAGAGGGTTTCTTTGTTGAGCCGACCGTATTTGTCGACTGTGATGACAAGATGCGTATTTGCCGTGAAGAGATCTTCGGCCCCGTGATGTCTGTGTTGATTTTCGACGATGAAGAGGAAGTGATCCGCCGTGCCAACGATACGGCCCTTGGTTTGGCTGCTGCGGTATTTAGCCGCGATATTCGCCGCGCCCACAGGGTGATTCATCGGCTTCAGGCCGGGATTTGCTGGATCAATGCCTATGGCGCTTCACCCTCGGAGATGCCCGTCGGTGGCTACAAGCTTTCGGGAGTCGGCCGGGAGAACGGCAGTGAAACCCTCAAGGCCTATACCCAGACCAAATCGGTTTATGTCGGCATGCAGCCCCTGGAAAGTCCATTTTAAGGAGCCGTTATGAACCAGAATTTCGATTACATCATTGTCGGTGCCGGTAGCGCAGGGTGCGTGCTGGCCAACCGCCTGAGCGAAGATAAAAACAAACGGGTCTTGTTGCTGGAAACCGGCGGCAGCGATCGCAGCATCTTTATTCAGATGCCAACGGCGTTGTCCATTCCCATGAATACCCAAAAGTACGCCTGGCAGTTTGAAACCGAGCCTGAACCGGGGCTGGACAACCGGCGCATGCATTGTCCCAGGGGCAAGGTGCTCGGCGGTTCTTCATCCATCAACGGCATGGTCTACGTCCGCGGTCACGCCCATGACTTTGATGAGTGGCAGGCCAGTGGCGCCGAGGGCTGGAGCTACGCCGATTGCTTGCCCTATTTCAAAAAGGCCGAGACTTGGGCCTTTGGCGGTGACAAGTATCGAGGCGGTAGTGGGCCCTTGGGGGTCAACAACGGCAACCGCATGGCTAACCCCCTGTATAAGGCCTTTGTTGATGCCGGTGTGCAAGCCGGGTACCTGGCCACAGATGATTACAACGGTGCTCAACAGGAAGGCTTTGGCGCCATGCATATGACGGTGAAAAATGGTGTGCGCTGGTCTACGGCCAATGCCTATCTGCGTCCGGCCATGACACGGGATAATTTAAAAGTGGTGACCGGCGCCTTGGTGCACAAGGTATTGCTGCAGGACAAGGTGGCAACCGGGGTGCGCTATGAATGCGGCGGCAAGTTGCAGCAGGCCATGGTTGGCATGGGCGGCGAAGTGATCCTTTCAGCAGGTCCCGTGGGATCGCCCCATCTGCTGCAGCTTTCCGGTATAGGTGCGCCCGAAGTCCTTAAAGAAGCCGGTATTGAGCTGGATCATGCCTTGCCCGGGGTGGGGGAGAATCTTCAGGATCATCTGGAGTTCTATTTTCAGTTCCGTTGCACCCAGCCAGTTTCCCTCAACCGCAAACTGGATTGGTGGAACAAGTTCCTGATCGGCAGCCGCTGGTTCTTTACCAAGACGGGACTCGGGGCGACCAACCATTTTGAATCCTGCGGTTTTATCCGCTCCAAGGCGGGCCTGGCCGCACCGGATCTCCAGTATCACTTCTTGCCCGCTGCCATGCGTTATGACGGCCGGGAAGCCTTTGATGGTGATGGTTTTCAGGTGCATATCGGCCACAATAAACCCAAGAGCCGGGGATGGGTCAGAGTACAGAGCAGCGATCCGCACCGGCATCCGCAGATACGTTTCAACTATTTGCAACACCAGGATGATATCGAAGGCTTTCGCGCCTGTGTGCGCCTGACCCGGGAGATTATTCATCAGCCGGCATTCGATGGTTATCGCGGAGAAGAGATCCAGCCTGGTGCCGAGGTGGAAACCGATGAGCAGATAGATGCCTTTGTTCGTCGCTCGGTAGAGAGTGCTTATCATCCATCCTGTTCCTGCAAGATGGGCACAGATCCCATGGCCGTGGTGGACCCGCAAAACCGGGTGCATGGCATTGAAGGACTGAGAGTCGTGGACTCTTCCGTATTCCCCACCATTCCCAATGGCAACCTCAATGCACCGACCATAATGTTGGCAGAGAAGGCCGCCGATATTATCCGCGGCCGTGAAGCCTTACCGGCCTCTGATGCCACAGTTGTTCTGGCTGACAAGTGGCGAGCGCAGCAGCGCTGCCACGCACCCGAGCGGCCTAGCTGATCTTAAAATCCAAGGGGCCAGTCTGCAGTCGGCCCCTTAACCCCTGTCAATGCTGAAATCGGCGCAGCCAAGCCGAGGGCTTTTTGCTGGCCAAAATTCGCCATTAGTCTGGGGCTGGAATTAGAAAAATATAATTTAAATCAACAATAAAGGGAAAAATTATGGAGCTTTGGCTTTCAGCAGGGATCTTATTTACCTTTGCCATGATAGGGGTGATCCTGTATCGGTGGGGCAACATCCCCTGCGTAGGTGTCACCCCGGTGCGGATCAACACCTTTATCGCTATTTTGTTCACCTCAGGCCTGGATGTAGGCTTGATCATGTTCCCGCTCACCGAATTCGGCACTTACACAGATACCAACAGCAGCCCCGAATACGCCTTTTCCAATCCCTTGGCGATAGAGTTTGGATTTTGGGCCTTTCTCATCTGGGGTTTTTACTTTGTCACCTGTTTCTATTTTTGCGTCATTGAGCCCAGAGTGAAGTTCTTTGAACTCAAGGCGGTAAAGTTCATCAACAACATGGTGATTATCGGCACCTGTGCCTTCACTGCTTATCTGCTGCTCAGCAACTTGCCCTGGTATCTGCCGGAGATGGGCGATGGAGAGTCCGTCATAGGCGCCTTCTATCTGATAGTGTTTGCCGTCATCGCCATCGCGGTTTATTCCAGTACCAGCATTAAATACGTCAAGGTGCTCAGCCTGGCCAGTACCTGGCTGTTTGTGGCGCTGATAGCCCTGATGTGGAGCGGCGCATTTTTAGGGGAGAATGGCACTGTCGGCGACTTCATTACCACCTTTTCGTTATTGGGTGAGTACTTTGTCGATATCAAGCATTTTGTGTTGCCGCTCAATGACTATCACGCCTTTTACCTGTTCTGGTGGTTTGCCTGGAGCATTATGATAGGCCAGTTTACCTCGCGATTTGTCGGCGGGATCAAAACCTGGCAGCTGCTGCTGGCCATGATGGTGTTTCCCTCCATTCCCATCGCGATTTGGTTCAGTGTCCTCTATTTCTACGATACCCAGGCCATATCCACATCCGGCTTTTATAACTTGGCCATGGTCATGGTGGGCATAACCTTTGTGATCAATTCGCTGGACTCATTGATCCGTCTCTACACGGATAACCTGGGGCTGACGGTTGCCAGGCTCGGCAAACGCAACTATCTGCTTGGCAATATCGCCGTGATGGTACTGCTGACCTTGCTGTTCCAGCTTGATTTTCTGGAGATTCAATGGGTTGGGGCCCTGGCCATTGGGCTTATCTTCGCCTGTGCCGGTTACATGCTGCTGACCAAATTGAAAACCTTGGGCCGGATCCAAGGCTCTCCCAAAGAAAACACTATAGATTTTAATAAAATAGAGTTGGCTGACTGATGTCGGCTTCAATCCATAAAACCAAAAGAGGAACACAGATGCGCTTGAACGCCATGACAAATTATCTCAAGAGCGGCGGTGTGGCGGCACTGCTGACACTGACTTTCACGGCCGAGGCCGAGTGGTCATCGACCGTGACCCTGGCATCGGATTACAGTTTCAACGGGGTCAGTCAGACAGATGAAGGCCCGGCGTTACAGGCCAGCTTGGATTACAGTAGTGAAAGTGGCTGGTATCTTGGCAGCTTCGCTTCCAATGTCGACTTCGGTGGTGGCGATGATACCTGGTTGGAACTTGACGGTTATGCAGGTTATTTTTACCAGTTCAATGAACACCTGAGCCTGGATGCCGGGCTTGCCTATTACAGCTATCACGGCGAATCCTTTTCCGATGACTACAACTATCCGGAAGCTTATGCCAAGTGGGGTTATCAGTCGCCATTCGGTCAGTCGGAGCTGAATCTCTGGTACAGCTGGGATTACTTTGGTACCGGTGCCGGCCATAGCATAGTGATGCTGGCCCACAGTTTTGAATTGGCGCCCGGTCACCGGCTGAGGTTGAGTTTTGACCGTTCCACATCGGATGATACAGACAAGTGGCAGTGGCAGGGAAGCAGAGGCTATCAACACTACCGCATCGCCTACCAGACCCAATATCACGGCATAGATATTGAACTGGCAGGTGAAGATACCAGCCTGGACTCGGACAATGCCGATGCCAGGTTGGTGCTAAGCCTGTCGCACAGATTCACCTTCTGAAGAGCTGCCCTATTGGCCCAGGCTGGAGTGGGCGGCGTCAGCCTGGGCCTTGCGGCTTACTTAAGAATATTCTTTTATCTTTCAAGCGCTCTTGTGATTTGTTGACTAGTCTTATCTCAGGATGATTTCTATCACAGCAGGGAGCAACCCAGATGACCTCTATCAGCAAATTTTGTCGCAGCAAATCTTGCGCTGCATTGTTCAGTGTGACGCTGCTCGGCGCGACTTCTATGTTTGTTGCCGCCGCAGCCAATGCCAACGACTATGAAGCCGCCATCAGCGAACTTGCCAATACCCAGGTCAAGAGTTGGCTTGGCGACCCTTTGATCGTCGATAGCATCAAGCAACAAAACAGTGCCAATGCCGAACTTTCCAAGGAGCAAATTCTCAACTTGGACAAGCAATGGCGTGCTCAGGTTGCTGCCGCCGACAAGCCATTGGTGGATAAGCTTCTCAACAATCCGCTTTCCGATTTTTTGCGGCAGAAACTGCAGCAAAGCAATGGCCTTTATACCGAAATATTCATCATGGATGACAAGGGATTGAATGTGGGACAGAGTGCCATGACTTCAGATTATTGGCAG
Source organism: Shewanella sp. 38A_GOM-205m (assembly GCF_000518445.1). Taxonomy (NCBI): domain Bacteria; kingdom Pseudomonadati; phylum Pseudomonadota; class Gammaproteobacteria; order Alteromonadales; family Shewanellaceae; genus Shewanella; species Shewanella sp. 38A_GOM-205m. The sequence continues at coordinate 150,022 of NZ_JADP01000009.1, read as the reverse complement.
GGGGATGAAGCCAAATGGCAGCAAACCTTCGCCAAGGGGCCAGACAGTATCCATATCAGCGAGGTGGAAGAGGATGAGTCTACCCAGAGTTATCAGAGTCAGCTGAGTCTGCCTGTTGTCGACCCCTCGTCCGGTGCAGTGATAGGCGCCATTACACTGGGGATCAACGTAGAGCTACTTTAAGCGTCTTTTGCTTGTTATTTCCCCTCAGTCAGGGAGGCCTGTATGGGAATCTTCAACAGGATCAGCAGCAAGATGGCCTTGATCGCCTCTGTGGTGGTTTTGGCCGGTTTTACGCTGACCAATTTTATAAGCCAGCATAGGCTCACCAGCACTCTGGTCGATATGGAGCGGGTCAGCAGTCAGGTGATCACCGGATTTGTGTCGCAACAACTGCTCAATGCGGTGAAATTCGGCAAGGCGGACAAGGTCGAGGAGGAGTTTATCAATCTGGCCAAACAGACCCGGGGGAACCTCGGGTATGCCGTGGTGTTTGATGCTTCGCAGGCCGTTTTTGCTCAGTTTGGCGAGCCAGGCAATACCGGCGCCCAGATGCAGGCTTCGCTGGGGCAGCATCTGCCGCAACTGAAAGCCGGCGAGCCCCAGACCTTGGTTACCGACAAGGATATTCAAATACTTCATCCCATTATCAACAGTCGTGATCAGGCGCTGATTGGGGTACTGGGCATGAGCTGGGGTCTTCAGGAGATCCAGCGGCAGACAAATGCTATGTTGCTGGGAGGCATAGCCGTTGCTATTCCTGTCGCCGTGGCGATCATCATCTGCCTGCTGCTGGTGATGAAGCGCCTGGTGATGCGCCCGGTGGACAGGATCACCCAACTGGCACAGGAGTTGGCTCGCGGAGAAGGGGATCTGCGTCGGCGTATCGAGTATTCGAGCGACGATGAGTTGCGCGGCCTGTGTGACAACATCAATCACTTCATTATCAAGGTGCAGGAAGCCCTGGCCGATGTTACCGCTCAGTCGAGCTCCTTGACCGAGATAGCCACCCAAAGCCGCCATACATCCCAGAGTGCCAATGCCGCCACTCAAGAGCAGCGCGGCAGCCTGGAACAGATGTCCCACTCGATACGTGATATGTCCAGCGTGATCCACGAAGTGGCACAAAACGCGGCCGAGGCAGAGGATTCCACCAAGGATGCCAGGGCGGTATCCCAGGAAGTGCAGGCCATCATAGAGCGCAATCGTGAGTCGATAGACTCACTTGCCGCCGAGGTGGAGCGGGCCTCGGGGGTGATTCAGCGGCTTTATGATGACAGTCAGCAGATAGGGCGGATCCTCGAAGTGATCCAGGCGATTGCCGAGCAGACCAATCTGCTGGCACTGAATGCGGCCATAGAGGCGGCCCGTGCCGGTGAGCAGGGGCGGGGCTTTGCCGTTGTGGCCGACGAAGTACGCTCTCTGGCCAGCAAGACCCAGCAGTCGACCGAAGAGATCAAGGCGATGATAGAACGTTTGCAAGCCGGCAGTAAAGATGCCGCAGATGTGATGAATGCCAGTTGTAACAAGGCTCGGGAGGGGGTTGAGCAGGCACAGCAGAGCCGTGAAGCACTGCAGCTGATTGCCGCCAAGGTAGACGCCATTTCCAGCGTCAACAGCCTGATAGCCTCGGCGACCCAATCTCAGGCACGCTCGGCCGAAAGTCTGTCCCATGATCTGGAACAGTTGCATCATCTGAGTGAAGTCTCCGCCAGCAGCGCCGAGGAAGCGGCGCACCATGGCAGTGAGCTCTTCGACCTAATCAATAAGACCCAGGTAACCCTCGGGCGTTTCAAAGTCTAGGGTTTCAAGGCCTGGGGTAAGGCCCGGGAAGGGGCAGATAAGCCTGAATCACATCAAGGCTTATCTGCTTTTTTTATGGTTTTCGGCTCAGGCAGTTTTGCAGCAGTTTGGCGAAGAACTCGCTGCCCTTGCGGCGGGCAAAGGCGATGTTGCGCTCGGGAATCGACTCAGGATCATCATATTCGGCCAGGGCCTGTTCCATACTGGCTTCACGTATGATGTGCAGGGTCGGATAGGGCGCTCTGTTGGTATAGTTGGCGGCATCATCCTGGGCCTCCCCTTCGAAACAATAGTCGGGGTGAAAGCTGGCCAACTGGTAAACCCCTTCATAACCTTCTTCGAACAACAGCTGCTCGGCAAAGGCCAACAGATCCAGATAGAGGTGAAAGCCTTCAAAGCCCCTCGGCAGAATGAACAGGCTGGTTTCCGCTTGTGGGTGCTCATCCAGATATTGGCACTCGTCCAGCAACGCCTGCAAGGCCGTATCCATGCGGCATTCTTCGCAAACTGTGTAACGAATCGAGTCGCGCTCGACTTCCCGCCTGGCGAAGGGGCAGATGTTGTACTTCATGATCACCTCCTTGACCCAAGCCTGGGTTTGGGCGGCGATAGTCTGGGATCCCATCATGGAGTCTGTGGCCATATTCTGCTCTGTATCTGTGTAAGGGCGTTATTGGCGGCCATCATAGGCAGCCTCTGGGGTACTGGCAAGCACCAAAGGTACTGAGGGATAAAATACAGCGCCCATCCAAGTGGCGCCGTTGGTTTGCTCGAATTAAAAAATCAGTAGCTGACTTCCACTTCATAAGAGGTGAACTTGCGGATATTGATTACTCCGGTATCGAAGAGCAGGTACTGCCCCTTGATGCCCATCAGAGTGCCGCTGACAACGGCTTCTTTGTCAAAGTTATGGGACTTGATCTTCTTTGGAAACTCACTGACCGGGTAGTGAATTTGCGTCTCTGTCTCGGTCAATCTTTCTATCTTGTAATCACCGCGGCTCATTGCCAGCTCGTGCAAGCGGGTTTCGATACTCGGCAATAGCGTCTCGGCCTTGGCCTTGAGATCTATCTCGTCGTTGTTGCCCTTGAGCATCGCCTGCCAGTTGGTCTTGTCGGCAATCAGTTTGGCCAGTTCGACTTCGATAAGGCCGGAAAGCTGCCTGCTGCTGACCTTGAATATCGGCAGCCCCTGGGTGGCTCCCTGATCCAGCCAGCGGGTGGGCAACTGGGTGTGGCGGGTAATGCCGACCTTTATTCCCGAGGTATTGGACAGGTAAACATAGTGGGGCACCATGCAATGCGTGTCGCCCCATTCGGGTTCGCGGCAGGTTCCCTGATCATAGTGGCAGGTTTCCGGTTTCATCACGCAGAGATCGCAGCTGGCGAGTTTCTGCATACAGACATAACAGTGGCCCTGGGAGTAACTCTTCTTGGTCTTCTTGCCGCAGTTGCAGCAGAAGATGTTACCCGTGTGACTCAGGGTTAAACTCTTGCCGATCAAAGGGTTCAACGCCAGGCGCTGATCAGCCACTCTGAGGGTGTATTGTGCCAGATGGTTCTCGTCCAGGGCGACGGCCATCTTATTCAGTGTTCCAAGCATAACGACAAAACTCTGTTCTTGTGATTTTCGCCAGTGTATCAGTTTTCCTAACAGGAATTATCGATTGCACATCGGTTGCTGCTTTTGCAGGCGTTCAAGAGTCACAGGTCGGGCAGCTGCTGTATCGGGCTCAGGTCAGATTCAGCTTATCCAGTACCAGATCATCACCTATGCTGTAGAGGGATTCGGTCAGGCGTTCCTCCTGCATAGGGTCGGTCAATCCCAGGCTGATGGTGGCCCGAAACAGGGCGATGCCGGTATGGCCAGCGGTTTCAAACTTGCTGCTGAATTGCTCGATATTGATGCCCAGGGCATTGATCCTGTTGGAAATGTCCAGCACCAGCCCGGGCCTGTCGTAGGCCACCAGGTTGAAACTCAGGCGTTTGATATATTTCTGCTGCTGGCCGGCCCTGGCGCTGGTGAGCGCCATACCATCGATGCACTCCAGGGCATCGAGCAGGTCATCCCAGTGTTCGCTGGGAACCTCAAGCAGCAAAATAGCGGCAAAAATCCCGTCTATATGACGTAATTCCGAGTCGAGCCAGTTGCCGCCGTGGCGGCTGACCGCATGGGCAATCTGCTCAACCAATCCTTTTCTGTCAGGGACTTGCAGTGTGATAAGGTAACGAAGCATGGTAGACAGACTCCTGAATAATGTTAAAAAAAGCTATGTAACACTATTGTCATTTTTGCGTCATATAATCCCAGCCACTCGATAAGGGATGGTCTTACCTGGGTTGGCCGAAACGCAATAACGTACGGTTAATTCGGTAAAAAAGCCTAACAGCTATTAATAATAGAGGTTCTTAATGGAAAGTCAGGTCATTCAGCCTGCTTCTGCGTCGAAAGATCTGTTGGTGAGCAAGGGCTCCGGCCGCAGAGCCTTCAAGGATAAGGCCGCGCAGATAGGGGTAACAGTGGGCGGAACCATGGTGTTCGTCGCCCTTTTGTTGATCTTTTTCTATCTGCTTTACGTGATTAAGCCGGTGTTTGACGGCGCCAGTGTTGAACCCGTCACCGAAGTGAGTCTGCCGGCCAGTTCAGACAAGACGCTGATGGTGGGCAGTGACGAGCAAAATGAACTGCTCTATCGGGTCGGTGACCAAGGCGTGGTGGATTTCTTCAGGGTCAAAGGCGATCAGCAGCACCAACAGGTGAAACTGCCTGTGCCAGATTCGAGCAAAGTGGTCAGCAGCGCCGTCAGTGCCCCAAGCCAGCAGTTGTTTGCCCTCGGACTGGATAACGGTCAACTCTTGTTGGCCGGGGTCGAGTTTGGTGTCAGCTATCCCAATAACCAGCGTCTGATCACCCCCAAGGTCAAGTATCCACTGGGGGAGTCGGCACTGACGGTTGCCGAGGATGGCTCGCCACTCAAAAATCTCGCCTTCGGCTATAGCTCGGAGAGCATGAGCTTTGCCTACCAGGACAGCCAGAATCGCTGGCAACTGACCAAGATGGTCGGCGAAGAGAACATGATGACCGAGGAAGTGGAGTGGAACACACAAACCATGCCACTGCCGGATGCGCCTTCCCGTACTGAACATCAACTCATGACCCCGGATCAGCGCCAACTGCTGCTGCAGTCCGGCAACAAGATTTTTGTCTACAACATTCAGTATGTGGATGAAATCTCGCTGCAACAGGTGATAGATGTCGAGAAAGCCAAGGCCAAGGTCACCAGTTTGAGCCTGCTGGCGGGCGCCAGTTCACTACTGGTCGGCTACGATAACGGTGTGGTGGCCCAGTATTTTCAGGTGGCCAGCGACCGCGGCCGTGTCTATCAAGAGATCCGCGAGTTTAGCGGTTTGGGTAAGGTGGACACCATAGCCTCTGAGTTCTACCGCAAGAGCTTTGCCACTGTGAGCCCCGAGGGTGAACTGTCTTTGCTTTACACCACGAGTGAGCGCGAGCTGTTCGACAAGAAGTTCGATCTCAAGGCGCCGGGTGTTATGGGCTTCAGCCCCCGCTCCAATGCCTTGATCATTGAAGATGGCAGCAAGCTGCACTTGTACGCGGTTGACAACGATCACCCGGAAGTTTCCTGGAGCGCTCTGTGGAACAAGGTATGGTACGAAGGTTACCCTGAGCCGCAGTTTGTCTGGCAGTCCACTTCCGGCTCAGATGATTTCGAGGCCAAGCTCAGCCTGATGCCGCTGGCATTCGGTACGCTCAAGGCGGCATTCTATGCCATGCTGTTTGCCGTTCCTCTGGCGATTGCCGGCGCCATCTATACCGCCTATTTCATGTCGCCCAAGGTGCGCAGCATAGTCAAGCCCACCATTGAAATCATGGAAGCCCTGCCGACAGTGATCCTCGGTTTCCTGGCCGGTCTCTGGCTGGCACCGCTGATTGAAGAGCATCTGCCCGGCATTCTGGCCTTGCTGTTGCTGTTGCCGATAAGCATAGTGACCAGTGCCTATGCCTGGTCCAAGCTGCCGGGGCGCATCAAGGCGATACTGCCGGAAACCTATCAGGAACTGATGCTGATCCCGGTTATCTGTTTTGTCGGTTGGTTCTCCTTTGCCATCAGCCCGGCAATCGAAGTGGCCTTCTTCCACGGCGACACCCGCCAGTTCATCACCAATGAGCTGGGGATCACCTTCGATCAGCGTAACGCGCTGGTGGTGGGAATTGCCATGGGCTTTGCCGTCATTCCAACCATCTTCTCCATTGCCGAAGACGCCATCTTCTCTGTGCCGCGTCACCTGTCGAACGGCAGCCTGGCCTTGGGAGCGACCCCCTGGCAGACCCTGACCCGGGTAGTGCTGCTGACCGCAAGCCCGGGGATCTTCTCGGCAGTCATGATGGGCCTTGGCCGCGCCGTGGGTGAAACCATGATAGTACTCATGGCCACGGGGAACACCGCCATCATGGAGTGGAGCGTGTTTGAAGGGATGCGGACCCTGGCGGCCAATATCGCGGTGGAAATGCCGGAGTCGGCCATCGGCAGCTCTCATTACCGGGTATTGTTCCTCGCAGCCTTTGTGCTCTTTATCTTTACCTTCCTGTTCAACACTGTGGCCGAAGTGGTGCGTCAGCGTCTGCGCGACCGCTACAGCTCACTGTAACGGGAGATAAATTATGAATAGAACACTAGATGTTTCGCCAATCACCTTAAGGGGTTTGTGCAATGGGTAAGTGGTTTAAATCAGGCTCTCCCTGGATCTGGATGACAGGGGGCGCCGTTAGCCTGAGTTTGATTGCGGTGTTGGGGCTATTGTTACTCATCGCCTGGCGTGGCCTGAGCTATTTCTGGCCCGCGGATATCTATCAGTGGGAGATGCAGGATGACAAAGGCCAGCGCTACACCCTGATAGGAGAGCTGTACGACAGAGAAGAAGTGCCGACCGAGCGGTTGAAATCCGCCGGTTATCACTTCAACTCAGAGCCGGGTGAGTTTGTGACCCGCTATCTGGTCAAGACGGGTAACCGTGAGTTTGTCGGCCTGGATTTCCGCTGGATTTTGGAGACAGATATTGTGTCGCGCTCCACCCCGGAAGGCTTGGCCATGATAGAGCGTACCAAGAACGGTAACTTCTACGGCTACCCTGTGGCCGTGATTGAGAAGGGCCAGCGGCTGGAGCTCGGCGGCGATGTGCAGAACTCACTCGAGGAGCATATCGAGCGCGCAGTGGACCTGGCCGATCAGGCGATGGCACTGCAGAAGCAGGACATAGGCGCGGTTAACTATGAGCTGGAACGTCTGCGCCTCAAAGAACGTGGCTATGAGCTTGACGATGCCCTGACGCCTGAGCGTAAAGCCGAGCTTGAGTCCAAGCGTCAGCAACTGGATCAGCATTATCAAGGGTTGGAAAAGCAGCTGTTCTCTCTGCGTGAGCAAGCCGGGCGTGACTCTGTGATAGTACGCGACATGCGCGGCGAAGAAGTGACCCTCAGCCTGGATTCGGTGCTGGATGTCAGCTATGTCAACCGCATGGGCTTTATCGACAAGGTTGGCCACTGGTTTGTTGGTCTGGGACGCTTTATCAGTGACGATCCCCGCGAAGCCAACACAGAGGGCGGGGTGTTCCCGGCGATTTTCGGCACAGTATTCATGGTGTTGCTGATGGCTGTGATAGTGACACCATTCGGTGTGGTGGCCGCCATCTATCTGCACGAATACGCCAAGAAAGGGCCGATCACCAAGATGATACGTATCGCGGTGATCAACCTCGCCGGTGTGCCTTCGATAGTTTACGGGGTGTTTGGTCTGGGCTTCTTCGTCTATATGTTGGGGGGCTCGCTGGATCAGCTGTTCTATCCAGAGGCGTTGCCGTCGCCCACCTTTGGCTCTCCCGGGGTTATCTGGTCGGCACTGACATTGGCGATTCTGACCCTGCCTGTGGTGATAGTTTCCACCGAGGAAGGCTTGTCACGTATTCCAAGCTCAGTGCGTCAGGGCAGCCTGGCACTGGGGGCCACCAAGGCCGAAACCTTGTGGCGGATTATTATCCCCATGGCCAGCCCGGCGATTATGACAGGGCTTATTCTGGCTGTTGCCCGCGCCGCCGGCGAAGTGGCACCACTGATGCTGGTGGGTGTGGTCAAGTTGGCGCCTACCTTGCCTGTGGATATGAATTTCCCCTTCGTGCATCTTGAGCGTAAGTTTATGCACCTCGGGTTCCATATTTATGATGTTGGTTTCCAGAGCCCCAACGTAGAAGCTGCCAGACCTTTGGTCTATGCCACCTCGTTCCTGCTGGTATCTGTGATCGTGGCACTCAACCTGACGGCTATCAGCGTGCGCAACCATCTGCGTGAAAAGTACCGCTCGCTTGAACACTAATTGACGATTATCCTGAAGTGATAGGACAGAATATGATTTCGATAGACTCATCGGTAATGAATACTGAGACGCTGGATCTGGCGAACCTGCCTGCCGAAGAGACGGCGCTGGAGATCCGTAACCTGGATTTGCGCTATGGTGACAAGCAGGCGCTGTTTGATGTTTCCATGAAGATCCCCAAGAAGAAGGTCACCGCCTTCATCGGCCCCAGTGGTTGCGGTAAGTCCACCTTGCTGCGCTGTATCAACCGGATGAACGATCTGGTGGATAACTGCCATATCGACGGGGAGATCTTGCTCCATGGTCAAAACATCTACGACAAGAAAGTGGATGTCGCGGCGCTGAGACGCAATGTGGGCATGGTGTTCCAGCGCCCCAATCCTTTCCCCAAGTCCATTTATGAAAATGTCGTCTATGGCCTGCGCCTGCAGGGCGTGAGTAACCGCCGTGAGCTGGATGAAGCCTGTGAGCGTTCACTGCGCGGCGCCGCCATCTGGGACGAGGTGAAAGACAGGCTGCATGACAACGCCTTCGGGCTATCCGGTGGTCAGCAGCAGCGTCTGGTGATTGCCCGGGCGATAGCCATCGAGCCGGAAGTCTTGCTGCTCGATGAGCCGACTTCGGCGTTGGATCCTATCTCGACCCTGACTATCGAAGAGTTGATCACCGAGCTCAAGTCCAAGTACACAGTGGTGATAGTGACCCACAACATGCAGCAGGCGGCCAGGGTGTCGGATCAGACTGCCTTTATGTATATGGGCGAGCTGATTGAGTACTCGGATACCAACACTATCTTTACTACGCCAAAACAGAGTAAGACCGAAGATTATATTACCGGCCGCTACGGTTGATAAACGCTGCGTCCGAGCAAGGGGAAGCAAATGGAAAACAAGAACCTGAATAAACATATCTCAGGCCAGTTCAATGCCGAGTTGGAAGATATCCGCAACCGGGTGCTGGCCATGGGTGGCATGGTGGAGCGGCAGTTGGAACAGGCGCTGGATGCCCTGGGCAGCCTGGATGCCGAGTTGGCGCAACAGGTGATCGAGGGCGATCACAAGGTCAACGGCATGGAGGTGATGATAGATGAAGAGTGTACCCGTATCATTGCCAAGCGTCAGCCGGCGGCCAGTGACTTGCGTCTGGTGATAGCCATCTCCAAGACGATTGCCGATCTTGAGCGCATCGGCGATGCCTGTGTGCGTATCGCCAAGGCGGCACAGGAGAAGCGCAGCAATAATCAGCAGCCGCTGCTGGTCAGTATCGAGTCCATGGGGCGCCATGCCACCCGTATGTTGCACTCGACCCTGGATGCATTGGCACGGATGGACGCCGACTCGGCGCTGGAGCTGCACAAGGAAGATGCCAAGCTGGACAAGGAATATGAAGGCATCATTCGCCAGTTGATGACTTACATGATGGAAGATCCCCGCTCTATCCCAGGTGTGCTGGATGTGCTCTGGGCTGCCCGCGCGGTTGAGCGGGTAGGGGACCGCTGCAAAAACATCTGTGAGTACGTGATTTACTACGTCAAGGGCAAAGATGTACGCCATGTCTCCTACGAGGAGATGGAAAAAGAGCTTTAAGCTCTTATCCGCGAGCCTTAGAGAAAGCCGCTTGCATTCAAGCGGCTTTTTTGTGCCAGTGCAGGCTGGTGCAGCTCGGTAGGCTGCACCGCCCGGCCAAAGGAGCTCTTGGTGAGCGGAGCTTTTGGTCAACGGAGCACTTGGTCAACAGAGCACTTAGTCAACATAGGACTTAGTCAAAGCAGTCTCGTCAAAGCCCAGCCTAGTCAACGCGGTATTCTGCCAGCTCGATCAGGTTGCCGTCAGGATCGCGAATATAGACTGAGTCTATCGGGCCTGTGGCGCCGGTACGGGCGATGGGGCCCTCTTCTATGTCGATACCCACGGCATTGAGATGCGCCATAACATCCTCGAGTGAACCACAGGTGATAAAGCACAAGTCCGCCGAACCACTTTGGGCTTTGGCGGCATTGGGGTAATATTCGCGGCCAAGCTGGTGCAGGTTGATTTTCTGATCGCCAAATTGCAGCGCCGTTCTGTTATCGGCAAAGGTTTGGCGTTTCATGCCCAGTTTTTGGTAGAAGGCGACACTCTGCTCTATGTCGCGGACGGTCAACACCAGGTGATCCAGTCGGGTTACGCGCATGCTGTTATTCTCCTTGTCGCACCCGGGAGACCCTGCGGCCTCCCGGGGTAATGCACAACATTTTGCTATCGATTTGCGTCTCTGTCAGGATACAGAGTTGAGCGCCTGTTGGGGAAGGGGCGGCCGAGAAACCTTCCTTTGAGCCTCTGTCCTGCGCCCTATACCGTCTTAAATATCAAGAGGAATTCAATGAAACAAACCCTGATCCGCGGCTTGCTTAATCTGCTGCCCATGGCGCTTAGTCTCTGGCTGTTCTGGTCCCTGTTTGAATCTCTCGACAGCCTGGGCAAGTTACTCTTCTCTCTGGTGGGCATGGACACTGTATTTACCGGAGCCGGTTTTATATTGGTCACAGCCTTGGTATTTGTTGCCGGTTTACTGTTTTCTGTCAGCCCCATCGTTTGGCTCTGGAGCTGGATTGAACGGCAGTTGATGCGCTTTCCCCTGTTCAAGTCTGTCTATGGCAGTATTCGCGATATTGCTTCTTTGATGAACCGAGATGGCAGTAAGCCCAAGTCGCAGCAAACAGTGTTGGTGCGCCAGGCAAACGGCGGTTTTGTGGTCGGCTTTATTATGACGGACAAGCCGCCTCAGCCGCTGCTCGATGCCTTGCCCGAAGGGGACTGGGTGCCTGTGCTGTTTCAACTCTCCTATCAGATGGCCGGGGTCACCAGTCTGGTCAAACGAGAGGATTTGATCATGGTGGATTGGTCATTCGAGGAGGCGATGCGCTTTAATCTGACCGCGGGTATTTCACAAACCCCCAAGAGCGGCGAGTAGGAAAAGGCTGATTCTGTGAGCGGGAGTCGCCAGAGACTCCCCATTTTGTCCGTTTTTGTGTATAATCAGCGCCGATTGTTGCCAAAAGTAGCAGTTTGTGTCCGAGTCGATTGCCATTCAATATGCCACGGTAATCTTGTCTGTCCCGCCAACACTTTGATCCCGGTGGGTCCTATCTCTTCCATTTTTATCAAGCCGAGAGCTTGTCCGCGGAAGGGTGTCACACACTGCACATAAACACCCTATAAGCTTTTGGTGTGGCTTTGGATAAGCGTTGTCCCCGGCCGAGTTCAGCGGTAACTTAGGAACTTGATCGCAGGCAGCGCAGTTTTATCCGTAAAAAGGAGCGCAAAATTTGATTAAGTCGAGTATTAATCCTCCGGTGTTTTTTTCGTCAGTGATCTGTATCGCCTTCATGGTGTTGGTGTGTGCCGTCTGGCCGAATGAAGCACAGGAGCTATTTAAGTCAGCTCAATCCTGGCTGGAGTTGAAGGCCGGCTGGCTCTACATCATGGGCGTGGCCATTTTTCTGGTATTCATCATCTTTGTGATGGTGAGTCGCTTCGGTGATATCAAGCTTGGGCCGGATCATGCCGAGCCGGATTACAGCTACAAGAGCTGGATTGCCATGCTGTTCTCTGCCGGTATGGGCATAGGCTTGATGTTCTTTGGGGTTGGTGAACCTGTGATGCACTATCTGGCACCGCCGGACGCGGATCCCCAGACAGTTGAAGCCGCCAAAGAAGCGATGAAGATCACCTTCTTCCACTGGGGGATTCACGCTTGGGCCATCTATGCGGTGGTGGCCTTGAGTCTGGCCTATTTCAGCTATCGGCATAAGCTGCCGCTGCTGCCAAGAAGTGCCCTTTATCCTCTGATTGGTGAACGTATTTATGGCCCCATAGGCCACTGCGTCGACACCTTTGCCGTGCTTGGCACCATGTTTGGTGTGGCTACCTCATTGGGCTTCGGGGTATTGCAGGTTAACTCGGGACTCAACTATCTGTTGGGTGATTCTTTCCCTATCAGCAGCACTGTGCAGGTGGCACTGATCATAGGTATCACTCTTATCGCCACCGGCTCTGTGTTTTCCGGCCTGGATAAAGGGGTGAAGCGTTTAAGTGAGCTTAACCTCGGGCTGGCTTTTGTGCTGATGATGATAGTACTGCTGTTTGGTCCAACGGTTGCTCTGCTGCAGTCTTTCGTGCAAAACACCGGCAGCTATTTGAGTGAGCTAGTGAGCAAGACCTTTAACCTCTATGCCTACGAGCAGAAGAATGACTGGCTCGGTGGCTGGACTCTGCTCTACTGGGGCTGGTGGATCTCCTGGTCACCTTTTGTCGGTACCTTTATCGCCCGGGTCTCCCGCGGCCGCACCATTCGTGAGTTCCTAGTGGGGATTTTGTTTGTTCCCAGTGGTTTCACCTTCCTGTGGATGACGGTTTTCGGTAACTCGGCGATAGATGCCATCATGAACCATGGCGCCGAATATCTGGCTACCGCGGTTTCTACCGATGTGTCAGTCGCCCTGTTTACCTTCTTCGAGCACTTGCCGCTTTCCAGTTTGCTGTCAGTCATCGCTGTGTGTCTGGTGGTGACCTTCTTTGTGACCTCGTCGGACTCAGGCTCTTTGGTGATCGATAACCTGACCTCAGGCGGCGATGCCGATGCGCCTGTATGGCAGCGGATCTTCTGGGCCCTGATGCAAGGTGTGGTTGCCTCCGTGCTGCTGCTCGCAGGTGGCTTGCAGGCGTTGCAAACGGCAGCGATTGCCAGTGCCATGCCGTTCTTGTTGGTGATGCTGCTTATTTGCTTTGGCCTGTTCAAGGCGTTGCAGGATGACTGGCTCAAGATCAACAGCGTGCAGTTGCATACCACCAGTGTACAGTACGCCAGAACCAGCGTGTCCTGGGAAGACAGGATAGATGTGTTGGTGTCGCATCCCTCCTACGAGCAGGCGCGGCGCTTTGTCGACAACGTGGCGACACCGGCGCTGTCCAAGGTCTCTCAGGGCTTCTTGTCCCGCGGTATCAATGCCGATCTCCAGTACGATGAAGACAGGGTGAGGTTGGTCATCGAAAATGAAGAGGTGCAGACCTTTGTCTATGGCTTGCGGATCCGCGCCTTTACGCTGCCTGTGACCCATCAGACTCAGGCAGGAGCTGAGGATGAGTCACAAAATAACTACTTCCGGGTTGAAGTCTTCCTCGAACACGGCGGACAGTATTATGATGTGATGGGTTATACGGAAGAGCAGATCCAGGCAGATGTGGTGACTCAGTATGAGAAGCACCTGCATTATCTGCATCTGTCCAGCGCAGAATATGTAGAGGGCCCTTAAGGGCCCGTTCACCGGAAAAGAAAGATGGCAGAACAGAGTAAATTGGATCGGGTGCTGGCGCAGGCCCGTGAGTATCAGGCAAGTCGTGAAAAAGGCTATCGGGAGCAGGCGCTCAAGCTTTATCCCTGGGTCTGTGGCCGCTGTGCCAGGGAGTTTACCCACAAGAACTTGCGTGAGTTGACTGTGCATCACAGAGATCACAATCACGACAACAACCCTTCAGATGGTTCCAACTGGGAGCTGTTGTGTCTCTACTGCCATGACAACGAGCACTCCAGGTTTGAAGAACTGGTGCAGTACGGCGACACCAGTGAAGCCAAACAGGCGCCGGCCACCTTTAATCCTTTTGCCGATCTCAAGGCTAGAATGGCGGCCAAAGATTGACCGCTTCTTTTGGAAAGGCCTGATAAGGCTTAAGCCATTCAATGCAAAAACCGTCCATTCAAGGACGGTTTTTTTATGTCATAGACGCTGATAAATGCTGTTTTCAAGTCGCCTTGGTGGTGATTTTGGAACTGATAAAAATTCTCATTAATTAGTGGAAACCCCTGTGGCAGCTGGGTTTGCTCTGTTTTCCCCACTGAAGGTAAGTGTTTTGTTGAAAAATTCGCCAATGGAATTTGAGCTGAGTAGGAGAATTGCGACAAAGTGTGTTTTGCCCCAGAGTTTGCGTTGGATTGTGCGGCCAGCAGTCTTATACTCGTCTGACAATTATTTCAAATCAAGATGGAAGCAAGCAAAATGACATTAGGGTCTCCTAAGGTAAGCAAGACGCATTCTTTTATGACTGTGTCACTTATCGAGCTATGGGAACGTTTCGGTTACTACGGTATGCAGGCGCTTATCGTGTACTTCATGGTACAGCGTCTAGGGTTTGAGGACAGTCGCGCCAACCTGGTATGGAGTGCCTGTGCCGCATTGATTTATGTGTCGCCGGCGATTGGTGGCTGGGTCGGGGATAAAATTCTCGGTACCAAGCGCACCATGTTGCTCGGTGCCGGTATTCTGTCATTGGGTTATGCCTTGATGACAGTGCCGACCGAAAACACCTGGTTCCTGTTTTCGGCCCTTGGGGTAATCGTTGTCGGTAACGGTTTGTTCAAACCCAATGCCGGTAACCTGGTGCGCAAAATCTATGAAGGGGACGACTCCAAGATAGACAGCGCCTTTACCATTTACTACATGGCGGTAAACGTGGGTTCCACCTTCTCCATGTTGTTGACTCCCTGGATTAAAGATTACGTCAACGCCAACTATGGCAACGAGTTTGGCTGGCATGCGGCTTTTGCCGTTTGCTGCGTGGGCCTACTGGTAGGCCTGGGTAACTACGCCATGATGCGTAAGACTCTGGCCAACTATGGCTCGGAGCCGGATACCCGTCCGGTGGAAATGAATAAGCTGTTTGCGGTACTCGGCCTGGCGGCTCTGTCTGTAGTGGCTTCAGCCTTTATCCTCGAATATGAAGATGTGGCCCGCGCTTTTGTTTACACCGCTGGTGCCGCCGTACTCGGTATCTTTATCTACTTGATTAAAAACAGTGAAACCAGTGAACGGGCCGGTTTGATAGCCGCCTTGGTTCTGACGGTACAAACCGTATTCTTCTTTGTGTTTTACCAACAGATGTCTACCTCGCTGGCGCTGTTTGCCCTGCGTAACGTCGACTGGAACTTCCAGGCCTTTGGTATCGATCTGTGGACCTGGTCACCGGCGCAGTTCCAGGCCTTGAACCCTATCTGGATCATGTTGCTCAGTCCTGTACTGGCCTGGGTTTATGCCTCTGCCGGACGTAACAACAAGGATATTTCCATCGCCGCCAAGTTCGCACTGGGCTTTGCCGTAGTGGCGCTGGGTTTCTTCATCTACAGCTTTGCCGGTATGTTCGCCGTCGATGGCAAGACCTCTTCCTGGGTGATGATCTGGGGTTACGGCGCATACTCACTCGGTGAGCTGCTGGTCAGTGGTTTGGGCTTGGCTATGATTGCCCGTTACGTACCTGAGCGCATGGGGGGCTTTATGATGGGGGCTTACTTTGTCGCCTCGGGCATCTCTCAGTATCTGGGTGGTGTGGTGGCCAACTTCGCCAGTGTGCCGAAGAACATAACCGATCCGCTTGAGACTCTGCCCATCTACACCAGCTTGTTCAACAAGTTGGGGATAGCGGCGCTGGTTTGTACCTTTATCGCGCTGGCAGTATTGCCGCTGATGCGTCGCCTCACAGAAACTCACCATTCCCACAACGGTAATGGCGGTGCCGCCAGTTCCCTTGGGAATGTCAGCTCAGAGCAGTAATGACTGAGTGATCCATAAATTCCAAAAAGACCGCGATTGCGGTCTTTTTCTTTATGAAGGCTTAGTTGCCTTGAACGCTTAAAGCTGTTTCACTCTTTTTTACTTGCTTTACTCTTGTCGCTGCGCCCAAGCCTGGCCTCTGCCTCGAGGTATTTGGTTCTGCTGATAATGCCGCTGTTTTCCATGCCCGAAAAGGCGCATTTTCGCTCTGGGAGTTTGGCAATAATGGCGCGTTTCTCTTCATCCGGGCAACGGCTCCAATTGACGATTTCATCTATATGGCGCAGGCAGCCCATACAAAAGTCGTCTTCATTGAGGCCGCAGCGCGCCACACAGGGAGATTGGATCATTCAACACCCTTCTTATCAATATTCTGTTCAGCGGCGGAGTGTAGCGCCATGAATTGGCGCGATTGATTTCGCTCGACCAATTTCACTCGACCATTTCGTTAGATTGAGTTCGTTAGATTGAGTTCGTTCGATTGTTTTGTCAGCTTGAGTGCACCAGTCTATTGCGGCAGGTGCAAAGGTAACAGCTTTGAGCGGATTTATACCTGAAAATAGCGGCGGCAGCTTTCGTTGCCAGGCCGCCAGGAAAGATGATAATTCGGGCTTTAGACATGGTTTATTGAAACAATAATCCACTTTTAATCAAATTGTTATGTGAATTAGTCCTTACTGCTGGCTTTTCCCCTTGGCTGTAAAGCTATCAGCAAGCGGGAGACTCAACCCCAGCTTTTTCGCAGGCTTTGCCCCTGTTTCCTGCTTGGGTGGCGCTATTTTCCTCAAAGGCAACCAGGGGCTATAATGCGACCCCTTTAAGTTAATCGGGCCAGTAAAATGTGTGACTGCCAACAGAATTCCCCCCGGCAAGCCGAGCCAGTGGCTGGCAGGGTTGACACCCGGCTGACGGCAGTTGATTGCAGCTTGCCCGAGGTGAAAGCAGAGCTTCGACAGCTCAGTCAATTGTTGCTCTCAAGCCGCGCGCTATGGAGTGTCAGGAGTTTCGAGCACCACAAGCTTCCCTGGCAGCAGCGCTTTGCCAAGCTGGCCGCAGCGCTCTGGGCTATTGATGACGATGCGCTCGAGACTGTGGATGCCAGTCAGTCATTGTTGTTGGCAACCCTCTGGCCGGCCTTGGTTGCAGACTTGAGCGAGCAGGAATTGGCCCTGTGGGACAAGAGACACTTTGCCTGGCACCTCTTTGATTATCCGGCACCTGAGCAGGATAATGGCCAACCTAAGCTCTGCGCGTCAACCGAGGCCCGGCTCAGTGCCGGTATAAAGGGCCGAAAATGGCAGCAGATAAGCCGCTTTGCCAATACCATCGCCACCCATAACAACCCCTTTCCTTTATTGGAGTGGTGCGCCGGAAAAGGGCATCTCGGGCGCCTGCTCAGCGCCTTGAGCGGCAAGGCGGTATTGAGCCTGGAGTGGCAAGCATCTTTGTGCGAAGCCGGCGAGCTAGCGGCAAAAAAACGTAACTTGCCGCAGCAATTTGTCTGTGCCGATGCCTTTGCCGCCGAGCCTTGTTATCTCAAGCCCAAGCAGCATGCCATTGCGCTGCATGCCTGCGGCGAGCTGCACCTGACGCTGCTGCGCCGCGCGGTTGCAAGTGGTACCGCTGTGGTCTCGGTTTCCCCTTGTTGTTATCACCTCTTGCCCTCCGGCGATATCACTCCCTTGAGTCAAAGTGCCCAAGAGCAGGCGCTGCGACTGGATAAGACGGCGCTGCAACTGCCGCTTAATCACAGTGTTATTGCCAATCAAAAGGCGCGCGCCGACAGGATCAAAGAGGTCAGTTGGCGGCTCGGATTCGATAGTCTGCAGCGTGAGCTGCGTGCTCAGGACACTTATCTGCCACTGCCTGCTGTGCGGCAGAGTCAGCTGTCCGGCAGCTTCGAGGACTTCTGTCTTTGGGCCGCGGCGCAAAAGGGAATGCTATTGCCTGAGGCGGTGGATTTTGCCGCCTATCAGCGCTTGGGGGAGCAAAGGCGCAGATTAACCGCCCGTATTGACTTGGCGGCACATCTGTTTCGGCCGGTTATTGAACGGTATCTGCTGCTCGATAGGGTCTGTTTCCTGTTGGAGGCCGGTTACCGGGTGCAGCTAGGCGCCTTTTGTGAGCAGGCCACCACGCCGCGCAATGCCTTAATCCATGCCTGGTTGCCTGGTAGCCGATAAATGAAACAACAACGCCCGCTTGGACAGAGATGTCTCTCAAGCGGGGAATTAGTCGGCGCCAAGTACCGGCTTAATGCGTTTTTTATTGAATACCCCGGCGTTTCTTGGTCAAATGACGCCAGCCTGGGGCATAAGACTTAATTATCACGACCCCAAAAGATAACAAGGGCACAGAGCGCCCGAGAGAGCGATTGGCTTTTCATGAATTATTCCCGTGTGTATATCAATAGTCTGGCTTATGAGTTGGCGCCGGAAATGGTGTCCAGCCGCGAGTTGGAATCCCGGCTTGCGCCGCTTTATCAAAAGTTTCGTATCCCCATTGGGCAACTCGCTGCCCTGACGGGCATTGAGGAGCGTCGTTGGTGGCCCAAGGGCTTCAAGGTTTCCCAAGGTGCAGTGTGCGCCGCCCAAAAGGCGCTGGCCGAGACTGGGCTGGAGCCCAAACAACTGGGCGCCTTGGTTTACACCGGCGTTTGCCGTGACCAGCATGAGCCGGCCACGGCCTGCGCTGTGGCTTCTGCCATAGGTATCGGGCGCGACTGCGCCGTTTTTGATATCAGCAACGCCTGCCTGGGAGTCCTGTCCGGTATTCTGGATGTGGCCAACCGTATTGAGCTGGGGCAGATCCGCGCCGGTATGGTGGTGTCCTGTGAATCATCCCGGGAGATAGTCGAGGCGTCCATAGAGCAGATGCTGGCCGAACCCAGCATGGCAAACTTTGCGGCGTCTCTGGCCACTCTGACCGGCGGCTCAGGTGCCGTGGCCGTTATCCTCACGGATGGCAGCTTGCCGCTTACCACCTCCCGCAAGCATCAGTTGCTCGGTGCCAGTCAGTTGGCGGCGCCGGAGCATCATCAGATGTGTCAGTGGGGTTTTGTCGAGGTCGGTAACCGCCTCTACCGCGAGGTGATGCGCACAGATGCCGTTGCCCTTTTGAAGGAGGGGGTGGAGCTGGCGCGCCAGACCTGGGAGCAGTTTTTGCAGCAGCGCCAGTGGCTTGCCGGACAGGTGGATAAGGTTATCTGTCATCAGGTGGGGGCTGCCAACCGAAAGCAAGTACTGGGCGCCCTGGGCATTGCCGAGCACAAAGAGTTTCCCACCTTTGCCCGCCTTGGCAATATGGGCACTGTCTCTTTGCCTGTGTCGGCGGCGCTGGCCCACGGTGAAGGCTTTTTGCAGGCAGGCGACCGGGTGAGCTTTCTTGGCATAGGCTCGGGACTCAACTGCATGATGCTGGGGCTGCGCTGGTAAGCCCTTGATACAGGTTTTAGACAATGCCCATTCGACAGGGCCCATTAGAATAGTGCCTAAATAACCAAAATTAACAACAGGATAGCCAATGGCCACCCTAGATACACTCTTCCCGTTCAAGCGTCATTTCATCACGCTCGGCGGCCACAAACTGCATTATGTGCATGAAAAACCCGCCGGGATTAACGGCCAACGCCCCGATGCCGTGGTGATGGTGCACGGTAACCCCAGCTGGTCTTTTTACTACCGTAACCTGGTGCAGGCGTTAAGCGACCAATATGAATGTGTGGTGCCGGATCATATCGGCTGCGGCTTGTCCGACAAACCGGGCGATGATGCCTATGACTACACGCTGGCGCAGCGTATCGACGATCTGGAAGCACTGCTGGACAGTCTGGATATTCGCAGCAATATCACACTGGTGCTGCATGACTGGGGCGGCATGATAGGCATGGGCTATGCCGCCCGCTATCCTGAGAGGATTAAACGCCTGGTGCTGCTCAATACCGCCGCCTTCGGTTTGCCAGAGAGCAAGCCCTTGCCGCTGGCGCTGAAAATCTGCCGCGATACCGCGCTTGGCACCCTGCTGGTGCGGGGCTTCAATGCCTTCTCGTCCGCGGCTTCCTATGTGGGAGTCAAACGTGCGCCCATGGCTGCGGATGTGCGCCGCGCCTATGTGGCACCATTCAACTCCTGGCAAAATCGAATCTCGACTTTGAGGTTTGTACAGGATATTCCGCTCAAGCCCGGCGACAGAAACTGGGACTTGGTGCAGTCGATTGATGCCAGTTTACAGCAGTTTACCCAGGTGCCGACCATTATTCTTTGGGGTCTCAAGGACTTTGTCTTTGACCGGCACTTCCTTGAAGGTTGGCAGCAGCGCCTGCCCAAAGCCGAGCTGCACGCCTTTGCCGACTGCGGCCATTATATTCTTGAAGACGCCAGTGATGAGGTGATAGCCCATATTCGCCGCTTTATTGATGAAACGGCAGTGGCTAAAAGCGCCGACGAACAAACATCTAACCCTAAAGAAAAGGCATCGGCGGAAACAACCTCAGCCGGGAGCGCTGACTGAGATGTTCCCACCCGCCGAAGACTCGCAAGTGGCCGCAAATGAACCGGCCCCAGAGGCAAACTCCGCCAAGGGGCACAACTTGTGTCGCCACCTGAAGCAGGCGGCCATTAACCAGAGCGAGGACCTGGCGGTTGCCGTGCAGCGTCGCTGCGGTGGTAAGTTCAGTTATCAGGAGCTTGATTTCAAGACCCTGGACAGCGACAGCGACCGGCTTGCCAGCGCTTTGCTCGACTATGGCTTCAAGCCCGGGATGAAAGCCGTGCTTATGGTGACTCCGGGGATAGAGTTTTTTGTGCTTACCTTTGCCCTGTTCAAGGCGGGGATCATCCCTGTGATGGTAGATCCCGGCATGGGGATCGCCAAGCTCAAGCAGTGTCTGGCCGAAGCCGAGCCCGATGCCTTTATTGGGATCCCCAAGGCTCATGTGGCCAGATTGCTGTTCGGTTGGGGCAAACCCAGTATCCGCTTGTTGCTGACGGCAGGTGAAGGCTTTCTTGGCCGTAACCCTCCTTGGGGAGGCAGCAGTGTCAGCCGTTTGTTGGCCAGGGCACCCGAGTCAGTCACATTTCCCATGGCGCAGCTCGGCGCGCAGCAGATGGCGGCCATCTTGTTTACCAGTGGCAGCACCGGTACTCCCAAAGGCGTGGTCTACAGCCACGGCATGTTTGAGGCGCAGATAACTGCGCTGCGAAATGACTATGGCATTCGTCCCGGCGAGCGGGATCTGTCGACCTTCCCACTGTTTGCTCTCTTTGGACCGGCGCTGGGGATGGCATCGATAGTGCCTGAAATGGATGCCAGCAAACCGATAACCGCCAGACCGGAAAACCTGTTTGCCGCCATAGAGCACTATGCCTGCAGCAATATGTTCGTGAACCCCGCCTTGCTCGACCGTTTGGGACGCGGCGGACACGGGCGCCGGCTGCACAGCCTGAAGCGGGTGATATCCGCCGGCGCACCGGCCGACCCCAAGGCGATAGCGCGTTTCTCCGCCATGTTGGCCGAGGATGTCGAAGTGCTCAACTCCTATGGCGCCACCGAATCCCTGCCTGTTTCCATGATTGGCAGCAAGGCGCTTGGCGCTACCGCCGCCATCACCGACAAGGGCGGCGGCATCTGTGTCGGTAAGCCGGTATCTGGAATAAGGGTCAGTATCATAGGGATCAGTGAAGAGGCCATCGACAGCTGGTCGCCGACTCTCGAGTTGGCGACGGGGGAGATAGGCGAAATCGTCGTTGACGGCGCTGTGGTCAACCAGAGCTACTATCGCCGCGAAGGCGCCAACAAGCAGGCCAAGATTGCCTATGAAGGCAGGCAATTGCACCGGATGGGCGATCTCGGTTATCTTGATGCCGAGGGCCGTTTATGGATGTGTGGCCGCAAGGCCCACAGAGTGGATGTCATTCAGGACGGTGAGCTGCAAAAGCGCTATCTGTCTATTCCCTGTGAGCGGATTTTCAATACCCATCCTCAGGTTAAACGTTCGGCCCTGGTTGGCGTTGAACTGATGCAGAATAAGCCTGGCGGCGGGGGGACAGTCCAAGAGAGCGCTTTCCTTGATAGCACTTTCCTTGATAGCACTGTGCCCGAAAAAGTACCGCTTATCTGCATCGAGCTTGAGCAATCCCTGTCGCCAGCCGAACAGCAACAGCTGTTTACCGAGTTGCAGGCACTTGCCGACAAGCAGTCAGTGACCCGAGGCATCAGGCATTTTATGTTGCATCCTGGTTTTCCCATGGATGTGCGCCACAATGCCAAGATATTCCGCGAGCAACTTGCCGTTTGGGCGCAAAAACAGTTGGATGGAAACCGCTGAAAACCAAAATAGATAACAGAGACAGAAAACCACTATGGCCACATCAGCACCGCAATCTCAATCATCTGAGTCAATAGCCTCATCGCAGGATTTGCCCGCGGCTTTGTCACAAGAGACAGCGGTTTTGCCACAAGAAACCGGGCATGATGAACTTCATCCCGAGCTGTTGGCGCTGGCCCGGGAACTCGCGACCCGAGTCAAGCGGGTGTTGGTGACAGGCGCCGGGGGCTTTTTGGGAGAAGCCATATGTCGGCCGCTGCTGGCTGCCGGTATTCAGGTCGTGGGGGTGGCCAGGGGCCATTATCCGGCGCTCGAGGCCATGGGCGCCACCATGGTGCGCGCCGATATTTGCGACAAGCAAGCACTGAAACAAGCCCTCGATGGCTGTGAGCTTATCTTTCACGTTGCCTCCAAGGCCGGAGTCTGGGGCAGCAGAGCAAGCTATTTTCGCCCCAATGTGTTGGGGACAGAAAACATCATCGCCTGCGCCCGTGAATTGGGGATTGGTTATCTGGTCTATACCAGCACGCCGAGTGTCACTTTCGATGGCAAGGATGAGGCCGGTATCGATGAATCCGTTCCCTACGCCAGGCGTTATCTCAACCATTACGGCGCCTCCAAGTCGGAAGCGGAAGAGTTGGTGCTGGCCAGTGCCAAAGAGGGCTTGAAGACAGTGGCCATTCGGCCGCACCTGATTTGGGGGCCTGGCGATCCTCATCTGGTGCCCCGCGTGCTGGAGCGAGGCCGCAAGGGCCGGCTCAAGTTGGTGGGTCGTGACGATAAATTAGTGGACACCATTTATATCGACAATGCCGCCTTTGCCCACCTGAGCGCGGCCAGGAGCCTGCTGGCTGAACCTTGCCGCTGCAATGGCAAGGCCTATTTTGTCAGTAACGATCAGCCCCTTACTATGGCGGCCATGCTCGACAGCATTCTTGCCTGTGACAACTTACCCGCGGTGGAAAAGCGGGTACCGGCCACTCTGGCCTACGCTATTGGCGCCATGCTCGAAGGAATTTACCGACTGCTGGCTATCAAGCAGGAGCCGCTGATGACCCGCTTTGTCGCCAAACAGCTTTCCTGCAGCCACTACTACGACATCTCAGCCGCCAAGAGGGACTTGGATTACAGGGTCATCGTCAGTATGGAGCAGGGGATGAATAAGCTAAGGCGCTCTCTTGGCCACTAGCTCAGGAAAATCATAAGGAAATAACATGTTGTCGCTGTTGCCCGGCACAAAGCCGGCGCTTATTTATATCGAGTTCAACGCCAAACGTATCAGGCTCACCCTTGCCGACAGTCGTCATAGTCTGGGGCAAGTCAGCCTTGAGACCATTCCTGAGGTGGCAGTGCAGCAGGATAACAAGGGCAGTTTCAAGCTGTTGGCAGTGGGCGATGAAGCGCGGCGACTGGCCGCGACCAAGGGAGTTAAGTGCCTCAATCCCTTCGACCATGTCCGTACTCCGTTGGCGGACTTTTACCTGGCCGAAATTCTGCTCAAACAGCTGGTTAAGCGGGTACTACCGCGAAAACTTTTTGCCAAGGCGCCTTTGCTTATCATCCAGCCAAGCGACGAATATGCCGGCGGCCTGACCATGATAGAAGAGCGCGCCTTGCAGGAACTCGCCTTTGCTGCCGGCGCAAAAGACAGCCTGGTTTACCAGGGGCCGAGACTCACAGGGCAGCAGGATTTCAATGGGTTGAAACTGCAGCAAGTGAAGGCCTTTTAGTCGAGCCAAAGTACTGCACCAAAGTACCGCACATATTGCAATCCATCACTGGCGGCATCTCTGCGCCGCCGAGAAACTGTACAGCAAAAGGTTATCGGCGTTAGCGAACAAAGTATGTTAAATGTTTGAATCTTTGTTACAAATTTTGCAAGTTGTAATGTTTAAATCATGCTAGCTTGGTATTCATTTATCTCTCCGGCATGAGGAAACTATGCTCAGTATCGAAGCCCTAAGCAAGACCTATGACAACGGTGTTAAGGCACTGGATAATGTAAATCTACAGGTAGACAAAGGGATGTTTGGTCTGCTCGGCCCCAACGGTGCAGGCAAATCCTCTTTGATGCGCACCATAGCCGCATTGCAAAGTGCCGATAGCGGCAGCATTAGTTTCGACGGCATAGACATTCTCAAACAGCCGCAAAAATTGCGTCAGACCCTGGGGTATCTGCCGCAGGATTTTAACGTTTACCCCAGGATCAGCGCCTGGGACTTGCTCGATCACCTGGCTATTCTCAAAGGGATCAACAACAAGGGTGAGCGGCGTGAGATGGTGGATGGCTTACTGGCACACACCAACCTTTATCAACACAAGAACAAGGCGGTCAGCGGTTTTTCCGGCGGTATGCGTCAACGTTTCGGGATTGCGCAGGCGCTGCTTGGCGACCCTAAGCTGTTGATTGTCGACGAACCCACCGCCGGCTTGGATCCTGAGGAGCGCAACCGTTTCCACAACTTGTTGGTGAGCCTGGGGGAAGAGAAGGTGATTATCCTCTCGACCCATATAGTGGAAGATGTCTCGGAGCTTTGCGCCAATATGGCGGTGCTCGCCGGTGGTCAGATCCTGCTGCAGGGCAATCCCATGGAGTTGGTGGCCTCTTTGGAGCAAAAAATTTGGACTCGCACTGTTAGCCAGGCCGAGGCCACTGAGCTTGAACAACAGCTCAATGTGATTGCCAAACGCCTGTTTGCCGGGCGCACTGTGCTGCATGTCTGGGCCGATTCGGCGCCGGAAGGTTTTACTCAGGCAACGCCGGGGTTGGAAGATCTTTATTTCAGCACCCTGCATCGCCACCGCAACAGCAAGCCGGTTCAGGCTGCCTGAGGAACTGCCCATGTTTGTTTCCATGTTACGCTTTGAATGGCGCTACTATCTGCGGCAGCCATCTTTTTATGTTGTTTCTTTGCTGTTGTTTTTAATCAGCTTTCTATCCGTTGTATCCAACAATGTGCAGATAGGTGGTGGCGGTGAGGTGCTGAAGAACAGCCCCTTCAGCATTGCCCAGACCCTGCTGATCATGAGCTTTATCTCCATGTTTGCCGTGGTCAACTTTGTCGGTAGTACAGCGGTGCGCAACCAGCAGCACGGGATGGAGGAACTGATCTATTCCAAACCGCTGACTCCGCTGGCCTATCAGTTGGGGCGTTTTTTTGGCAGTTATCTGGTGGTCATGGCGGTGTTTTCCATGGTGCCGCTGGCGATGTGGCTCGGCTCTTTTATGCCTTGGGTCGATGCCAGCCGTTTCGGTGAAAATCGGCTCAGCTATTATCTGCTGCCCTTGCTGCTGTTGGCCGCGCCGAGCCTGCTGCTGATATCGGCGCTGTTTTATGCCATGGCCAGCCGTTTTCGCTCCATGATGGGTTTGTATCTGACAGCCGTAGCACTGCTTATTATCTACAACCTCACCGGCGAGCTGGCCAGTCAGCCGCAGTTTCGCACGCTGGCGGCCATGTTGGATCCCTTTGCACTGCGCACCTTTGCCGATGTTACCCGTTACTGGACCATAGCCGAGAAAAACACCCAGTTGGTGGAGCTGACCGGTGTTATGCTCAGCAACCGCGCCATGTGGCTTTCTCTGGCGGTCATCTTGCTGCTTGTAGCCAAGGTTTGGCGCCAACCAACACTTACTCGCAAGAAGGACAAACGCGCCGGCAAGCAGTCTGCAACCCCGACATTGCAGCCTTTGCAGCAACTGAGCCGCGCAAGCTCGCCATCGACTTCGGCGCAGTTCAAGGCTCGAGTCGGCTTTGAAATCCGCCAGGTGCTCTACACAGCACCGTTTGTGATTTTGGGGCTGCTCACCGTCTTTAACCTGGTTGGGCCCATGTTCGGTGATTTTGGTTGGTATGGTACCTCCAACTGGCCGCTGACCCAGGACATGGTCGATAATATTGCCGGGGCCACCGGCTTGTTGATGGTGATAGTACTCATCTACTACAGCGCCGAGATTGTCTGGCGTGAGCGCAACTCCGGAATGGGGGACATAGTCGACAGTCTGCCGGTGCCGAACCTGGTGTTCTGGGCTTCCAAACTGGTGGCTGTGGTGTTGGTGATGGCGCTGTTGTACCTGTTGGCGACCCTGACTACAATTACGTTCCAACTGATCAAGGGGCAGTACAATCTCGAATTGGCTCAATACGCCATCAGGTTGGGCTTCTACTATCTGTTGCCACTGCTGATGTCGGCGGTACTGGCGTTCTTCTTTCAGGTGCTCAGCCCGAACAAGTATGCCGGTATGGGGCTGTTTGTCGCTTACTACCTGACGACCTTTGTGATGGCAAGTTGGGGATTTGGTCATTCGCTGTATAACTTCGGCGCTTCCCCTTACCTGGTTTATTCGGATATGAATGGTTACGGCTGGGGACTCTTGAGCCACAGCCTGTATATGCTCTATTGGGGCGGTTTCTCACTGCTGCTGTTTGTGCTGGGTTATGGTCTCTATCACAGGGGGCCGAAACAGCCTCTGAAACACAGGTTTGCCCTGCTGGGCGGTCAGCTGGGGGCCAAGGGACGCTTGCTGGCGGCCTTTGGTGTGCTGCTGTTTGTTGCCAGCGGCAGCTATATCTTCTACCAGACCAAGGTGGTCAATCATTACTATACCAATGATGAGGAAACCGACCTGCGTGCCGACTATGAGAAGAAATTCAAGCAGTATGCGTCTTTGCCCGTGCTGACCACCACTGCGGTCAAGGCCGACATTGATATCTATCCCGAGTCACGGCGAATCGAGGCCGATATCAAGCTTGATTGGGTCAACAAACAGGACAAGCCGATAAGCAAATTACTGGTCAGTCTACCGTCCCACACCCGCGCGGAAGATCTCAGTATCACCTTACCGGGGGCGACTCTGGGCGAGTTTGACGATAAGTTCAATATCAGTTGGCTGGTGTTTGACAAGCCGTTGCCGCCGGGGGAGAAAATCAGCGGCCGCATTCATTTGATTCGGGAAACCCAAGGGGTTGAAGAGTCTAACTTTGATCTGTCTGTGGTCGAAAACGGCACCTTTATCAATAATATCGAGCTGCTGCCTCAGTTTGGGTATCAGGAAGGTTATGAACTCAGCGATCGCCACGAGCGTGAGAAACGTGGTCTTGAAGACAAACCAAGAGCCAATAAGCTGGAAGACACGCGCTTTTATCGGCAGAACTTCTTTGGCGTAGACGGCGACTTTATCGACTTTGAAGCCACGGTTTCCACCTCGGGCCAACAGATGGCCCTGGTACCTGGATACCTGCAGCAGCAATGGCGTGAAAATGGTCGCAACTTCTTCCATTACAAGATGGACAGCCCCATGGTGAACTTCTATTCGATCCTCTCCGGACGTTTCGAAGTGGACCGGCAGCAGTACAAGGGCATAGTGATCGAGGTGTACTACCATTCGGCCCACTATTGGAACGTGGAGCGAATGATAGAGTCGGTGAAAGACTCTATCGACTATTACACCCAGGCTTTTGGTCCCTATCAACACAAGCAACTGCGTATAGTAGAGTTTCCCGGTTATCGCTCCTTTGCCCAGAGTTTTGCCAACACTGTGCCTTACTCTGAGCGTATCGGCTTTATCACCGACCTGCGCAACTCGGACAATATTGACCCCGTCTATTATGTGACGGCCCACGAAGTGGCACACCAGTGGTGGGGGCATCAGGTTGGTGCTGCCGATGTACAGGGCAGTGCGGTTATCTCCGAGAGCCTGTCACAATACTCGGCGCTGATGGTGATGGAGCACAAGTATGGCCCGCAGATGCTGCGCCGATTCCTCAAGTATGAGCTTGACCGCTACCTGCGAGGTCGCTCATCGGAAAGCAAGGGCGAACAGCCGTTACTGCGCAGTGAAGGGCAGGGTTATATCCATTATCAGAAAGGCTCGGTGATCATGATGGGGATCCGTGACCGCCTGGGGGAAGAACGGCTCAATGCCAATTTGAAGGCATTCCTTGAGCGCTACAAGTTCCGCGGCGATCCTTTCCCGACCACTCTGGACCTGCTCAGCTATCTGAAGCGGGATACGGACGGCGCCGAGGCGCGTTTCATTGAGGACTCCTTCTCTGAAATCAGCCTCTATGACCTGCGTCTGACCGAGGCCAAGGTAACCGAAACGCCGGAAGGCCAGTTTAAAGTCAGTCTGGATATCTATGCCCAGCGCCGGGTCGCTTCAGAGAAGGGCGCTGAGCAGGAGGTACCGCTGGACGAGTGGATTGATATAGGCGCCTTCAAGGTCAACCCGGACAAGCTCAAACAGGATGAACAGGTGCTGTCGCTGCAGAAATACCGGCTCAAGAGCGGCGAGAATCATCTCGAACTGGTGCTGAGCGAAAAACCTGCCTATGTCGGGGTCGATCCCTTCATCAAGTTGGTGGACCGGGACTCGGAAGACAATATTTTCAAGCTCTGATCCTTTAACGGCCTACTTGGCTATTTGACAAAACGCCCCGCAATCAGGTTTGTGGGGCGTTTTTACATTTGGGCTTTGTCAGTGAACTCAGCGACTGTCTCAGGCAGGTTGCCATTCATCTCCCCGGCACTCCGGGCTCGACTATAGTTTATGGATATGGCCAGTCGATTACCGCCTAACCTGACTCGCCATAGAATCACTATGCTATCGCCAATCCGGCTGGTACTCGAACGGCTGACAGCGCTTTGAGTGACTCAAACTTCTATAAGGAATGGGATTATGTCTATGGTCAGTGCCAAAGAGTTTGCCGACTGGCTTTATAAGCGTTTCGAGCAGGTAGAGCATGGGGTCAGCATGAGCCGTGAGGATATCAACCAGCTTACCGGCAGGCAGAATTTCTCCATGGTGTTTGTCCATGATATCCACTATGAATTGATGCAGCACGGCATGGCATTTGTGACAGATACCTCCCGGGAACAGTTCTTCCTGGTGCGTGTCTGTCCCATGCCCTGGCGGCAACAACTGGAGCAGCAATTTGACAAGGAGATCTTCAATAACGTTATCTCCATCAATATGTCCCGCTGAAATGCCGGTATCAATCTGCTGATAAGCCAACTCCGATATGAAGCAGAAATTTAAGCCAAGCCAAATCAAGCCGGGAGCGGCTCTACAAGAGTTCTCGTTGCCGCTGCAAACTAGCCATACTGATGGCAAAGGGCTGACTTAAGTAGGAGGGGCTGCTTTAAAGTCCGAACAAAATCATAAAATTAATGCAAATTCACTTGTCGCGGACCTGAGTTTTTCTTACTTTGGAATGAAACTGATTGTCAAAGAGGCCACCTATGAATACTCATCTGGAGCTGCAACTGAAACATTGGCTGGACAAAGATCCCGACCCTAAAACTCGGGATGAGCTGTTGAGTCTTAAAGCCGAAGGTAATGAAACTGAATTGGCCGCCCGCTTTGCCGGCCGTTTGGCCTTCGGCACCGCCGGTCTCAGGGGCGTGGTCGGCGCCGGTCCAATGCGGATGAACCGTTTGGTTATCCGCCAAACCACAGCGGGCCTGGGGCAGTATCTGCTCGCCCAGGTTAAAGATGCCGCCAGCCGCGGTGTGGTGATAGGTTTCGATGGCCGCCATGACTCACGTACCTTCGCCCATGATGCCGCCAGCGTGTTGACCGCCATGGGGATTAAGGTGCGACTCACCGCCAAAGTGGCCGCCACGCCTCTGGTAGCCTTTGGGGTGAAACACTTTGAAGCTGCCGCCGGCATCGTTGTGACCGCCAGCCATAACCCGCCGCAATACAATGGCTACAAGGTCTATTGGGGTAATGGCGCGCAGATCATTCCGCCACATGACTCAGGTATTGCTGCCTGCATAGATAAGGCTGCCAACGAAGAGCTGCCTTGGCTGGAGCAGAGTGAAGCCACCAAGCAGGGCAAACTTATCTGGCTGCAGGATGATTTCTATCAGGACTATCGCCGCGGTGTGTTCCATGCCGATGTCTTGCAGCACAAAACGGCGCCCGAAAGGGTGAGCCTGGCCTATACCGCCATGCATGGTGTTGGCGCAGAAATGGCCAAGACAGTGCTCAAAGATGCCGGTTTTACTCAGGTTTATTCTGTCGCAGCCCAGGAAAAACCGGATGGTGACTTCCCAACGGTTAAGTTCCCCAACCCGGAAGAGAAGGGCGCCATGGATTTGGTTATCACCGAGGCCAAGCAGCATCAGGCGTTGCTGGCCTGTGCCAACGATCCGGATGCCGACAGGCTGGCGGTAGCAGTGCGCCGTGATGATGGCGAATACCAAATGCTCACCGGCGATCAGGTGGGGGCCTTACTGGGCCACTATCTATTGTCCAAGGCGCCGGCCAATCAGCGTCTGCTGGGAACCACCATAGTCTCTTCAACCTTGCTCTCCAAAATCGCCAAGGCCAAGGGCGGTGAGTTTTATACCACGCTCACAGGTTTCAAGTGGCTCACCAATGTTGGTATGCAGCGTCAGAGCGACAGCAATAAATTCCTGTTCGCCTATGAAGAGGCGCTGGGCTACACAGTGGGCAGCATGGTGTGGGATAAGGACGGCCTGTCGGCGCTGGTGGCTTTTGCCCAGCTGACTGCCGAGCTGGCTGCACAGGACAAAACCATCTGGGATCGGCTGGAACAACTCTATCGCGACTATGGTTTGCACCTCAATACTCAGGTGAGCATAGCGCTCAAGCCGGGAACGCCGGATATCGGGGCCCATCTGAGGGCCAATCCTCCCGAGTCCATCGCGGGCATGGCGGTATTGGTGACCGAGGATCTCAAATCGGCCGAGCGGCGTTACGCCGATGGGCGGCGGGAGTTCATCGAATTACCGGCCAGTGATGTGCTGACCTTCCACCTTGAAGGCGGTGCCCGGGTGATAGTGCGGCCCTCGGGAACCGAGCCCAAGATCAAGTGTTATTACGAGGTGGTTGAGCCTATGCAGGCAAGCGACAGCCTGGCAGATGCCGAAAGCCGGGCCAGAGCCGCGCTGGATGCCTTCGTCAGCGGCCATCAGGCGTCACTGCCCAAGTAACCTACTGCCCGGAAAACCGCTGAGAAGATAGATAAAGGCCCGCACTGCGGGCCTTTTGTCGTTTACTCCCATACAAATTTTATTGGTGTTTTCGCTCAGACTACTGACAACAGGTTGTCAGCAGTACCTGTGCATACTTGTTTTCGTCCTGAGAGCCAAGCTTGTCAGGACGGCGGAGGATGGTCCTCCTGCCACAACTGAATCAACATGGAGATGTGAAAATGTCAGCAGAAATCCCTTTGGTCTGGAGTGAGATCCCGGTTGCCGATATGGCTCGCGCCAAGCGTTTTTATCAAGAGGTGCTGGGACTGCACTGCAGCGAAGACCCTATGCCTGAGTGTGAGTATGTCAGCGTCAGCCGCACCAGTGGTGATACCGCTTGCTTTGGGCTGATTAAACACCCGCAGATGGCCCCTTCAATGACGGCATCCGTGGTTTACCTCCACCTGGGTGACAAGCTGGGTACCACCATAGGTCAGCTGGAAGCACAGGGTGTGCAAATCCTCTTGCCACCTATGCCCATCAAGGAAGGTGAATGTGGCTATTGTGCCCAAATAGCCGATTCCGAAGGCAACCGACTTGGCTTGTGGGCCATGCAGCTGTAAGCTCAGCGCTGTTATCTTTATCGGGACCGACGCAATGTCGGTCTTTGCTTGAATGAATACCATAGCGCATAGGCGTTTACTCAGTTAGCAAGAATGAAAGGGTGGCAGGCTAGTAGGGCAATGCATGGTGTATAGGGATAAATCGTCATTGGTCTGCGCTGTAAGCCAGGCGTTTCAAGCCAAACTTTGGAATTCAAATCAAACAGCTATAAGGAATGGTATTAAGTCATGCGCCGCGCCGACCGTTTGTTTCAGATAGTGCAGATCCTGCGCCACCGCCGTTTGACCACTGCGGCCGTATTGGCCGAGCGCCTGGAAGTCTCTGTCAGAACCATCTACCGGGATATTCAGGATCTCTGTCTCAGTGGTATCCCCATCGAAGGGGAGGCCGGGCTTGGCTATCTGCTGCGCCAGGAGGTGAGTGTCCCGCCGCTGATGTTCAATGAGGCCGAACTGGAAGCGATTCAACTGGGGATCCGCATGGTGCAGACCTGGGGCGGCAATGAGCTGGGCAAGGCGGCCAAACAGGCGCTTATCAAGGTCGAAGCCGTGGTGCCTGAGCGTTTGCGGGCGCTGCAGAGTTTGATGTTCTCACCGGACTTCTATCTGGATCAGCAAGAGTTTGTTTATCTTGACCCACTGCGTATTGCCGCCAGGCTGCGCCACTTTGTGTTGCTCGACTATCAGGATGTAAAAGGCAGCGCCAGTCAGCGCAAAATAAGGCCGCTGGCTATCTACTTTTGGCGCGGCACCTGGACCTTGTTGGCCTGGTGTGAACTGAGAGACGACTTTCGCTCCTTTCGGGTCGACCGTATCGTTAATCTGTCACAGTTGCCGGAGCGTTTCCCCATTACCCCGGGCCAGGAGATGGAGGACTTTGTCCGCCGTATGGAGGATGACTATCAAAGACAGGAGCAAAGCCAGGGCGAAAGCTGATCTTACTGACGCTTGACCGACAGGGCGCTGGCGTGAACAGCCAACTTTGAACATTCAAAATGTCAGTTTCCCTAAGACATTATTCCTTGCTCCCGCAACAGGTAAGCTATCAAATCTTTCAGGTGCTCAAAGCTTTCAAAGGTTTCCCGTAAGTCGAAAAAATTCACTACCCGGTATTCGGCGCTGGGGAGGTGAAACACTATGCTGTCCAGGTTGCCTTCATGGCCCAGCTGTAAAAAGTCATCCTGCTCCAGGCTGCAGTGCAATAGTTCGTCGATTGAGTTAAGGATGACATTGTTAATTTGGATGCCATTGGCATACCTGAGCAAATCCAGATAGTCGATGGGCAGTAAATCTGGTGGAATAGACTCCCAGACATTAAGCAACTGATCGATTTGCGCCTCTGTTGCCGGTGGATTGCAGTATAAATCGTCTTGGTACTTCTTCAGCATCCTCAGCGTATCAAGCAAACTATCCAAACTATCGAGTCCTTTTATTGTTTCACTCATTTGCGCCATAGCTTCACCGGCGCCAAACAGCCGATACCATTCTGCGCCGCCTGATGCAGAGCCATGGTCAATCGCTGACCAGTCGCCCATAGAGCGCCGAATCTGAAATAACACCATTGATTTGCCAGCGCTGGCGCAGCAAACCTTCCCGGATGAAGCCGAGTTTATCCAGAGCCTTGGCCGATGCATTGTTGCCGGGATCTATCTCGGCCTCGATGCGTCTGAGTTTAAGCGTGTTGAAGCCATAGTCGATAAGGGCTTCGCCGGCCTCTTGAATATAGCCTTTGCCCCAAGCGGCTTTGCCCAGGCCAAAACCTATCTCAGCCCGTTTGGAGCCGCTGTCATAGCTGAACAACATGCATTTCCCCAGCAGCTCACAGGTATCCCGCTGGAATATGCCAAGGGTGATGCCCTCTTGCCTGGTCATGCCCTGCTTGGCGGCAGAGATAAAATCCAGCGCGTCGCTGCTATGGGTCCAGGGCGCGGTATTCCAGTATTTCATCACTTCGGGATCGGAAAATATCGCCAGCAGGGCATCGGCATCCTGCACTTGCAGCGGCCGGAGCCTGAGTCTCGAAGTCTCGAGTGTCGGGGCAAACAAGCTTGAAGGCATCTTCGTTCTCCTTAACCGAGCACTGGCCGAAAGAAGCTGCGCTCATAACTTTCAATGCAGTCGGTTTGTTCGGCAAATACCAGCGCCGCCTGACACTCAGGGTCGTCTTTGGCTCGATTGCGATAGCTTTCGTATTCTGCCAGGCTCGGGAAGGTGAACAGAGCCAGGGCGATATTGCTGGCACCCTCGCTCGGCAGAAAATAACCATTATGGGTGCCGCCGAACTTTTCCACCAAGGGGATCCACATTTTGGCGTAGCGTTCAAATTCGGCCAGTTGCTTGGGTTTGATGACGTATTTGATATAGCAGGTGATCACAGTTTTCGAGTCCTTTGATTTTGGGGGAAGTGCTTGGGATTAACCGCCCGGCCAATTCCTTGAAGCCGGCCTTCTATGCCGGATGCTGAGTCGGCTGAATCGCGTCTACTTTTGTCAGCCGGGTGTTAAAAGGAGTGCTAGAGACTAACCCAGGTTTTGCTTGTTAAGCAAGTGGGTGACTTGGGAGCAACAGAGTAGCTTTTAATTAAGAATCATCGGCTTGAAGGATTAACTTGAAAGATGTCAGCCTAGGCTATATGGCGGTTTCCCGGGCCGACATGGAGTTTGGGCGGAAGGCGTTATCCTTTCACCCAAACTCTGTTTTTAGAAGCTGCCGCGAATACCCACGGCTATCTGGGTACCGAAGCGTTCCAGATAATTCACCTGATCTTCGCGTTTGATGTAACCGGAGTAGCGGTTGTTGGTCAGGTTGGAGGCTTCACTGAACAGGGTCAAGTTGTCTGTGATGTCGTAGCTGATGCTGGCATCCAACTGGCCGTAGTCGTCTATCCAGGCCGGGCCGCCCCAGGCATCCGGATCCACCAGGAACTTGCTGCGCCAGTTATAGGCAAGGCGCGCCTGCAAACCATACTGCTCATAGTAGAGCACGGCATTGTAGGAGTTCTCGGACATCCCCTTGAAGGGCAGATCCTTGGCTTTCAGCTCAGGATCGTCATAACTGCTGTCCACATAGGTGTAGTTAAGCTGCCAACCAAAGCCGTTGAATGGCTCAGGCAACCACTGTTCGAGGGATTGTTGCCAGGCAATTTCAAAGCCCTGCACTTTGGCACCGTACTGTCCGGAAACCGGCTGGCTTACCAGGTAACGGTTGCCATCGACCTCCATGGGGGTCTTTTCATCAGAGATAAAGGAGTCGATATCCTTGATGAACAGGGCGCCGCTCAGTGAACTGCTGTCGCCGTAATACCACTCCAGCGCCAGATCCGCCTGTTTGGCCTGCTCGGGTTCAACTCCGGGGTTACCGCGCACCAGAGTTGGCAAGCCCTGCTCCTGACTGGTGAAGTTGGGCGCGGCCCAGACTCTGAGCGAGTAGAGTGACGGGCGGCTCAATACTTCGGCGGCTGAGATACGCAGCAGCAGATCGTCCTGCAGGTTCAGCTTGAAGTTGAGGCTTGGCAATATGTTGGTATAGCTGTCGCTGTAGTTTACCGGGCTGACAGTGCGCCAGTCATCGTTGAGCGGCTGACCGGCATCATCCAGCACTACCTTGCTCAAGTCATAGCCAAAGCCTTCGGAATCGACTTGGGTGCGACTGGCCCTGACCCCCAAATTGAGCATATAGGGCAGATCGAACAGCAGCTCTTCAATAGTTATCTGCACATAGGCCGAGGTCACAGCCTCGCTTACCTCATAAGTACCGGCCTGATTGGCACTGGCTACTATGGCCTCATTGGCGGCATCGCTGTTGATGGAGCGGTAGTATTCCAGCAACTTGTCATAGTCAAAGCTGGGCCAGGGATCCGGTGAGATGCTGTTTTCGCCGTCGAGGAAGTTATCGAAGTTGGCGGGCACAAACACATTACCCGGAATTTGGAACAGCTCAAACTCGCCTTGAGTGAAGACTCCCGAGCCGTCAAAAGCATAACCGTCGCGGGTTAGATAGTAGCCGCCGCGACTGAATTGGCTGGGGTTTTTCGATCTGAACTCATTCTGGCTCTTGACCTGCTTGACATAGTTTATCCCGGCATCCAGCTTGCTGATAAAGCCGCTTTCCGGCAAATACTGGGTCATCAGCTTAAGATCCGTTACCTTGTCATCCACGCCAGTGCCACTGTTTAGGCTGTAGTGGGCACCATAGGTCTGCTCGCTGGTGAGTCCCGGGCCTATCACCACATCCGGCAGCATCTGACCATTGGTGTAGTCGATATCTATGCTGTCGACAAAGCCGCGGGCGACGATGAAGCGATTGTCGCCCTTGTTCTTGTTTTTGGCGGCCGAGTAGGCAAGATCGGCGGTGACCGACCAATTGGGGGTGATAAACAGCGCCGTATTCAGTGCCAGTTGGTAGGTGTCTGTCTTGCGTGGTGTGCTCAGGTTAAGCAGCTCCACCATAGTGTTGTCGCCCTGCTGACGCATGGAAACCACTCGCCCCAGCTCATCGAACTGCGCATCGCTGAACAGCGGGGTACCCGGTGTCCACTCCTCGTCATAGTTGACAAACCCTATCTGGTATTTGTGTCCATCGGTATTGTAGCGAGAGTAGAGGGCGTCGAAATTGACATCCAGATTATCCAGAGGCCGCCATTGCAGCGCCAGGGTGCCACCGATGCGTTCGCGTACGTCCTGGGCGTTGGCATAGTACATGTAACTGGGTATTTTGGAGGCGTAGATTTCGCCTTCATCAATCACACCATTGCCGTTGGTGTCTACCGGTACCCCGGCGCTGTCGACACCCCAGCCTTCCTCTTCATCGAAAAAACCATCGGCGGAATAGGTGTCGGCCCTGAGGGTTTTCTTGGAGTAAACGGCGGAAAACAGAGCGCCGAAACTGTCGTCATCGGACTTGTCGCCTATGATGAGAGATGCGTGCGGGTGCAGGTCTTCGGTGCGCGACTCATAGATACCCTTGGCCGAGGCTTGCAGGGTAAAACCGTCCAAATCCAAAGGCTTGCGGGTCTGAATATCCACAATTGCCCCTATGCCTCCCTCGGTGAGCCGCGCTTCGGGAGACTTGTAAACCGCCAGCACATTGACCAGCTCCGAGGCTATGGTGTCAAAGTTGAAGTCCCGCCCGGCATTGTCCGACGCCAGTTTGCGGCCATTGAGGGTAGTGATGTTGTAGCCGTCCCCCAGGCCGCGGATCAGTATGTTCTGTCCCTCGCCGCCGTTGCGGGTAATGGTCACCCCGGGAATACGTTGCAGTGCTTCGGCCAGGTTTTCATCCGGAAACTTGCCTATGTCATCGGCCACCACAAGATCCACCACTGCGGTGGCATTCTGTTTCAGAAACAACGACTCCTTAATGGCTGATCGGATACCCGTTACCTGGATTCTTTCCAGCTCGGCATCCTGCTGTTGAGCTGAGTTTTGTTGTGTTTGAGCCTTGTTTTCCTTGTCGGACTCGTCATTGGCCGTAACCGGCTGTGTTGCCAGCGCACTGGCAACTGCCAGGGCAATTAGGGCAGGTTGGGTGGCTAAGAGCTTCATGGGTTCCCCGCTGTTTGTTTTTATCAGGCTTAATGCCTTTCGCTTTTGTTGTTTTTCGAAAGCATTAGAAACAGCGAAATACTTTCGATTGCTTATTTATAGCGTTAAAAACTCTGGATGATCAATAAAAAAATGTAAAATGTCTTTTAATTGTTTTCGGTTTGGTGCATAGTTTAGCTAGTTGAAAGTGAAAGTTTGTTGTTGGTTTTGGCTTAAGTAGTTGTGGTATAAGAATTGTTGTTATGATTTGACGACGTTGCTAGTAGATTGAAAGCTTTCGAAAGCCAGTGCAGGTTCACCTGCTCCAGAGCGCAACAAACAAAACAGGAAGAGTGCAGTGAATAATCTCAACACTATTGAGAGGCAGCAGGAGATAGTCCGGCTGACCCAGCAACAGGGAAAGGTGTCGGTCACCGAGCTGGCAAATCGCTTCGGGGTCTCGGAAGTCACCATACGCTCGGATCTGGCGGTATTGGATCAAAAGCAATTGTTGGTGCGCTCCCGCGGCGGCGCCATGGTCAACTCCGACCTTATTCGTGAACTGTCACTGAAAGAGAAGGGCCACTGCTATTCGGCACTGAAGCAGGAGCTGGGCAAGGTGGCGGCCTCTTTGGTTAATGATGGCGACCGCCTGTTGCTGGACTCGGGCACCACTACCCAGCAAGTTGCGGCCAACCTCCTTGAACATCAAGATCTTATCGTGATGACCAACGGCCTTAACATAGCCACTGAGCTGGCGCGTTCCGACGACGTTGAGGTGATGCTCACCGGCGGCTTGCTGCGTAAGAAGTCGATGTCTTTCTATGGTTCCATCGCCGAGAAGAGCCTCAGGGATTACAACTTCAACAAGCTGATCCTCGGGGTGGATGGTTTTGATCTCAAGACAGGTCTCACCACCCATTTTGAGAAGGAAGCCAGTCTCAACCGCATGATGTGTGAGATTGCCAGCGAGATCATAGTGGTTACCGATTCATCCAAATTCGACCAACAGGCGTTTCATGTCATTTGTGCCAGTCGGCAGATCCAGCAACTGGTGACCGACAGCGGCATTCCCGAGCGCTATGTGGAAGAACTCACCAAGCAAGGGGTGCAGCTGCACCTGATAGATAAAAATAAATAACAAGGGGAGAAGTTATGTCTGGTTTTGATCGTCGTTCCTTTCTGAAAGCTTCGGTGGCCACAGCTGCTGCCTCGGCGCTGGCTGGCTGCGCCGCCAATGCCGGTTCATCTGCGCTGGCACCCAAGGCCAGTGGCCGATCTGTCATGGGGCTGGTGGTTCCGAAAATGGCTGAAGTGCGGGTGGGGCTAATCGGCGTCGGTGAGCGAGGTGTGGGGTTCATTCACCATTTCAACAACATAGAGGGCGCCAGGGTAACAGCTATCTGCGATACCGATCCACTGGTCATAGAACGTGCCAAGAAGGTAATGAGTGACGCAGGCTTGGCCCAGCCCGGTTATTATTCCCAGGGCAAACACGCCTATCGTGAATTGTTGGCACGCCAGGATGTGGACATAGTGGTCATTGCCACACCTTGGGAATGGCACCACCCCATGGCCAAAGAGGCTATGCTGGCCGGCAAACACGCCTTTGTTGAAGTGCCTATGGGGATCACCATGGAGCAGCTCTGGGATCTGGTGGACACAGCCGAGCAAACCCAGCGCAACTGCATGATGATGGAAAACGTCTGCTACGGTCGCGACGAGCTGATGGTGCTCAACATGGTACGCCAGGGGCTGTTCGGTGAACTGCTGCACGGTGAGGCCGCTTATATTCACGAGCTGCGCTGGCAGATGAAGGAGATAGATCGCAAGACGGGCTCTTGGCGCACCAAGTATCACGCCTTGATTGACGGTAACCTGTATCCTACCCATGGTTTGGGGCCTGTGTCCCAGTACATGAATATCAACCGCGGGGACAGGTTCGACTATCTCACTTCCATGAGCTCTCCGTCGCTTGGGCGCGCAGCCTATGCCAAGCGTGAATTCCCCGCCGACCATGCCCGCAACAAGCTCAACTATATCTGCGGCGATATCAATACCAGTCTTATCAAGACGGTTAAAGGCCGAACCATCATGGTGCAACACGACACCACAACGCCGCGTCCTTACAGCCGCCATAACCTGATTCAGGGCACCAATGGGGTGTTTGCCGGTTTCCCCAACCGCATAGCGCTGGAGCAGGGCGGCAGTGGTAGCTTCCACCATTGGGACCAGGATATGACCCAGTGGTATGCCAAGTATGACCATCCGCTGTGGTTGCAGATGGGCGAGGCGGCCGAAAAGAACGGCGGTCATGGCGGCATGGACTTTTTAATGTGCTGGCGGATGATCTACTGCCTGCGTAACGGCGAGCCGCTGGATCAGGATGTGTATGACGGTGCGGCCTGGTCGGCGGTGCAGCCTCTGTCGGCGGCTTCAGTGGCCGATCGCGGTAACTCCAAGGACTTCCCCGACTTTACCCGTGGCGTGTGGCAGAGCGCCAAACCGCTTGGCATTGTAGGTTGAGGTAAGCATGTCTGCACTCAAATCCATTATTGAGGCCAACAAGGCAGGGCAGCAGGCGGGGATTTATTCCGTCTGTTCGGCCCAGCCACTGGTACTGCGCGCCGCTCTGCGTCATGCGGCGCGGCAACGGGCGCCCTTGCTGATTGAGGCTACGGCCAACCAGGTCAATCAGCACGGCGGCTATACAGGCATGACCCCCGCCGATTTTATCGCCTTTGTAAAGAGCCTGGCCCAAAGTGAAGGTGTTGCCGAAGCGCAGTTGCTGTTCGGCGGCGATCACCTGGGGCCGGTGGCCTGGAAGCACCTGACTGCCGAGCAGGCGATGGCTGAGGCCGAAGCCATGGTGCGGGCCTATGTCGAGGCGGGATTTTGTAAAATTCATCTGGATGCCAGCATGGCTTGTCATCAGGAACAAACGCCCCTTGCCGATGAGGTGATTGCCGCGCGCGCAGCCAGACTGTGCCGCGCCGCAGAAGCGGCCAAGGCGCCGGGGCAACAGCTCTGTTATGTGATAGGCACTGAAGTACCCGCTCCCGGTGGTGTCAGTTCGCTGGAGGAGGGGCTGCAGGTCACCCCGGTTGCGGCGATGAAACACACCATTAGCGCCCACAAACAGGCCTTTGCCGCCGAGGGGCTTGGGGCAGAGGTTTGGCAGCGGGTGATTGCGCTGGTGGTGCAGCCGGGGGTGGAGTTCGGCAATGCCGGGGTACATCAGTATGATGAAACGCTCACCAAAGAGCAGAGCCGCTTTATTCGCGAGCAGCCCAACCTGGTGTTTGAAGCCCACTCCACAGATTATCAATTGCCGGAGCATTACGCCCAGTTGGTGGCCGGCCATTTTGCCATTCTCAAGGTGGGGCCGCAGTTGACTTTTGCCCTGCGCGAAGGGCTGTTTGCCCTGGATCATATAGAGGCCTTGCTGGTGCCGGCGGCGAAACGCTCAGGGCTTAGAGCACTGTGTGAGCAGAAGATGCTGTCTGAGCCCAAATACTGGCAGTCGTTCTATACAGATCCTGCGCTGCGGGATTGGCAACTGGGATTCAGTTACAGTGACAGGATCCGCTACTACTGGCCCGAATTGTCACTAACCATAGACAAGCTGCTGGCCAATCTGGCAAACCCCATTCCCGAGCCCCTTATCAGCCAATATCTGCCGCTGGCCTATCCGGCCGTGGTCAGAGGCGAGCTGCCTGCCACGGCGATTGAGCTGGTACTCCATCATATCGGCCTGGTGCTTAGCCGTTATGCCAGCGCCTGTCAGCCTGCTGCCATCGAAGGATAAATCAATGCAAGTCAGTGACCTATCAAAGACCCACTTGTATCCAAAATCTGCCGCCAACCCGCTTTGGCAAGCGCCGGAGAGTGGTAAATGGACGGCGACCGAGATAGCCCAGCAGCCAACTCTCTGGCGCGAATTACAGGCCGATTTCAAACACTGGGAAGCGCAGCTCAGCGCTTTTCTCAATCCCTTGCTGGCCAAGGACAATCTGCGGATTATTCTCACCGGCGCCGGTACTTCGGCTTATATCGGCGAGGCGTTGGCAGCCTTT
Organism: Shewanella sp. 38A_GOM-205m; assembly: GCF_000518445.1. Taxonomy (NCBI): domain Bacteria; kingdom Pseudomonadati; phylum Pseudomonadota; class Gammaproteobacteria; order Alteromonadales; family Shewanellaceae; genus Shewanella; species Shewanella sp. 38A_GOM-205m. The sequence continues at coordinate 108,757 of NZ_JADP01000009.1, read as the reverse complement.
TTACAGCGGCAGCTCAGATTGCCGGGCCAGAGGGTGGAAGCCTTGTCCAGCACGGATATTGTTTCTCACCCCAGGTTGCATCTCAACCCATTGCAGCCGACTCTGATAGTCTCCTATGGCCGCTCTGGAAACAGCCCTGAATCCCTGGCTGTGCTGGCGTTGGCCGATGAGTTGCTGACAGATGTCAGTCATCTGCTGCTGACCTGTAACCCTGAGGGAGCTTTGGCCAGCTATGCGGCCGAACACAGTCACAAGGCTTGTTTGTGGTTGATGCCCCAAGATAGCCACGACCGCAGCTTTGCCATGACCAGCAGCTTCAGTTGTATGTATCTGGCGACCCTGCTGTTGTTTGCCGAGGAAGACAAATCGCTATCCAGGGTGCTGACACTGACGGAGCAACTGCTCGAAACCCGGCTCGACGGGGTGCAGCAAACCGCGGGCCATTGCTGCAAGCGGATAGTGTTCCTCGGCGCCGGGCCGCTCAAGGCGGCGGCTCAGGAGGCGGCGCTCAAGTACCTTGAACTGACGGCCGGTATAGTGATCAGCAGTTTTGAGAGTCCGCTGGGGTTTCGTCACGGCCCCAAGTCACTGGTAAATGAAGATACCCAGATAGTGCTGCTCGGCAGCTCTGAGCCCTATGCCAGAGCCTACGATCTGGATCTTCTGGCAGAGCTGCGCGCCGATAAGCGGGCGCTGGATATCTGTTATCTGAGTGAAGAGGCTCTGGCCCAAGATGGTCAGGCCAGTCTGGAAGAGGCTTGGTTGACACTGCCCTTTATTGTTTACTGTCAGCTACTTGCATTTTACAAGGCGTTGGAGCTTGGGGTGTCACCGGATAATCCCTGTCCCAGCGGCCAGGTCAATAGAGTGGTGCAGGGGGTGAAGCTGCATTCGCTTGCGGTTTATACTCGGCCCGGCAGCCTGGATAACACAGAGGATTGAGCCATGTACTACGGTGTGGATATCGGTGGTACCAAGATAGAACTGGCGGTGTTCAGTCCACAATTGCGTCTGTTGGATAAATGGCGCATTGCGACTCAGGGTGACGATTATCAGAGCTTTCTGGCCTCACTCGCCTTGCAGATAAGCGAGGCCGACAGGCGCTGGCCGGCCGAGTCCGGCATCCCGGGCACTGTGGGGATAGCCCTGCCCGGGGTGATCCGCGCCGATGGCACTGTGGTCTCCAGCAATGTGCCTTGCCTCAATCAGCGTAAAGTGGCCGAAGATTTAGGCGCCTTGTTGTCGCGTCCTGTGGCCCTTGGCAATGATTGCCGTTGTTTCGCCCTGTCCGAAGCCTTACTGGGAGCCGGGAAAGATCATGCCAGAGTTCTTGGGCTCATACTCGGTACCGGGCTTGGCGGCGGGATCTGTATCGAAGGGCGACTGATCACCGGCGCCCACTGTCTGGCCGGTGAGTTCGGCCATCAGGGTATGGCGGCCAGCGTGCTGCTGCGCCATGGCTTGCCGCTTTACGATTGCGGCTGTGGCCTCAAAGGCTGCGCCGAAACCTATGTCTCGGGCACAGGCCTTGGTCGTATCTACCGGGCGTTTGGCGGCGAGGGTGATACATACGCTTGGCTGGCGGCGCTGCGTGCCGGTGATGCCATAGCCAAACGCAGTTTCGATGCTTATCTGGATGCCCTGGGCAGTGTGTTGGCCGGGCAGATCCTCAGTCTGGATCCGGACATCTTTGTCTTCGGTGGCGGTTTGAGCGAAGTGCCGGAAATTTTGGCGGCGCTGCCGCAGGCTACAGCCAGGCATATGTTCAATGGGGTGCAGTTGCCCGAGTTTTGCGCCGCTCAATTCGGCGCCGCCAGTGGCGTTCGCGGCGCCGCCATGCTGGGAAAGGCGCTGGCGACTAGAGTGGAACAGAGCAATAGCGTGAGCGCCAACGAGCAGGTAGCGGATATGGATACTCTGTTAACCGGAGGCTGGCATGAACAGCAACACTGACAAGGCCCCGTTCTGGATTGGTGCCGATGGTGCCCTGCTCGGGCCGCAAATGAGCCGCAGTAATGAGGTTTGGCTGCGGATAGTCGATGGCCGTATTCATACCATTGCCAAGGAGCCCAAGGAAGGTGAGGCGGCAACTCACTATGCAGGCCTTCTGGTTCCCGGTTTTGTCGACACTCAGGTCAACGGTGGTGGTGGCCGCATGTTCAACCGGCAGCCCAGCGTTGAGACACTTAAGCTGATGTTGGACGCCCATGGCCGTTTCGGCACCACCAGCATGTTGCCGACGCTTATCAGCGACGATATCAGGGTAATGCAAGCGGCACTTGCGGCGGCCATCAGCGCCAAGGAAGCCGGTCTTGACGGCATAGCCGGGATCCATTTTGAGGGGCCGCATCTGTCACTGGAGCGCAAGGGTTGCCACAGTGAAGCCAGCTTAAGGGAGCTTGGCGATATTGAGTTGGCGCTCTACGCCGAGGCTGTGTCCCAACTGGGTGTTTGTGTGGTGACTCTGGCTCCCGAGAGGGTAGGGCCTGAAGATGTTCGCCGCCTGGTGGCGCTCGGTGTCAGAGTGTCGTTGGGGCATTCCAATGCCAACGCCGAAACCGTGATGGCGGCGCTGGATGCCGGAGCCAGCGGCTTTACCCATCTTTATAACGGCATGTCACAGCTGGAGTCGCGTGCCCCCGGCATGGTGGGAACGGCGCTCAGTGACCCAAGGGCATTTTGCGGCATTATTCTCGACGGTCACCATCTGCACCCGGTCAGCGCCACTCTCGCCTGGCGTGCCAAGGGGAGTCGACGTTTGATGCTGGTGACTGATGCCATGTCGCCTGTGGGCTCTGAAGAGCAGGAGTTTGAATTTTTCGGTGGTAAAGTTGTGCGCCGCGGTACTGAGCTCAGGGATCTCAACGGCTCTTTGGCTGGCTCAGTATTGGAGATGACAACGGCGGTTCGCGATGCCGTCAAGGTGCTGGGGATCCCGCTGGAGCAGGCCGTTGCCATGGCCAGCAGTACTCCAGCCGCTTTTGCCGGGCTGAATGACAGAGGTATGTTGGCCGAAGGCATGCGGGCTGACTTGCTGCTGCTTGACGATGCCCTGTATCAGTCAAAGTGCTGGCAAGGCGGCAGGCTCGCAGCGGGCGCCGAAATTCGCAGCAAAAGCGTTTGAAAAATAGCAGCTTCAAGGGACATCTGTCCTTGGCAGCAGCTGGATAATCATTGACAGAGAATAACAATAACAAGAGGAGATGCCGACAATGGACAATAACACCCTGAATAGAGGAGGCGGCACTTTACTGCCCATGGTGCTGATTGGAATACTCTTTTTTGTATTCGGCTTCGTAACCTGGCTCAATGGTGCACTGATCCCTTTTCTGAAAATCGCCTGTGAACTCAATGAGCTGCAAGCTTATCTGGTGGCCTTTGTATTCTATATCGCTTACTTCGTGATGGCCTTGCCTATGTCCGGGCTGTTGACCCGTTTCGGTTACCGTGCCGGGCTACAGATTGGCCTTGGGGTAATGGCGAGTGGCGCACTGCTGTTTATCCCTGCGGCGCTGAGCCACACCTTTGGCCTGTTTTTACTGGCGTTGTTTGTTCTGGGAACCGGCCTTACCATACTGCAAACCGCGGCCAATCCATACATTGTTTGCATTGGTCCGCGAGAAAGCGCCGCCATGCGGATCAGCTGTATGGGCGTGGTCAACAAGGGCGCCGGTTTTATTGTTCCTTTGGTGTTCAGTGCCTGGGTGCTGACAGGTATGGATGCTTTTACGCCGGAAGCGTTGGCACAGCTCAGTGAGCTTGAGCGCACTGCGGCATTGGAGCAACTGTCTGCCCGCTTGGTGCAGCCTTACCTGGCGATGGCGGTTGTCTTGGCTCTGTTGCTGCTGTATGTGCGATTTTCGCCTCTGCCCGAACTGCAACTTGAACAGGACAGCCAGGCCAAAAGCTGTGACAGCTTGGTACCGAGAACGGATTGGCGCGCCATTCTGGCCTATCCCCAGGCTATTCTCGGAGCACTGACACTCTTTATGTATATAGGTGCCGAAGTGATTGCCGGTGACAGCATAGGCCTCTATGGCCAGCATCTTAAAGTGGCCGAATTTGGCATTCTGACCTCCTACACCATGGGATTTATGGTGCTTGGCTATTTGCTCGGCATACTCTTGATCCCAAGAGTGATGAGTCAGCGTAGCGCCTTGGTGGGCTCGGCACTGGCTGGGTTGGTGTTTACTTTGGGGATCATGCTTGGAGATGAAACCAGCATGCGGCTGTCGAGTCTCTTGCTCGAACCTTTGGGGATAATGCCGCTGCCGGATCCCTTGCTTTACCTTGCGCTACTCGGCTTTGCCAACGCCTTGGTCTGGCCCGCTGTCTGGCCGCTGGCGCTGGAAGGGCTCGGCCGCTTGACTGCTGTGGCCTCGGCACTGCTCATCATGGGCATAGCCGGTGGTGCCTTGCTGCCCTTGCTCTATGGCGCCTTGGTGCATCAGGGTGTGCCCCATCAAAGCGCCTACGGGATCCTCCTTCCCTGCTATGGGATGATCCTTTATTACGCCGTTGCCGGCCACAAGCTGCGGGCCTGGTCGGGAGCGGCCGCCACCAAAGCCGTGATTGACTGAGACCTCAGTAGATCCAGAAAAATACCGCCATGCTGACGATAGTGGTCAGCAGGGTGTTGCGGGTCAGCAGTGCAAGTAAGGCAGCCAGCAGGGCACAGCTGAGGTAGGGATTGCTCAGGCTCAGTTGCAACTCGCCGTCTCGCAGAAACACTATGGGGGCGAAGATGGCGCTTAATACCGCTGGCGCCGAAAAGCCAAGGAAAGCCTGGGTTTTCTTGCCAAGCCGTATCGGCAGCCCGGGCTCAAGCAGTAAATAACGGCTGAGTATCACCAACAGCGCCATTGTCAGTATGGTTAACCAAATCATGCCTGCTCCTCGCCTTTATCTTGTGTTGTCTCAACCGGTTTAACTGGACTGCTGCCCAAGAGGCTTTGATAGATATACCCCACAGCCATGGCGGTTACGGCGGCGATCAGCAGACCTCCCGGAATAGCCAGTGCTTCACACAGGACGCTCAGCAACATGGCCGTGAGCACACATAAGGCGGTGGCAACATTGACTATCCTCGGCACCACCAAAGCGATAAAGGTGGCTGCGATGGCAAAATCCAGTCCCAGAGAGCCGAGATTATCCATAGAGCTGCCGGCGAGAATTCCGGCCAGGGTTGCCAGATTCCAGCCAAGATAAAAACTCAAACCAGCTCCCAGGGCGTACCAGGGCCTAAGGGTACTTTCCTTGCTTTGATTGGCCACCGCAAAGAGTTCATCCGTGAGCAGAAAACCCAGTGTCAGGCGCCAGCGCAGTGGCAAGGGGCTGATGGCTGGACGCATCGCCATGGCATACAGCAGATGACGCGAGGTGATCAATGCCGTGGTAACCAAAATGGCCAGTAGGCCTGAACCTGCCTTTATCATTCCGAGGGCGACCAATTGCGCCGAGCCTGCGAAAACAAACAGGCTCATGGCTTGACTCTCTAAGGCGCTGAGGCCGGTTTCCAGAGCCAGCGAGCCGGCCAATATTCCCCAGGGGATAACAGCTAAAGTCAGCGGCATTACCGCCAGGGTACCCCGTAAAAATTCGCGGCTCCGGTTAAGTTCCTGAATGCATGATGATTGCTGATTGTGAATGGTCAATCTTGACTCCATCTTGATGATTTTTCTGTTTGAACAAATTGGCCCGGAGTGGTGCCGAATGCCCGTTTGAATTGACGGTTCAAATGGCTTTGGTCGCAAAATCCTGAGTCCTGTGCCACCTGGATGGGGGAAGCGCCCAGCCGCAACAACTTTCGCGCCAGAATTAATCTTACCTGAGTCTGGTATTGGTGCGGGGTTAAACCAAATTGTGCCCTGAACTGCCTGAGTAACACAAAAGGTGGCAGCTGTACCAGATTGGCCAGTTCCTGGAGCGAGATGTTACTGCTGCAACTGTCTTCCAGAAACTGCCTGGCCCTATTCAGCAGGGGGCCTGCCTGGACAGCTGCAGCGGGCTTCAGCCGACCGTGACGCAGCATCAACAGGCTGAGGGTTTCGTACAAGAGGCTTTCCCGTTGCAGGCGATTACTCGAATAGTTGAGCGCTTCATGGGTGATGGCTATCAGGTGCGCCAATAGAGGGTCCTGTACCACAGGCTCGGCAAACCAGGGCACCTGTTGCTTGCTGCACAGTGCCAGTTCGGCAAACTGCTCAGGGGTAGGGTAAAGTGCCCGATACGACCAGCCATTTTCTGTTGCCGAACGGCCATTATGCACCTCATCTGCATTCACCAGAATGATGCTGTGTTTGGGGGCAACATGATCTCCGCCACTTCGGAAAAACCGCTGGGCACCACTGTCTATGATTCCCAAGGTGAAGCCTTCATGACTGTGGCGGCCAAAGTTCTGCTGATGATAGCTGGCACTGAGAGTTTCCAGGCCGCCAAGTTCTTCGGCCAGACGATAAGTCGCCCGTTCCCGCCCTTGCCTGCGGGACTTGTGGCGCAGCGCTTTGCTTTGCTGTGCATTGGCGCTTTCGGCCATCTTTATTCCCCTGTCAGTCTCTCTATCCTGCATATTAACCAGTTTACCTGGCGTTGTTTTGGATATTTTTGCACGCAGGCGAGTGGTTGATTAGCTAAGACTCCCCGGGGATTGTTATGGCCAATCCTGGCCGCCATGAAGCAACAAGAATAAGTGTTAAGGTATGATTGAGTGAAAAGGGGCCACACAGTTAGACCAAGTCTTAAACTGTAACTAAATCAATTGATTAAATTTTGCGTAAAGCTTGCTTTGGATTGAAAGGTTAATCCAAACCCCAGTAAATTTTAAGAAGAAATTTATCAAACCAACTCTAACTTGTATCTATCTTGTACTTATATCGATGCTCAAACTCAGGGCGACCTCATTGCAGATGTCTTTACCCGGTAATAAGCGCATCAACCCATTCATTACATTATCAATTCTTTAACTGCCTCTTCTATTGTGAGTTTCTTTTCTGATTTAATCTCTATCGAATCGGTCAATGGTGGAAAGTCTGTTCTACAGAAAGAAGGTGATACTTTATATGAGTAATCTCTTTCTCCTTCTTTGTAGGTTATTTCGTCACCATGTAGTGATATAGGACAATCAACATCGAATTGTAGGACAAAAATGGATTTTATAATTACATTGCCATCATCTTCTATTATTTCATTATTTATAGAGTCAAATAGATCCGAAAAGAATCCTCCTAACATATCATCAGCATCAAACTCGTTTATATTAGGGTTGGTACATGTGAGTCTTATGCTTGGAGATAGCTCTAAACCGTCAATTTCTATGATTGGGTAATGTTTATCCTCCACTATTTTTGTTATATCCGATGCGTGTAATTTCTGTGTGGCAAAAAACGTAAAACATTTTACTTCTATCATTTTTCTTTAAAAACAATTGGATGGATTGTTGGTATGAAATTATATTTCTCGCTAAATGTCAATGCGAATCGGCAGCTTAGCACGGCAGTTGCAGGGGCTATGATGATGAATTAGATAGCCAAAGTTCGCCGATTATCAAATCTTGGCTCATGAAAATGTCCAATCTCCTACTTCCATCTAACTTATCAACCGGCCGAGACAGAGAAGTAACACAACAAATATGATTGACTTGATACAGACACTATTGAGTTGCTATGAGGCAGGTGAGGCTCCAGTGTTCAAGGCTCACCAAGGTCAGGCCTATGTCTATGGCGGTCATCATGATTCCTCTGCCGGCCTCTCTATTTCGCATATTATCCGGCATATTAACCCGGGACCTTGCGCTGGATATTCTGTACACATACCCGTGCCTGGTAAGTGAGGGATTGCGACGGTCAATCTTAGCCGCCATAAAGCAGCAAAAAATAAGTTTTTAAGGTATGCCTGACTGATTGGGCAATTTCTTGCCCGCCGGGCAATTTTTTGCTCAAGTTCGGGCAATTTTTTGCCCAGCCAATTAGGCTATTTTTTAAACAGTAACGAAATCAATTGATTAAATTTTGGCACGAAGGTTGCCTTAGCTAGGAAGGTTAATCCAAACCTCAGTGAATTTTAAAAAGGAATTTATCATGCCAACACCATGTTATATCTCTATCGAAGGCCAAACTCAGGGCAACCTCACTGCCGGCGCCTTTACTGCGGAATCCGTCGGTGACATCTTTGTGGAAGGCCATGAAGACGAGATGCTGGTTCAGGAGTTCAACCACATTGTGACTGTGCCAACCGACCCTCAGTCCGGCATGCCTTCCGGTCAGCGTGTGCACAAGCCGTTCAAGTTCACCGTCGCGCTGAACAAAGCCGTTCCCTTGATGTACAACTCACTCTCTTCCGGTGAGAAACTGACCAAGGTTGAGCTCAAGTGGTACCGCACTTCTATCGAAGGTAAGCAAGAGCATTTCTTCACGACCAAGCTGGAAGGCGCCACTATCATAGATATCAACTGCAATATGCCTCACTGCCAGGATCCCAATAAGGCTGACTTTACTCAGTTGGTTGAAGTGTCCATGGCTTATCGCAAGATAGACTGGGATCACGTCAGCGCCGGAACCTCTGGAGCCGACGATTGGCGCAAGCCCATCGAAGCATAATTCATTCAGCAACTGTTTTCTAAGAGGTGTTCCGGCTGATAGCCGGGCGCCTCTTGTTATCTGATGTAAAGGTTTTGCAAATAGGTTTTCGATGACATTAAAAGAGTGATTCTATCGGATTAGAGTCAGGACGAACTCGAACAAGGATACCGGCTATGTTTTATCTTGGCAGTGGTTTGCGGTTTCATTTCAAGGCAGAAGCGGAGGCGGACGATAGTTTCAACCTGCTGTCGTTTGATTTTGATGAGCAGTTGTCTTCGCCCTTCAAGGGAGAGTTGATATTACTGAGCCGCAGGGATGATATTACTGCCGAGCAGATAGTCGATAAGAATGGCGTCTTGAGTATTTGGCAGGACGGTGTTCGAGTCAGGAGTTTTCACGGCATAGTCAGTCGCTTTGCCAAGGAAGACTCGGGCCATAAACAGACCCAATACAAGCTGACCATGGAACCTGCCATGGCGCGGCTGCGGCTGAGACAAAACAGCCGTATCTTTCAGGAAAAGTCCCTCAAACAGATTTTCAGCACCCTGCTTGATGAAATGGGTATCAGTGATTATGCCTTCAGTTGGGATGCACGCTACGAGTCGGAAAAGCGCGAATACTGTGTTCAGTATCGGGAGTCGGACTTTGACTTTATCACCCGTCTTGCGGCTGAGGCCGGGGTGTTTTGGTATTTCGAATTCAGTGACGACAAACATACGCTGATTTTCTGTGATGCCACCAGCAAGCTGCCAGCGGCCAAACAACTATTCCCCTATAACGCCTTGAGCGGCGGTGACAGCGAAGTGCCTTTTGTCCGCAGCTTCAGTTACGCCAAGCAACTGGCGAGTGCCAAGACCGAACTCAAGGATTACAGCTTCAAAAAGCCCGCTTATAGCTTTTTGCAGGATGATATTGCCAATCAGCTCGATTTCCAGCAAGCGGGATCTGAAGTGCTTTATGAACACTATGATTATCCGGGGCGTTACAAGGATGATGCCCAGGGAGAGCTTTTCACGCGTGCCAGATTGCAGGCGTTACGGAATGAAACCCAAATGGCATCGGCAATGTCCGATATTGCTGATGCCGGTGCCGGTATCAAGTTCAACTTGGGCGAACATCCAGATGCGGCGTTTAACCGTGATTGGTTGCTTGTGGGGGTAAAACACAGTGGGATCCAGGGCGCAGCGGCAGAGGAGGGGAACAGTAGCACCCCGACTCAGTATCAAAACCAGTTATTGGCAATTGAAGGGCACCTTCCCTGGTTACCGCTTCCGGCCACCAAACCCTTGGTGACAGGGCCACACATGGCTATTGTCGTGGGGCCGGATAATGAAGAGATCTTTTGTGATGAATTTGGCCGGGTCAAGGTGCAATTTCCCTGGGACAGATATGGCCGGGCCGATGAGCACAGCAGCTGTTGGGTTCGTGTCAGCCAGGGGTGGGCCGGTGGTCAGTACGGTTTTATGGCGGTTCCACGCATTGGTCATGAGGTCATAGTCTCTTTTCTTGAAGGCGATCCGGACCAACCTATCATTACCGGTCGCACATACCATGCTGCCAACCCTGTGCCCTATGTATTGCCGACTAACAAAACCAAAACCGTGCTCAAGACCCAAACCCACAAGGGGCCGGGATTCAATGAGTTGAGTTTTGAGGATGCCGCCGAAAATCAGCTCATCTATTTGCATGCCCAGAAAGATCATAAGCTGGAAATCAACCACGACCAGCACTATCAGGTGGGTAACGATAGAGAAAAGCATATAGGACGGGATCAGCGCCTGAACGTGGGGCAGGATGAGTTTCTGGAAATAGGTCGAGATCAGCAGGCATTGATTGGTCAGGATCAAAAGCTGGAAGTGACCAGAGACAGGCAAACCCTGATCAAGCGTCATTATCGCCTCGAAGTCATGGATCGTCGTCACGAGTACTCCAGAGCCAATCACGATTTGGAAGTGGGCGGCCATTACACCCAGAAGGTTGAGGGAAAGGTGTTATTGGAAGCCGGTGAAAGTGTACTGGTGCACACCAAGTCGCTCACCCTCAATGGCTCGGAGAAAGTCACTATTCAGGGGCCAGGAGGCAAGATACTCATAGATTCCGGCGGGATCACTCTCGAAGCTCCCAATATCAAGCTCAAGGGGCCAGTGGCTGTAACAACCGGAGCCAAGCCTCAATTGGCGACGCTGAAGAGTGCCGCAGAAGAGGGCAACCCGATAGTCGATCTTTGTCCCGATTGCGGAGAATAACAGTATGACTATGGTGAAAGAAAATAGCCTCAAGGCGTTTGGGCCCAACTACTTGGTCTTGGATGCAGCGCTATGCCCCGAGCCCTTGTGGTTTGCCAAAGGGGCCGGAGCCGAGTGTCATAGCCTGTTTGATTACAGGGATCAGGCATTGGTGGATAACGGCCCTTGGTTACTCCATCTTGCGGGACAGGATGAGCTGATAAAACTGGTGCTGGAGAAAGACACCCATGGTCACAGCGCGCTGTGGTGCAAGAGTGACCTAGCCCTGCAGCCACTGAAAGAAGCACTGGGGCAAAGGTTGTATGCCGTCAAGCCTGATGGTGAAACTACTCGTTTTCGTTTCTACGACCCCAGGGTCTTACATCACTATTTAACCGAAGAAACGCAGGCCAGAAGGGATGCATTTCTTGAGCCTTTGGGGTCAGTGCTCTATGCATCGCTTAACCCCTTTCGTTTCAATAGCCATTGGCTGAATTGGCAAAGGGAGCCGGACGGATACGGCTGTCAGGCGATATCGATTAAGGAGGATTAATATGGGTACTCCGGTTGCATTGAAAGGACATCAACATATTTGCCCTATGTTCAGCGGCAATACCCCTCATGTTGGTGGACCGATAAATCAGGGAGAAAGTGCTCTGACGGTCAACGGTATTCCTGTGGCCTTAACCGGGCACAAGTGTGACTGCCAGGTTGGCGGGCCAGATACCCTGGTTCAGGGACATCCGAGTTTGACCGTCAATGGCATCGCCGTGGTATTGCAGGGTGCGTCCACGGCCCATGGCGGCAAAGTCATTCAGGGAGATGCTGCCTTGACAGTGTCTTAAGGAGAAGCGAATGAGCTGGGAACTGAGTCAGGAAATCATGGATGCGATGCCAAACTGGCAAAGGCGAAACCAGATCCATGCCCTCGCACGTCACCTGTTATCACTGGAAAGTCCACCAACAGATGGGCAGGCATGCTATGACTGGCTCGAACAGCAAGTCAGTCAGGCTTATCAATATGGATTCACCGAGCTGAGTCATCTGCGCTTGGTTGCCGAGGCCTTGTTTTTGGCACAAGTGTCACTCGATGACCCGAAAGTGAGTGCCATAGTGACCAAGACCGGCTTGCCCTCAGGGCGAGCGGCTATCTTGTTGCAGTGGGCCAAGGAACAGCAATCTTCTACCATGGAGTCTGGTTATGAGCTGTAACGCTGATTGTAAATGCCGCAAGGGTATTGTGGCGCTGGTGTTCGTCCCCGGCATTATGGGCACCCGATTGATGAACAAAAAGAGTGGCGACTCAGTATGGGATCCTGCTGCCGGGGGAAAGTTCAGTGGTCCCAGCAGTACCGCCATGGAGCTGAAGGCCGAACGTGAAGCCGAGCTTGCTGCGGCGCAGGCGGACGATGATGATGGTTTCTTTGAGGGGATAGGTAAATGGTTTAATCGAAAGTGGATAGGGATAAAGGAAAAGGGACGCGGAATAGCGGAAACCGGCCGTAAGTACCGAACCAAAGCCGCCGCGTGGCATCGGATCAAAGATTTGATTTTTGCCGGCCCGGTGCAGCGTAAGGCCTTGTTGGTTAATGGTAAAACTAAAAAGAAAGGGGATCCGATAATCGATCGGGATGATCATTTATTGGTGGAAGACCCAGGCACCGAAGACTATTTCAGGGTCTATACCTCAGTACCCAAGTCGCAGATGGAACTCAAAAAGCGTCGGGGTTGGGGCGAGGTTTTGTGGGACAGCTATGGCCCGCTGCTTAGATATCTTGAGTCGAAGGAGCCGTTATTTAAACGCCTGTATCCCGGGCTGCAATTCCCGGTATTTGCCGTAGGCTATAACTGGATGCGCAGCAATGAATACGCCGGGAAGCGACTCAAGGATAAACTTGAGGAATTCAGGACACAGCTACTCAAGGAAGATAAAGAAGGCGATAACCTGGGGCTGACCAAGGACGATATTAAGTTTGTGGTTATCAGTCACTCAATGGGTGGGTACGCCTCCCGCGCCGGCTTTATCTTAAGCGGCTTGGAATCTCAAGTCGAAGCCGTTATCCATGGCGCCATGCCAACCCACGGCAGCCCCTCCACTTATTTTCAGTTTCGCTGCGGCGCCGTCGGCCACGGTGCTTTGGGGCAGGTCGTCAAAATGGTGCTGGGCAAGAACGCCGCCGATACCACGGCAATACTGGGCTTTTGTCAGGGCGGGCTGGAACTGATGCCCAATAAGCTCTACGTGGATGCGGCCAATAAGGGGGAGTGGCTGTTTGTCAATAAGGATCCGGCGAAACAGACAGACAAACGGGAATTGTTGCAGATAGGTTATGGCAGTGGCATTTATGACTTCTACCGCCGTTTCGATACCTGGTATAGCCTGGTTCAGCCTCCCTTGTTAGCACCTGAGCTGGCCAATCCAGCCGATGAGAAGCTCGTAGAGCATAAAGATGCGTTTAAAGCTCGTATTGATGCCTGTGAGGAATTTCATGACCAACTGGCGGCTAACTTTCACGCAACGACCACACTGCTCTACAGCAATAACCCTGACACCAAGGCGTTTGATATCTGTGAGTGGCAGCTGCAGAACAGCTTGACCCCAGGGCTGGAGACTGCGGCGGTGGAGCGCTGGCAAGTCATAGGCGATGAAAACCATGACTGGCTCTCTGTCAAGGGCGAAGTCAAACTGCTGAGTAGCAGTGAGCTGGCCGAGCATGAACGCAAGTTAAAGAGCTGGATGGAACAGAACCGTTATGGTCATCAATATGCCCACATGCCGCCTAGGGCTCAAAGTACCAGCTTCAGGTTGGGTAGCGAGACGGCCAAGGGTGATGGTACCGTGCATGAAGGCGCGGGCAAGTATCCCAAAGGGGTGCAGACTATCGGCTTGATAGCGACCCAGGATCACCAAGGATTTTATAATTGCCCCGATGTCAGGGAGCTGATGGTCGGTATGCTTCAGTCTTGGCTTCCGGATATTCACCAGAAATTCAAGGGGTAGAGATGGCAGAAGGTTATCGCAAGAGGATTAAACGCGGGCTGCTCGGCAGTCTGGCAATGGTTTGTTTTTGGCAGGGAGAAGCTGTGATGGCGCAATCGGAAAAAATACAACAAGGGCCGGCGAGTATGGTGTTTACCAAACACTGTGTGGGCCGTTTTGAGTTTGAGTTACCCCAAGAGATGCAACTGCTGACCTCGGGTTATGGTCAGCCGCAGTTCTCTATCGATATCTACCATCAGGATGATAAGGCGGAAAAGCAAGGAGTGATAACCGGTGAGCATCGGCTTGAGCAATGGCTGGAGTATGTGGAGGAGTTGCGTAGTAAGGAAACGACAAAATACTATCCAACCAAATACGTTATAAAAGAACTGGAACCTGAGCTGAAGACGGTTGTTTACTACAAAGACAGAAGAAGGCTAATGCAAGAACCGGACGCAGAACATTACTTTGCAACTTTTTTCTTTAAGGATTTTCCGCAGCAGCAGTTGGGGCTCAGCATTGATGGCCGTGCTAACAAATTCATTGCTCGTAATGCGCCCAATGTGGATGAGATATTGCAGCAGCGGCTGCAATGGATGCGTCAGGCGATAGAGAAGATTGAATATCAGCCCTGGCCGCATAAGCAGGCGGGTGTCTGTTTGCAAAGAAATATCTTGATCACCAATTCCCAGCCACCGATTACCCCTTCAGGGCCTTATCCAACGAGCGCGTATAAGGAAGGTTCTTATCACGAAAACTATCAGGCGGAGTTTTTTAACGGAAAGGATTCACTGTTTGAGATCATCGTAAACGTGTATGGCAAAGGCGAAGAAAAGGGCTTGAAAGAGGAACTGAGCCGCTACAGCGGGATGATGGCCTTTTTCGCCAGCAGCAAGACCAAGGTGGCCGGGCGGGAAGGGCGGCTGTTTATCAGTGATGGCAAATACTCGGATACCCAGCGGGAGTTCACCTGGGTCAGCACTGACAGCAAAATCAACAGTGTCCGTTACGCTCATATGGAGATCAGCGGCAAGATAGAGATCAAGGACTTTCCGCAGATGGCGCCCTTGAATGCCACCGATATGATAGTAGGGCTGCTCAAAGGCGTGCGGGTTAGGGAAAACGGCATGGTCGGAGTGAAGGACTAGCTATAAGAATGAAAGGCTGGAACTCTTGATAGGAGCGAAATGGAGAAACCTTTGATAAGAGCATGCCAGAAGTCCTTAAGTTCACTGCGGCGAAAGCTGTGGTTCTGCTGCCTGGTTTGTGCAGGTTTTCCGCTTTTGACGTACGCCAAGGAGATACCGCCAAGACCGGCCGGCATGGTGTTTACCAAGCACTGTGTAGGTCGGTTTGAATTTGAGTTACCCCAAGAGATGCAACTGCTCACCTCGGGTTATGGTCAGCCGCAGTTTTTTATCAATATCTATCATCAGGATGATAAGGCGGAAAAGAAAGGGGTGATAACCGGTGAACACAGGCTTGAGCAATGGCAGGACTATGTGGAGGAATTACGCTTAAAAGATGCTGAGCTTCATCCAACCAAGTATAGTAGTTAAAGACTTAGAGCCGGACTTGAAAACGTTAGTGTTTTACACAGATCACCGAAGATATGGTCCAGACGAAGATCACCATTTTGCCAGCTTCTTTTTCAAGGATTTTCCGCAGCAGCAGGTGGGGATCAGCATTGATGGGCGAGCGGATAAGTTTATAGCCCGTAACGCCCCCAATGTGGATGAGATATTGCAGCAGCGGCTGCAATGGATGCGTCAGGCGATAGAGAAGATTGAATATCAGCCCTGGCCGCATAAACAGGCGGGCGTCTGTTTGCCGAGAAATATCTTAATCGCCAATTCCCAGCCACCGAAAACCCCTTCAGGGCCTTATCCAACGAGCGCGTATAAGGAAGGCTCTTATCACGAAAACTATGGGGCGGAGTTTTTTAACGGAAAGGATTCACTGTTTGAGATCATCGTGAACGTGTATGGCAAAGGCAAGGAAAAGGGCTTGAGAGAGGAGCTAAGTCGCTACAGCGGTATGATGGCCTTTTTCGCCAGCAGCAAGACCAAGGTGGCCGGGCGGGAAGGGCGGCTGTTTATCAGTGATGGTAAATACTCGGATACCCAGCGGGAGTTTCGTTGGATCAGTACCGACAGCAAGGTCAACAGTGTCCGTTATGCCCATATGGAGATCAGCGGCAAGATAGAGATCAAGGACTTTCAGCAA
Organism: Shewanella sp. 38A_GOM-205m; assembly: GCF_000518445.1. Taxonomy (NCBI): domain Bacteria; kingdom Pseudomonadati; phylum Pseudomonadota; class Gammaproteobacteria; order Alteromonadales; family Shewanellaceae; genus Shewanella; species Shewanella sp. 38A_GOM-205m. The sequence goes on along the minus strand of NZ_JADP01000009.1, from coordinate 92,750 downwards.
ATGGCGCCCTTGAATGCCACCGATATGATAGTAGGGCTGCTCAAAAGCGTGCGGGTTAGGGAAAACGGCATGGTCGGGGTGAAGGACTAACGCGAGGAGTGAAAGGAAGGAACCGTTGATAAGAAGATGCTTAAGTTTACTGCGGCGAAAGCTGTGGCCCTGTTGCCTGGTTTGTACAGGTTTTCCCCTTTTGACGTACGCCGAGGAGATACCGCCTGGGCCGGCCGGCATGGTGTTTACCAAACACTGTGTGGGCCGTTTTGAGTTTGAGTTACCCCAAGAGATGCAACTGCTCACCTCGGGTTATGGTCAGCCGCAGTTTTTTATCAACATCTATCATCAGAACAATACCGACCGCAAGAAAGGGGTGATAACCGGTGAGCATAGGCTTGAGCAATGGCTGGCTTACGTGGAGGAGTTGCGTATTAAAGACGCCGAACACTATCCGACCAAATATGTTATCAAAGATCTGGAGCCGAACTTGAAAACGGTGGTGTACTATAAAGACCGCAGAAAGTTAAACAAAGATCCAAACGCCAAGCATTTTTTTACCAGCTTCTTTTTCAAGGATTTTCCGCAGCAGCAGTTGGGGATCAGTGTTGAAGGCAGTGCCAATGAATTCATTGCCCGCAATGCGCCCAATGTGGATGAGATATTGCAGCAGCGGCTGCAATGGATGCGTCAGGCGATAGATAAGATTGAATATCAGCCCTGGCCGCATAAGCAAGCGGGCGTTTGTTTGCAAAGAAATTTATTAGTTGCCAATCTTCAGCCACTCAAAGACGAACTCGGAGATTATCACGAAAACTATGGGGCAGAGTTTTTTAATGGTGCAGACAAAGGCTCAATGTTTAAGGTGTTAGTGAATGTGTACGGCAAAGGTGAAGAAAAAGCCTTGAAAGAGGAGCTGAGCCGCTACAGCGGCATGATGGCCTTTTTTGCCAGCAGCAAGACCAAGGTGGCCGGGCGGGAAGGACGGCTATTTATCAGTGATGGTAAATACTCGGATACCCAGCGGGAGTTTACCTGGGTCAGCACCGACAGCAAAATCAACAGTGTCCGTTACGCCCATATGGAGATCAGCGGCAAGATAGAGATCAAGGACTTTCCTGCAATGGCGCCCTTGAATGCCACCGATATGATAGTGGGGCTGCTCAAAAGCGTGCGGGTGCGGGAAAACGGCATGCAGGGCGTGACTCAGCATCGCCCTCAATAAATGTTTAGTTGCAGGCTTGCTTTAGCACCTGCAGTAGCCCGGTTTCAGAAGCTGCCAGCTCAGTTTGTTCGTTTAATACATCTGCCAGTATGGTGTCTGTGGTCAGCGGGTTGGCCAGCACCACCCGGAATACAGTCACGGTTTCTCTGTGATATCGGGCGGGTTGGATCCGGGTGCGGGACACAAAAGACTTGCCTTGTTCACGTTGTTTTTTCTGAATGGCACGAGTGAGGTCATCAAGAATGCCATTGATCTCTTTGACCTTTTCAAGATTGCCCTGTGCCAATTGCCGGTTCAGAGCGGTTTGTGCCCAAGAGGGGCACCAACGGTAGGTGAGCAGACACAATTCGGGCGCACTCACCAGTTCAAATTCGCTGTGTTGCTCAATCAAGCCGGCAAAGAAGCGTGCCTTTTCAAGCGAATTATTGATCAGTATTTCATAGCCTTCCTTGCCGATTATCTGCATGCAGGCATGCACCAGCATGGCCATTCCTGGACGGGAACCTTCCAGAGTCTGGCTGCCCAAATCCTTGGAACCTTTACGCAAAATATATTCGGCATGATGCACAATTGCCCGGGCCAGTTCAGGCTGTTTGAACAGCACCATACCGGCCCCCATAGGGACATACATCTGTTTATGGGCATCTATGGTCACTGAGTCTGCCAGTTCTATCCCTTTGAGCAGATGGCGATATTTGCTGGATAACAAGCTGGCTCCGCCCCAGGCGGCATCAATATGAAAGTGGCAATTGAGCTCGGTTGCCAACTCGGCCAGCTCAGGTAGAGGATCTATGTTACCGGTTTCTGTGGTGCCGGCGACGCCAACTATCGCCATGACTCGGATGCCCTGCCGGGCCAGCTTGGTGGCCGCCTCGCGCATGGCGTCAACATCGACCTTATTGTTGGCATCGGTCGCGATTGAAACTATGTTATCCCGGCCAATGCCCAACAGATCGGCAGCTTTGCCCAGAGAGTAATGGCCGCGCTCGGACACCAGTATCGCCAGGCTCTTCCAACCGTAGTGGCAGAGCGCCGCGCCTAAGCCTTCACGATTGATACCGCGAAATTCACCGTCAGCCTTGAGCAGTTGGTTGCGGGCAATCCATAGGGCGGTGATATTGGCTACAGTGCCGCCGGAGCAGAAGGCTCCCAGAGCATGATTGGCGCTGTGCATCCACTGGTGATAGAAGTCGGTGGTTTCGCCATAAATGAGGTGATGCATCATCCCCAGCACCTGCCGCTCCATGGGCGTGAAGGCCTTGGAGGTTTCGATTTTGACCAGATTCTGATTCAGGCCCACCATCATTTTCGACAAGGGCAACACGAAGTAGGGCAGCGCCGATGTCATATGGCCGATAAAGCTGGGGGCGGCGGTGTGTACTGAATGCGCCACTAAATTCTGCATCATCTCTTCTGTGTAGTCAGAAACAAATCTGGGTTGACGCGGGATTTCAAAGGCCTGGAAATCCTTTTCGATTTCACTCAGGGGCTTTTCCTGCGCGGCAATATTCTGGGTCAGAAAACCAGCGAGATCTTGAGACAATGCCTGCTCTATGCGGCTCAGGGTCGATTCCGGTGCTTCGGGCACAGTAAAGATACGCATCAGAGAGTTTTCTGAGGCGGTGGCCTGGCGTTGCTTGCTGGCGGTCATTGGGCTTTGGTCTCACACTGTATCTGCCTGTGTCTGCACAGGTCTTGAAATGGCAGCTCACTTTACTGCAAGGATTGCGGTCAGACAAGTTGAAACTGAAGCGAAAAAGCGGCGGGCCACAGAGGTTGGCCCGCGAAAAATCAATTGGCGTTATTCAGTTGCAGAGCCAGCAGAGCGGCGATATTGCTCGAGGTACGCTGCAGATTGGCTCTGGCTTCGGCCAGCGCCTTGGGCAAGTCGCAGGCCGAGGGAATGATATCAAAAATGGCGCTCATTCCCTGCTCCAACACCAGCTCTGAGCCAGCTCCCAGACAGCCGGCAATACCAATCACGGGAATGTTGCGCGCCTTTGCCAGGCGCAAAACTCCCATAGGAGTCTTGCCATAGATGGTTTGTCCATCTATGCGTCCCTCGCCGGTGATAACCAGTGCTGCGCCTTCAAGTTTGGCATCCAGCCCCACAGCCTGCATGACTATGTCGATACCGGGGCGCAGCTCGGCGCCCAGAAATGCCATCACCCCAAGTCCCATGCCACCGGCGGCGCCGGCACCACTTTGCTGGCGCTTATCTTCAAAGCCGCTCTGAGCCAGGATATCGGCAAAGTGGCCGAGGGCGGCGTCAAGCTCGGCGACCATTTCCTCAGTGGCTCCCTTTTGCGGCCCGAATACCGCCGAAGCGCCGCGCTCGCCACATAAAGGGTTGTCCACATCACAAGCCACTTCAAAATGGCAGTCAGTGAGCGCCGGATGCAGTTGGCTGCAGTCCAGTGTTGCCAAGGCCGCGAGCGCCGCCCCGCCCGGGCTTATTTCCAGCCCGGCACTATCCAATAGTTTGGCGCCCAGCGCCTTGGCCATACCGGCGCCGCCATCATTGGTGGCACTGCCGCCAAGGCCTATGATGAAGTGGCGAATGCCACGTTCCATGGCATCGACAATCAACTCGCCGGTGCCGTAACTGGTGGTGAGCCTTGGATTGCGAAGCGCCGGGCTGACATGATGCAGCCCGGAGGCGGCCGCCATTTCGATAACTGCAGTTCGGATGCCACTGGTGCCACCTTCTGTACCCAGAATGCCGTAATGGGCCTTCACTGGTTGTCCGAGTGGGCCACAGACTTCAAGCTCGACCAGGTGACCATTGGTCGCATCGACCATAGATTGCACTGTGCCTTCGCCGCCGTCGGCCACCGGCACTTTGAGGTACTCGGCATCCGGCAGCCTGTGTTTAAAGCCTGCTTCAATTTCATTGGCCACTTCGAGGGCGCTCAGGCTTTCCTTGAAGGAATCCGGTGCTATCACTATTTTCATCTGATTTCCTGTACAACGGGCTGCCGGTGAAACCGGCAGCAGCAAGGGAAGAGTTTAGAGCAGAACCAGGCTAAGCAGCCAGACGAAGATGATGGCGGTGATCCCCTGAATTAGGGTCGCCATAGTCTGAGCCCGGTAGGCCTGGGCTACGCTCATGCGGCTAAACTGAGTGACCACCCAGAAGAAGCTGTCGTTGGCGTGGGACACCGTCATGGCACCGGCGCCTATGGCCATGACGGTCAGCACCCGGCCCATTTCGCTTCCAAGGCCGATATCTCCCAACATGGGGGCCACCAGAGCCGAAGTGGCTACCAGCGCCACAGTGGAGGAGCCTTGAGCCGACTTCAGTGCCGCCGCTACCAGGAAGGGCATAAAGATACCTATACCCAGAGCCGACAGTGAAGTACCGATAAAGTCACCGATAGGCGTGGCTTTGATCACAGCGCCAAAAGCGCCGCCGGCCCCGGTAATCAGCAGTATGGGGGCGGCAACAGCCAGGCCCTGTGAGATACGATCGGAAAACTCTTTGACCTTGTTGTCGCCCTTGAGCAGCAAGAGTGACAGCCCCAGGCCTATCATCAAGGCGTTGAGCGGTTGGCCGAGGAAATGGAACAGGCTGAACAGCATGCCTTCACCCATGGGCTTGGAGGGGAAGGCGGCGATAGAGCCAAGGCAGATCAGCAAAATAGGAACAAAAATAGGTGAGAACGCCGCCAAGGGGCTTGGCAGCTTGCCATAAGCAGCCTTGAGTGTTTCAAATTCTTCGGCAGAAGCCTTGAGCTCTTCGGCGCCTTCGCCATCCGGCTCGGTGTTCATAAAGCGGTTGGCCCAGAGTAAACCGGCGAAGGCGGCAACGGCAGAAACCAGGATGCCGACGGCAATCACCAGCCCCAGACTGGCTTCCAGTTGCAGGTTACCGGCGGCGGCAATCGGGCCGGGAGTGGGCGGCACAAAGGTATGGGTAGCGTAGAGGCCGGTGGCCAGGGCGACGCTCATGGCAACGCTGGAAACCTGCATTCTGTTGGCCAGCGACTGTTTCAGGCTGTTGAGGATCACAAAGCCCGAGTCACAAAACACCGGGATGGAAACGATATAACCTATGATGGACATGGTCAGGGTCGGGAAACGCTGCCCGAGCACCTTGATGACCACATCGGCCATGGTGATGGCCGCGCCGCTCTTTTCCAGCACTGTGCCTATGATGGTTCCCAGGACTATCACCAGCCCTATGTAACCAAGAATACCTCCAAAACCACCACTGATGGTTTTGGCGATTTCCCCGGCGGGCAGGCCGAATCCGAAGGCGGCGATAAATGACGCCAGCAGCAGCGTCAAAAAGGGGTGTAGTTTAAATGTTGAGGTGGCGATAACAATAAAGATGATCACCGCCAATAGTACTAGTACCAGGCTCATAAGTGTCCCTTATTGGGTCGTTATTTGTGTAGGGTTGGGGCGCCGGCGCGAAGGCGGGCTGGCGATTATTATCCCAGTTGCCGCGCCGTGATGGCTTTAGGGGAAAATACGGAATTCCCCCCTGAAAGAGGGTAGTTTTTTGTGCGTGTGCACAATTATTTGTGTTCCAGGCGGCTGAGGACTTCTCCCAGGTAGAGTTGCAGCAATCCATCCAGGCTTTGCAGCTCTATGCCGGTGATTTCACTGATACGCTCCAGGCGGTATCTCAGGGTATTACGATGAATAAACAGTGCCTTGGCACACTGTTGTTGGTCGCCGAAGTGTTGCAGATAGGCGCTGAGAGTGCGGGTCAGCAGGCCCTTTTTGTCATGCTGCTGCAGTTTGCGAAAAGGCGCAGCCAGCTCCTGACCGCGCCAGCTATCGACCAGTCCGGCCAGCAATACCGCCAGCGCGTGATCCTGATAGAGGTATTTGGTCTTTTCCGGCGCCCGTTTCTTCCCCAATCTCAGGGTTTCCAGCGCGGTATGAAATGAGCGCCTAATACCGCCTTCACCGGGGAAGAAATGCCCCAGCGCGATTTTGAGCCGGCCCTGGGTGTCGGCCGGCAAACGGGCAAGCAGTTTCTCGATTCGCAGATCCTCAAGTGCCGGATCCCAACTGCGACCATCGAGAAAGGCGGGTTTGAGGATCACCAACTGATCCATGGCGGTCATGGCCACCATGTTGTCCCTTTGGGGATACTCGAGCAAGCGTTGGATCTCCTTGAGATCTGTGGCCTTGCTTTCGCCTTTGGCGAGCTCTATCACGGCAGCAACTCTGGGTTTTTGCAGATCTATCTGCAGCTGGGCAGCCCAGGCACAAAAATCGCTTTCGCTATAATTGTCCCGTTTCAGCAGTTGCAGAATAAATTCTTCCCGCTGGCGTTTATGCCAGAGATCCAGCTCGAGAGAGTTGGCTTGCTCGACCATCATTTCGGCGGTCATTTTCAACAACTCGCCATAGTGCAGCAGCTCTGCCGGATTACCGGTAATGCCGACAACGCCGATTATCTTGCCGTGATAGTGCAGCGGCAGGTTGATCCCGGGTTTGACGCCGTGCAGGCTGTGGCGACTGCCTTCATCTATCACTACAGTGCGGTTTTGGGCTATGGCCAGAAGGGCGCCCTCATGGACACTGTTGAGTCGCTGCTTGTCGCCAGAGCCGAGGATCACCCCTTGACTGTTCATCACATTGATATTGTGGTCGATGATATTCATGGTGCGATCCACTATCTGCTGCGCGGTCGCGGCGTCGAGAAAATACATGCGAGCCTCTAGGGTCTGTTGACCTTTCATGGTTGGATTTTGCTCGTACTAGACGCATTTTAATCGCGACGCAAGGTATGCAACCTAGGGGCCTAGGTAAATACCTTGCAACAAAGAGTAAAGCGCGTCTAGCCGAGCCCTTTGGGTAGCATTTGTCGTTGTTTGGTATAAAAAACGACAAAAGCTGCAAAAACCATCTTCAAGGGTCAACAGACCCTAATGTGCTAATAACTCGGCGACTCTCTGCCTGAGCCTGGGTAACAGGTTTTGCTCAAATTCGGGGTGCTGTTTAAACCAGAGGCGATTACGCGGACTCGGGTGAGGCAGCACCAGTTTTGTCGGCCACAGCGAATCAGCTTCTGCCACGGCGGTACTGACGGACGCCTTGGCCAGCGAACTGCCATTGAGGTGCCAGGCCATGGCGTATTTGCCGAGGATCAGTGTCAGCTCAATATTGGGCAAGGCGGCAAAAAGCCTTGGGTGCCAGGTGGCTGAGCATTCTGGCCTCGGCGGCATATCACCCTGTTTGCGGCCCTGTTTTTCAACCGTTCCCGGATAGCAAAATCCCATGGGAATGACGGCAAACCGCCTGGGGTCATAAAACTGTTCGCGGCTCACCCCCAGCCACTGCCTTAGCCGGTCGCCGCTGGCATCGTCAAAGGGCAGGCCACGCTCATGGGTTATTCTGCCGGGCGCTTGCCCCGCGATTAAAATCCTGGCGTCAGGGTGGGCCTGCAGTATCGGCTTGGGCGGTAGCGGTAGTTTATCCTGGCACAGGGTGCAGGCTCGCACCTCATCGAGTAGGGGAAAATCACTGGGCAGAGCGGCAGTTTTCATCATATTTCCTGGTTTTTGATGGATATCAGACCCTACTTAGGCTTCGAAAACTAGGCTCCGAAAATCAGGCTCCGAAAACTTGGTTCCGAAGACTAGGCTCCGAAAATCAGCTACCGAAAAAATGTTGCCAGGCCTGAAAGCCTTCATACAAAGTCAGCCCCAGCGCCGCGAGCAGCAACACTATCCGGCTGAGCTTAAAGCCGTTTTCTTTACACTGCTGCCAATCAGGAGCACTCCAGGCGATAAGCATTGCCGGTATAGTCAGCGGCCAGATGATATTGGCCAGCAGCAACAATAAGGCAGAGGTTGCCAGCAAGCGCCAACCGGCCTGAGGCCCGGCGACCTTGGCCGAGTTTTTCAGTTGCAGTGGCAACAACGCCAGCGCCACGGCTATCAACACCAGGCCGAAGTTCATACTGAGATCGGCAATAGAAGCATGATCCCAGAATACAAGTAACAGGGTAATGAGTGGAATGGGCAAGGCCCAATAGATATGGCTGCGGACAAACTCAGGGCGGCTATATTGGCCGTTGAAGTAAAAAACCAGCTGCAGTAGCAGGTTAACCAAAGTAAAACCACCCAGCACCAGTATGGTAAACACCCCGGCCATTAAACCGTCGGGTTGTGCGGCCATGGCCGATAGCGGAAAAAGGGCGACCAAGGCACAAGGATATTTCAACTTCATCAATAGATTCTCATCATAAAGGTTGCGCCTTACATTGGCTTAAAGGCGAAAGGCTTGCAAGTTCTTGATGGCCGTTATGGGATGGCTCTGAGACTATGAGGAAAAAAGGGGCAGTTCCGTCCGCCCAAGCTCACAAGGTAACAGGGAGGTGGGCCGGGGGAGCCGGCCCACGAAAGGTAAATTAATCTGCTGTAGCTTCCTTAGTTTTGAAAGGGGGTGTTTTCAGCAAAGTATTCGTGGCTGTCGGCATTTTGAATCGCCTGGGCAGGATTACTCAGGGCCAGCGATTTGGCGCCACTTTGGCCGTAGACAATGTCATCGGTTCCCGCCACCACATTGAAGTGACTCATTTCATGGACTATGGTGCCGCCCTTGGAGTCGGTGCCCGATACCGGTGCGCTCCAGAAGGCGTTACACATGTAGATCTTGTAAGGTTGAGTCGGGTAAACGTAGGCGTAATAGCTCTTCTTGCAGCTGCAATCGAAGGTGAGTGGCTGATTGTTCAAGGCCGAGTCTATGGCACTGAAGTTACTGCTGACGCTATTCCAGCGGCTGCTGTTGTAACTGCCAAACCAGGTGGCATAACGCACCGAGCTTGAGGGGGTGTTGTTGCTCGCGAGGTATTGTTTGCTGTCTGCCGCCATGGCGCGGGCGGCGTCCAGTCCCGCCAGAATATCGCTCTGTTGGGAATTGCTGCAACGGCCGGTAAAGCTGATACCGTCGGGTGCCGTACCGCCATCGCCACTGCCGGGTTTACCCTTGTTGGCGCCGGACTTGAATTCACGGCCTTCCACATAGAAGCTGACCGGATCTGAATGTATCCCTTCTATCCCTAAGCGGGCCAGCTTCTTTTGTTGGCCCGGGTTGGGGGAGAAGAGTTGCAACGAACTGACATCATAGCTTATCTCGTAGTTGCCGCTGCTGCTCATGTCGTAAAGTGAGGACAACTCTACCTGATAGGACACACTCTCACCGGATTTGAGCTTGATATAGTCCTGTTTGCCGGGAGCCGGGCGTTTGAAATGGGCACCCAGATAGTGACGGTCAAGGCCATCGGCATTGACTTTGAACAGGGATTCTTCCACTCCATCAGCGGCTGTGTACCACTTGAGCAGTTTTACCGGCTGGTTGGCGTCATTGGTCAGGGTCACAGTGACCAACACGTTATCACTGGCCTTATAGCTCTGCTGGCTCATCTCCAGGCTGGCACGAATGCCATCGGCCAGCACGCTGGTACTGGAAAGGGCCGCGAGCAAGGCTATTCCTTGTAGTGTATGAGTGATTCTCATGCCTTTGTCCTCAGGTCATATAGTCTTAATTGTTATGTTTGTTACAAAAATGTAACGTTTTGCAGTGTAAGCTGCAAAAAGGGCCGCTGGCAAGAGGAATTTTACCGAATGCTTGTTGGTTTGAGGTGAAGGCGGGAAGAGATAAAAAAAGCCCGCGAAAAGCGGGCTTTTGGGAGCTAAGAGCGAGAATTACAGACGGTAGTTGACGCTCAACATGATCAGGTGAGCCGTGTAGTCATGGCTGTTGTCACCAAAGCTGACCAGGTTCCAGATACCATCCGGGGCGATATCGTTACCTGCGTCGTTGTCCTCGTATTTCTCCATCTTGTAGTCAAGACGCAGCGCCATTTTCTCAGTAGCCTGATACTGGGCATAGAGGTTGACGTTGTGCACTTTGGCGTAGTAATCGCCATAGTCGCCTGTGATGCCTTGGCGTACCTGAGTGCTGGAGTCCGAGTCAGAGTAGGTGTAATCCAGCCCCAGACGCAGTTTCTTCTCCAGCAGGTTGTCGTAAGCCAAACCGGCACCTATGACATCCACCTTGTCTTCCACGGTTCCTGTCCAGGTGACAGTACTGAAGTTGCTGCTGCCGGCCTGATCTGAGTCTATGGTCTGATGGTTGTAGAATGCGCTCAGGCTGAGGTCGTCTGTCAGCAAATAGCTGATGCTGGCGTCATAGCTGAGGTCTTTGGATTCAGTCAAACCGATAACCGTGTTGTTGTAGTCATCCAGCGCATAGCGGGCACCGAAATCCAGGGTCAGGGTGTCGATAGGGCTGTGAGTCACCCTGGCTTCAACCTGAGTGCGCTTGCGGTCGGCCAGATTGTACTTGCGCAGCAACTTGTTGGACTCGGAAGAGGTCCATTCAGATGCTTCGTACTCTGAGCCATCGCGCTTGCCATAGCTGCCCTTGATCCACATATTCCAGTGTTCAAAGCTGTTGAGACTGAAACGGGCCCAAACGCTGTTCTCGTCGGTGATTTCCCTGTCCTGATAACTGCGTTCATCACGACGGTAGTCATAACCTGCGTCCAACTTCATGCCGTTGGCAATCCGATAATCCATGGCCAACTTGGCCTTGTGACTGGTGTTGTCATAAGGGGTGTTGTAGGCCACACGACCACTGACGTTATTGATACTGATCTGGGTCCATTCCTGGATCTGGGTTTGGTTATCCCTGTCGTAGTAATCATAACTGCCGCTGATCCGCAGATTGCGGGTGGCGCGTTTGACCGCCTTGAGGTTCATCCCCAGGATATCGACTTTGCCATCCAGGGATTCCTGCGGCAATTGATAGCCGTAACCCGAGGTGATAAAGGCCTCATCCTGGGTCATCTGTCCGGCGAACAAACGGCCGCTGACCACGGCGCCTTTCTGGGCAAATTGGCCGCTCAAGGTCACAGTGTGAGACTCGTTATCCGGATCTAGGCTCATATAGCCCGCCCTTTGGGCACCAAAGGTTGGGTTGAAAGTGTTGTCGAATCTCAAGGTCTGGATGTCATTCTTGAAGAATGAACCATTGTAGTTGAGTGCGGTAAACCAGTTGTCACCCTTGAGTTTGATCCCGGCCTCGACGGTATCTGTGGTGTAGTCCACAGGCTCGGCCAGCATCATTGACTGGTTGAAGAAGCTGCCGGACGCAGTTTTCAGGCCGGTTTTTTCTTCGCGCATATAGGTGACGTAGGTGCTCCACAGCTCTTCACCCTGATATTCAAGACCCAGGCCTGTGCGCTTGCGCTTGAGCGACAGCTCCAGGGGGCTCAGGCTGTCATACAGCATGGGCATCTCGTTGCTGCCACCGGCTGTCTGCCAGTTGGCCGGCAGTGTCAGGTTGCCGCTGCCAATTCCCAGATAAGGACTCATGGCAGAGTCAGTCTTATAGGTGTGGATCTGACGGTAGTTCAGGTTGATATTGTACTGTCCGAGTTTACCGGCATTGATATCGACCCGGCCGTTTTCCATACCCAGGTTATCGGCTTCGATACTGGCTCGATAGCCGTTTTCACCGCGATAGTTCAGGTCGGCGTCCACCTTGCCGGCAAAGTCATCTTCGGCGGCAAAGGCGTTGGCAGAGCGGATATCGTCAGAGTCGTTATAGCCAACTCCGGCACCAATAGTACCGGATACACCGGTTTCACTGACGCAACCCTTACAGCTCCAGGCCGAAAACTTGACCTTTTCGGTATTGGCATTGGCCAGGTCATAACCGTCGGCGGCCATCGCCAGACTGGCAGGAGCCAGCAGAGCCAGGGTGATCAAATTAAGTTTGAATTTCATCTTCCCGCCTCCTTAGCGTTGGAACAACTTGCCGGATGGATGGTTTGAACCATGGATCTGGCTGTGACAGTTCAGACAGCTGCGACCACCGGTAAAGGCGTTGTCGTTGACCTGAGAACCCATGCCTGTGTTACCCAGATAAGCACGGCTGGCGTGGCCGTCGCTGGCGTGACACTGTTGGCACAGTTGCGGAGCGCGGGTCTTAAGCATGCCATCGTTGACACTGCCGTGAGGGTTGTGGCAAGTGACACAATTCTCAGTGACGGGTGCATGCTCCCAGAGTTTTGGGCCGCGCTTCTCCGCATGGCAGCTGTAACAAGTGTCATTGACTGACGCCTTGTTCAGATCGGCATCGGTCGTGCTGCCGTGAGGGTTGTGACAGTCGCTGCACACCATCTGTGCCCACTTCAGCGGGTGGCTGGAACGCTTGTTCATGTCAGCCTTTTGCTTGGTGTGGCAGCTGGTGCAGACTTCCATCTCAGTGTTCTTGGAGAGCACAGGGTCCTTGGAGGTATGCACGCTGTGGCAAGAAGCACAGGCAACATCGGCGTTGTCGTGGTGACCGCCGTTCCAGGACATACGCTTGTCATCCTTGTGACAGGAGAGACAGACGCTGTTCTGCTTGTCGGCCGCCAGGGTAGAACCCTTACCAAAGGTAATCATGGGTTCGTTACCGCCACGGTTGTGTTTGCCCATGGGGCCGTGACAGGCTTCGCACTGAAGTCCGGCCATAGGACTCTTGCTGGAGTCGATGGCGCCGTGAACCCCCTTGAACAGGTCCATGACTTTTTCTGACTTCTTGTGGCACATCAGACAGGAGTCGGCACCCTTGGGAGAGTAGCTGCCTTCGGCAAACTTCTGATCCAAGGTGGCTTCCACTTCTTCCGGGCTCATTTTGGCGTCCCACTTGGCGGCGTGCGCCGCATGGGTGACACCAAAAGATAACACTGCCGTCGCCAGAAGGGCGCTTAGCAGTGTTGGTATATTTTTGCTGATTCTCATATTAGGCATCCTTAATTTGTCCAAACCCTTGAAAGACGGGGGAGGGGACTCCCCCGGCCTGGGCAAATTACATCTTCACCTGAGTGTGATCTGCGGCGGTTGGCTTGTGGCAGTAGAAACAGGTTTCCAGCTGCGCAGCCTGGTTGGCAGCGGTGTAATCACCATCTACCACAGCGCCGTAGGCTTCCAGTTGCTCCTTGGTGTGTACCATGTAGTCGCCACCGACAGTGTGACAAGAAGTACAGGTAGCAGTGATAGGCGTGGTGTACATGCCTGCTGAGGTTGCCAGAGCACCCTTGTTCTTGAAGGCATCAAGATTCAGGTCGTTGTGACAGGCTGAACAGTTGCCACCGATCAGGCCGTGAGCCTTTTCAATGTGGGTCTTGTGCAGTTTCATCTCCAATGCGCCTTTGTTGGCACCGCTGGCGTAAGTACCATCTGGAGTATGACAGGCCACACAGCCATCAACACCGATCGTGAGCTTGCCGTTTACTTCGCGGCCCAGCTGCTCTGTCATCACAAAGCCGGCATGGTGGCCTTTGTGCAGTTCGAAGGTGTCGCTGTGACAGCCCTGACAGGTAGCGAAGTTCACTGAGTCGATATGACGGTGACTAGGTGCATCACCTGACTTGGTACCGAAGGCCAGTTGAGCTTTCATGCTGGTAGTGGCAACGCCATCGGCACAGGCGATGAGCTCGCTGCCTTGGTTGCACATTTCCAGACCGATAAAGCTGAAGGCGGTATCGGCATCACCGGCACCGAAAGGCAGGTCCTGAACGGTGAATTGCAGCTTGCCGTCAACCAGAGTCACGGCGTCCTGCAGCTGGCCGTCTTTAACCAGATCTTTGGCGACCTTGGCTTTACCGCTTCCTGGGCTGACGTTGTAGCCCATGACAGGGAAGTTAGGGCCCACGTTGGTGATGGTTTCCAGACGCTTGATCTTGGCCAGTTCGTTGTTGGCATCCAGCGCATTGCCGGCCTTGTCCAACAGGGTCACAGTCAGAGTCGCACTGTTGTCGGCGCTGCCGGTCAGTTCTGCGGCCAGACCGCGCTGAGCGATAACGGCACGTTTGTCACCGGTTACACCTGTGTGCAGCTCTTCTGTCCACTTGCTGTTGTGACAGGCGATACAGTTGGAGTTGTCGGTTTGTTGGCTGTGGCCCTGACCGGCAGCAAAATCTATGTTGCTGTGGCAGCTACCGCAACTTGCAGCTGTAGGCACTTTGGACCAGTTGCCCCAATCGGGCGTCAACTCGACATTGGTGTCGTTGTGACAGGATTGGCAGCTGTTAAGCGCATCCAGGCCCAGATCCTTGTGCTTGGTATGGATCATGGCGTTGAATTCATTGCCTGGTTTTACCTTGCCTGAGGTGTGGCAAGTGGCGCAATAGTTAACATCTGAGTAGGCGCCGCCGTGTTTGACGTTGGCCAAATCACCGTGACAGGTATTACAGCTATCTGTACTCACCAGCTTACGGCTGTATGCCGCGGAGGCACCTGAGTCGGCACTGAAGTCGACGAAGGCGTTGCTGTTGGGGATCAGAGTGCCGTCAGGCAGAGGCGTATTGTAAGCGCGCAGCAGTACCCGCTGGGCCAACTCAGGGTTGAAGCTGATAGTGTCTGTACTCAGCTCATTCAAGGTCTTGCTGAAGGTGTAGCTGTAGCTACCGTTTTTGTGGTCAACGAAAGTACCTGCGCAGCTGCTGCTTACAGTGCAGTCTTCGTTGCCGAAATACTGCCACTGAGAGGCATTCCCGGCACCGGTTGCGCCTTCCGGCAGCAACTGAGCGGCGGCAAAGCGGAACTTCTGCAGGCCAACTACCGGCATATCGTCTTCGTTGGTCACGGTAAATTCAACCGTTGGGATACCGCCTTTGACAACAGCTTGCTCAAAGCTGAAATGCAGCTCTTTGATTTCACCTGCAGGCTCGCCGCCTGGGTTACCTGGATTACCATCGTTGCCATCATCGCCACCACAGCCACCTAAGGCCAGAGTAGCTGCACTGGCTGCCAGCAGCAGTGCGATTCTGGTTTTTTGTGCGTTCATCATCTTGTTCCCTGCAATAGTGGAAGTATCTGGTTTAGGGAGTGGCTGAGTCATCTCAACCAAATTGATTATGTAATTGGCCCTTAACCCGATACCGGAAATAGGATTTCCCTCGAAAAGGCTAACTCAAGCAGGGCCGAAAAGCTGCATGACTGGTGTTAATGTGTGACTTGGATCTTTCTATTTATAAAGAGGTATTTGAGCTGGTAGGGAAAACTTAATCTCGATCAAAAAAACGCTGTTTTTTAATTCGATTTTGGCAATTTGGCAGATAAAAAAAGAGAGGCCGAAGCCTCTCTTTAGGGTTAAATTTTAGTGGCTGAAGCCCCAGTTGGAGTGAGCTTCCAACAGCTGGGAATCAGTATGACAGGTAGAACAGGCTTCTTGGCCTTTCTGGGCGTCATAATCACTTGCAGCTACACCGTGGCCTGTACCTATCACA
Source organism: Shewanella sp. 38A_GOM-205m (assembly GCF_000518445.1). Lineage (NCBI taxonomy): Bacteria > Pseudomonadati > Pseudomonadota > Gammaproteobacteria > Alteromonadales > Shewanellaceae > Shewanella > Shewanella sp. 38A_GOM-205m. The sequence continues at coordinate 77,283 of NZ_JADP01000009.1, read as the reverse complement.
CCACCATTGGTCACTATGTGGTTGATAGTGGTTTCACTCAGGCCGTATGGCGGCTGGTGACAGCTGGCGCAGGCGGCAGTCTGGGGGGATACCAGAGTCTGTTCTATGCCATCTTCAGTCTTGCCGAAGGCAACCGGAGCGGCATCGGCGGCAATTTTCTTCAGTGAGAAGCCGTCTTTACCGTGACAGGTCTGACAGTCTGTCTTCTTGAAGAAGCCGTTGCCTGAGCTGTCATACAGGTAGTGCTTGGAGTGCACTATGTAAGCCAGGTTGGATGAGCCGTCACCCTTCTTGTCGCGGGTACCGTTGTGGCAGGAGGCACAGCCGTCGATGTCGTTGGAGAAACGGTGCTTGATGGCTGTGGTGTGACACTGCTGACAAGCGGTCATTTCGGCATGTTGAACCCTTGGTGTCTTGTCGACTTTGCTGCCATCCACATTGAAGTAGGCTGTGTCAGATGGCACGTAAGGACCGGAGTTAGGGATAACACCGTCTTCGACTGGCTTACAGTCGGCTACAGCGCCTTTGCCATCGAAGCAGACATGCAGCTGGCTGCTCAAGGCCACTTTAACCTCTGGCGTACCCATGACTTCGGCTACTTTGAAGTCGCCGTCGCTGAAGGTGACATCTATGCTGCCGTCGGCGCCTTCACTGAAGTGGTCGTAACCCACTTTCTGGTAGTTAACCAGGAAGTCGTCTTTAACCACACCGTTGAAGACGATGGCGCTGGTGAAACCGCCGTGTGAGTATGGGCTGGAGTCAATTTGCGCCAGTGTCACATTGGTGTCGCCGTGCTTGACAGTCATGTTGGCCTTAATGGTCTTGCTGGCCTCATCATAAGTCATGCTGTTGAAAGTAACGCTGGTCTTGGCAGACTGGGCACTGTCGTTGTTGCTGTAGTGGGCGCGTTCGGCACCACGGCCATGGCCATCAGGATCGCTGTGACAGGAGACACAGTTCAGTTTGTCTTCTTTAATCTGGTTGTTTTCTGCATCCCAGTGCCAGGAAGGTACGGCATACTGGCTGTTGTGGCAGCTCAGACAGGTTGCAGCATCCAGATCGGCTTTCCAGGCATCGGCCATAGCCAGGTTTTCATCTGGTTGGTGACAGGTCTGACAGTTGCTGGCTGATTGCGGGAAAATGCCGTTGTAGAAGGCATGGCTGTGCACTTCGTGGGCCATGGCCTTGATGGAACCATCAAATTTATGGCTGCCTATCACTTGGCCATTTTCGTCCTTGTCATCCTTCATGTAGCTGTTGTAGTCGGTGTGACAGAAAGTACAGCTTTCCAGAGTGACGTGTTTGCCGCCGTGCATGGCTAGTTCACCGGCATGACCGGGTCTGTGACAGCTTTGGCAGGTTTCATCGGCGATAACCGGCTTGGGTTTGGCCTGAGTGGTATCGGAAGAGGGCTGCCAGTAGAAGAAGCTGTTGTTAACCAGGTTAACGTTGGCCGCATTGGCTGTTTTGATGCCCAGGTAAATACCATTGACCATATCGGCCTTGTAGTCGTATTTACCCAGAGTATCTATGGCTTTGTTAAGTTTCAGTGTATAGGTGCCGTCCTGATTGTCGGTCAGACAGTCTTCGCAGTTTTTACCCTGGAAGTAGGAAGAACCCGTGTAGAAGCCGTCACCTTTGTCTTTGTTGAAGTAGCTCAGCCAGATCTCTCTCGCTTGGCCTTCTACATTGGTCAGGCCTTCAATCTCATCTTCGCTGCCGACACGGCCGAAGGAGACTGCACCTATGTCAGTGTTTTTCAAACCAAAGACGGCGGCGCCGTTGGCATCGGACAAGCTGAAGTTGATTGTCAGGAAGCCGTTGGTGTCTACAGATGCTGAATTAATCTTGGATTTCAGCGTGTTGACTTTGCTTATGGGTGTGCCGACAGGACCTGGCTTACCAGTCTCACCATCCTTACCGTCGCTGCCACAACCGGCCAGCATCAGAGACAGCAAACCGGCACCCAACATCGCTTTAGTCGCGGCATTGAAATTAAACCGTTTCATCATGATATTTCCCTGCAAGTGATTTTAATCATCACTAACCAGAGGTTAAATAAGAATAAATCTCATTAACCATGGAAAGTGTGTGGAATTATTTTTCCAAGGCTAAGGCTACCCAAGTGGTGGGGATTAAGCAGTCACTTTAGATGGGTTATGTGATTAAGATCCGACTATTTCTTTAGGGGTATACGGCTAGATCAAAAAACGTTAATCCTGATCAAAAAAACGTGTTTTTTGAAAGAGTTTTTAACGAATTTTGCTGCATAAAAAAGGGAGGCACATGCCTCCCTTTGGTAGCAAAACGCAAGTTAATTGCCGTGTGCAGTCATCAGCTGAGCCGGGGTATGACAGGTGGCACAGGCCTCTTTGGCACGATTACGGACATCGGTCTCATCCATGCCATCCAGAATACCGCCGTTGGCTTGAATATGCGATTTGGCCGCATCGCTGAGGTACTGTTGGTGGCAGCTCAAGCAGGAGCCTGCATCTGAGGATACCCAGATATCCGCGCCGCTATTGCTGATGTCACCATAGCGCCAGACACGATCCGGTGAACGACCCAGAGTGATACCTGTGACGCTGCCGGAAGACTCGGCATGACAGGTGGCACAATCGGTTTTCAGCACAGTGCCGGACTGGAGCCCTGCATACTTGAGGAAGTGGCCTTCACGCTCGTGTGCCTTCCAGGCAAAGCTTGAGGGGATCTTGCCACCGGGATAATCGGCGTCATTACGCAGTGTCTTATCCGGTGTATGGCAGGTCTGGCAGTTGACGCCATTGTCATAGTGATGGATCTCCTTGCCATGACAACTTTGGCACTTGGTCGGATCTATGATGGCTCGGCGGGCCACGGCATCCATACCGCTGTCGACACCATTGTTGCCCCAGACAAAGCGGTAGGGCTCCTGCTGGATAGCCACAGAGCGAACACCATCGGTTGCGCAGTCTGTCAATTGAATATCGGCAACACCATAACCGCCGTTATTGAAGCAGGCTTCCAGTGCCGACCAGATTTCAAAGCTCTTGCCATCCGGACTTGCCGGCATATCAAACGCCGGAGTCAGAGTATAGCTCTTGCTGGTGGTGTCAAAACTGCCTTCACTGAGACGAATACGGCGCTGGCTGTAGGAGGCTTCGTTGTAGGCAGGGTAGTCCTTGTCTACATCCCAGCCCACTATCATACGGCTGCCCTGATCGATAAAGCTTTGATCCATGGCGTTACCGTCTTTATCCAGCACCTGCACTTTAAAGGTCATCTTGCCGGCGTTGCTGCTGACCTCCAACACCTTGACGCTCAGTTCGGCTGCCAGAGTGTAGGCTTGCATTACATCACCGTGGCGCTTGGCTGCGCTGCCGGTACCGTGATAGGTATTGTCCGTGTTGTGGCAAGCCATACAGTCGGTGCTGGAGTGGTGGGATGAAGGCTTTTCCGTGTGACAGGCGACACAGGCAGTATTGCTCTTCTCTGCCTTGAACAGATCGGCATTGGCGGGAGCACCACTGCCTTCCTGGTGACAGACGCTACAGTCTGAAGCTGGCTTACGGGGGAAGCCGACCACACCATAGTCGTGGACGCTGCCGCCATAACCGACAATCTTGTATGGCGCCGGCACTTCATTGCCGTCGGCATCATAGGTATGCCGTTCTGCGCCGCGGTGAATGGCGTGGATCAGATAGGTGAACTCCACACTGTTACCCGACTCAGGATCTCCAGAAGTCGCAGTATGGCAGGAAGCGCAGTTTTCCAGCGCTATTCGACGTCCGCCGTGCAGCTCCAGGCTGTCCGGTTGGTGACAAGTGTAACAGGCATCAATGGTGACCACATTGCGGGTCTGGATACCTTCTGTATTGCCGCTGGAGGGTTGCCAATCATAATGGGCATTGGCGGTAACTTGGGGGAGTTTCAGCTCCAGTGTAGCCCTTTGAGTGGCATCGGCATCATAAGCTATGGCCAGCGGCTCTGTGACTTCGGCAATATTGACCTGATAACTATAGCTATAGCTGCCATCGCCATTGTCCACCAGACAGGTTTCGCAGGCGCTGGCGGCTTCGACTCCGGCCTGATACTGAGGCGATGGACTGAGGTTATCCACCCCGTCGGGAACCGTTGTCGGTTGTTTGAGGCTATTGATATAGGCTTGCCATTGGAATCCCCAATCGGCTTCTCTGGCTTCCTCACCTTCACCTATGGTTTCGGTCACATGGGTCAGCTGAGCGATACCAAATCTGAGGTCATAATCTTTGTTCAGACCCAGCACAGCCACACCATTGGCATTGGTCAACATAAAGTCGACCGTGACCTTGCCTGCTTCTACTTTGGCGTCGGTAAACTTGACCTTGAGTGTGGGAGTGGCATCGATATTCACTCCGATCACGCCGTCCTTGCCGTCTTCGCCATCCTTGCCGTCACTGCCACATGCCATGAGCGTCAGCGACATCAGAGTGGCCAATGCCAGGCGGGTATGCCCTTTAACCAGTCTTGAGCTTTTCATCATTATTTCCCTGCATTGCTTTGATTGCACGACTGAGCCAGCCTTTGAAGACCGGCCCGTTCCTGTAATTGCCGCCCTCAAAGGGCGGCTTATTGTTGTTACTGGGCGATAGGATGCACCTTGGTGACATCGGCCATGCCGCCCTGACCATGACAGGTGGCGCAGCTTTCTGTTCCTGCCTTGGCATCAGCTTCAGTGCCTTGGAACACGGCTCCCTGTTGCGTCATATGGTTGCGGGCACTATCGCTCTGGTGGCAGTTACTGCAGACTGCCGCCGTGGGGCTGGTGAAGCTGCCATCATCCAGACTCAAGGGTTGCACCGCCGGGCTGAGTGGCAGTGCCATACTCAGCACGCCATTTTCATCTTTGCTGTGGCAGTGAGCACAGTTGCCTATATTCCCCGGGAATTGCAGCGTCTCGAACCCTTCAAAATTGGCCGAGTGCAGTGCATGGATCAACTGCTTGAAGTCGGCGCTGCTCGCTGATGGATTGGCAGCAGTGGCGTCGGCCTGCATATTGGGGTTGTGGCACAGTTGGCACTGGCCGGCCAAATCGTTGCGAGAGCCGTGGAAGTTCAACTGTTGATCGCCATGGCAGCTGCCGCAGGTTTCGTTGCTGACCACCTGGCGCCGTCCGGCCGTGGTGAGGCCGGCCATGTTGAATGACTGATGGCTCGACTTGATAACCAGCACACTGGCGGCGCTGTCACTGCAGTCGACCAGCATGCCTTGGCTGGCACAGACTCGGCCCTGAATCGCCAGGGTACCTGCATCGGCTTCACTGCCGGCGGGAATGGTCAGTCCATTCAACTGATACTGATAGACACCATCACTGCCGGACAGCGGCACCACTTCATGTACCCTAATTGAGCGGGCAGAGCGGGTGGCGTAATCAAAGCTGGTGCCCCAGTTGGCATAGACCCTGAGATCGTTGACAAACACCTGCTTGTCGGCGCTGTCGTTATAGGCTGCACCTGTCTGCGGGTTACTCAGCTTGAGCGAGAAGCTCAAACTGCTGCCGCTGACACTGGCGTTGGTGACCTCGGCCTTGAATTGCTCGAGGGCCGCCATGTTCTCCTGATTGGCATGTACTTCGCGGGTCCAATCCGGATTGTGGCAAGCGACACAATTGCTGTTATCCGCTTGCGCCGGATGACCTTCGCCTTTGACGAAGTCGATATTGTTATGACAACTGCCACAGGACTCCATGGTTGGCACCCGGAACCAGTTGTGCTGTTCGCTGAGGGTTTCATCCTCTTTATGACAGGTCTGACAGTCGGACAAGGGTTTGGGGAATCCGGCCAGGTGTTTGGCATGGATCATTTGTGGGAAGATGTTTTCCGGATTGCTGACCCGAGTGGCATTGTGGCAGGTAACACAGGTTTCCACCTGATTATAGTTACCGCCGTGAAACGCCAGGTCATTGTGACAGCTGTTACAGGTGTCGATGGAAACGATATTCCGGCTGTAGGCCGGAGCACCGCCTGGGGGCTGCCAGTCGTAATGGTCATTGGTTACCGGTAATGCGGTGCCATCGGCCAAGGTATCACCACCGAGTTTGATCACCACTCTGTGGGTGGCTCCGGCGATTTCAGCTATCTCATTCATCCCGTCGAAAGGGGCACTGAAACTGTAGGAGTAGTTGCCATTTTTATGGTCAACATAGGTGCCAGGGCAGCTGCTGGAGCAGGTCTCAGCGGTGAAATACTGCCACTCACTGCTGTTCCCGGCCCCACTGGTGCCTTCCGGCAACAACTGCGCGGCAATGAAGCGTCCTGAGGGGATACCGACTACCGGCTCGTCATCCTGATTGGTGACCCGGTAATCTACCCGGGTAATGCCCTCTTCGAGAGCCGTTTCCTTGACCTCAATATTGAGCTTACTGATATTCATCGCCGGCTCGCCGCCCGGTTCGCCTGGGGTTCCCGGGTTGCCATCATCACCACCGCAACCTGAGAGAGCCAACATGGCGGTCAGCAGGGGCGCGCCTAGGTAAAGCAGGGGAGTTTTTGGGGTGTATTCCTTTGACATCGCTCTTCGCCTCTTGCTCTTATAGGGAGTAACTCAGTGTCAGCCCCAGATAGTGGGCGTTATAGTCCTGGCCAAGATCTCCAAAGCTGAGTACGTTGGGGATGCTATCCGGGGTTAATCCCTGATTGAGCCAGTCACTGTCCTGATAGTGTTCAAACAACCAATCCAGCCTCAATGCCATCTTGTCGCTGAAGTGATACTTGGCAAAGGCGTTGAAGGTATGACGGCGTGAATAATAGTCGCCGTAATCCAGAGTGAGCCCCTGGCTGACATCTGTGTCGCTTTCGCCTTTTGAGTATTGCCAGTCGAAGCCCAGATCCAGTTGTTTATTCAGCAACTCGTTATAGTAGATGCCGAAGCCAGCGACAGTGCTGCTGTCGCTGGCACGGCTGTACCAACCGCTGGGGCCGAAAGAAGCTGAGCCGGTTTGATCTGTATCCTGCCAGTCCTGATTGAGCCAGGCATTGAGGCCAAACTGGGCTGAGAATTGATAGTTGCCACTGAGGCCATAGCCCCAACTGCTGACTTCATCCAGGCCGATAAGCGTCTCATCATAGTCTTGCTGCTTGTGATTCAGCGCCAGGCTGAACGACAGGGCATCGCTGAAGCGGTAATCGTTTTGCAGTCGCAACAGGGTTTGCTTGCGATCTGCCAACCAATACTGACGCATCCAGGGATTATTGGGGCTTTGGCTCAGCTCGGATGCCTGATAACTGCCGCCACTGCGCTCACTGAGTTCACCTTTGAACCACAACTGCCAGTCGCGGCTGGCACGCAGGTTCAGCTTGGCAAACACGCTGGATTGGAACAGGGATTCGCGCGCCAGATCGCTATAGCTGTGGTGTTCATACTCGTAACCTGCGTCAAGAGACAGGGCGCGGGTAAAACGGTAGTTGAAGGCGATATCGGCTCTTTGGCGGGTGTGGTCATAGGCCGCGGGCGTGGCGCTGCCCTGGTGCCAGCTGTCACTGCTCACCTGTGGCCATTCTTTAAATTGTGTCTTGTTTTCCCGGTCGCGATAGTCATAGCCGGCGCGAACCGACAAGCCTCTGCTGAGGCGGGTGGCATACTTGAGTTTGAGTTCCAGCACGTCAACCTGCATGTCGCCATCGATTGCGGGCAACTGGGGTGAAGGACCATTGATGGTGGCCGGTAACAGCGCCTGATCCTGAGACATGCGGGTGAATGCCGTGTGCATCAATATTTGATGTCCGGCCTCGGATAACTGCAGATCGGCACCGACCCTCAGCGCCTTGTTGTCCGGATTGTCGGCGAGTTGGCCATTATAGGCGGCGCCGAATGTGGGAAAGAAGGCGTTTTCCCAATAGAGTGCCTGATAGTCGTTGCTGTATTGGCTCAGGGTCGAATTGAAGCCGGCCAGCCAGCCCTTTCCTTTGAAATAGAGTTTGGCTTCCAGCTCGTCAGTACTGTCATCCACCCGGGTGGCCAATGCCATGGAGTTGGTAAGAAAGTTGCCGTTGGTTTGGCGGGTGCCATCGCGTTGCTCGTGACGGTAATTGAGCCCCGCCTTATAAAAGCTTCCCAGGTAATGGGCATCCAGCGTAAAGCGATCCCGCTTCATTTCCAGTCGCTGGCTTGTCAGGCTGTCATAAAGCCCCGGCATTTGTGAGGTGAGGGCAGCCGCTTGCCAGTTGTCCGGCAACATCAGTCTGTTGTCCTGATTGATATAGGGGCTCATGCCATTGTCCGGGCCGAAGTTGGCCAAGGCGCGATAACCCAGACGGATATCAAATTGGCCGGGTCTTCCGGTACTCAGGCTGGCGCTGCCGGTGTCATAGCCCAGTTTGTCGGCTTCAATGTGAGTACGGTAACCCTGTTCACCATAAAAGACGACATCGCCGCCAATGTGCCCCGTGGCGCCATCGGCATCTGTGCCACTACTGTTGGCAAATACCGCATTGTCGCCATCATTGTAGGCCACACCGGCTTCGAGCGTGCCGCGGCTTTCCTGTGGCAACTTGCACTGGCCGCAACTCCACTTGTCTTGCTTGAGCTCGGCGCGATTGGCCTGTTGCAGCGAATAGCCACCGGCCCAGGCCGGTGGCAGTGCACAGGCTATGGTGAGCGCCAGCAGTGATAGTTTCATCTGTGTCTGTTTCTCGATAACCATACTCAGCTCCTTATCGCTGCAAGAGTTTGCCGGATGGATGGTTGGAACCATGCACCTGTGTGTGGCAGTTCAGGCAGGAGTTGCCGGCGTTATAGGCGTTGGGCATCAAGCCGGTTTGCTCATTGGCCGGGAAGTAGGCTCTGGCTGCATGGCCGTCGGAAGCATGGCATTGCTGACACAGCTGAGGCGGTTTGGCCAACAGCATGGCATCGTTGACGCTGCCATGAGGGTTGTGACAGCTGGCGCAGTTGTCTGTAACCGGGGCGTGTTCCCACAGCTTGGGCCCGCGCTTTTCGGCGTGGCAGCTGTAACAGTTTTCGTTGACCGTCATCTGCTTCAGGCTGGCGTCCCCCAGACTGCCGTGAGGATTGTGGCAGTCGCTGCAGACCATCTGCTCTGTGCGTATCGGGTGCGCGGAACGTTTGTGAATGTCGGCACGTTGCTCTGAGTGACAGCTGCTGCAAACGGCGACTTCGGTTTCACGGCTCTGGATGGGATCCTGGCCTGTATGCACCTGGTGACAACTGGCACAGGCAACTCCGGCCGTGTCGTGGTGGCTGGCACTCCAGCCCAGACGCTGCTCATCCTGGTGGCAACTGAGGCAGACGCTGTTTTGCTTGTCAGCTGGTACCGGCGAGTCGGCACCAAAGGTGATCATCGGCTCCTTGCCGCCGCGGTTGTGTTTCCCCATGGGGCCGTGGCAGGCTTCGCATTGCAGATCGGCCATAGGAGATTGAGAGAGGTTGGGATTGCCGTGGACACCATCAAAAAGCGCCATTACCTTCTGGTTCTTTTTGTGACACATCAGGCAGCTGTCAGCACCCTTGGGGGAGTATTTGCCTTCGGCAAATTTCTTGTCCAGTGTGGCTTCAACCTCGGCCGGGTCCTGGTTGTCCCACGGGGTAGCTTTGGCCGGGAAGGCCAACAATAACAATAAGGGGAGAGCGCAACCCAACCCCCAAAGGCTTGGTTTACTCGAGTTATCCATTTTCATCATTCCATCCTGAGCGCGTTCATTGCCGATTTATAGTTATTAGGCATGCATCAGTAATTTACCGAATTGCTAATGTTAAAGAATAGAGCAAAAAAGTGACAAAGCGATAACTTTTTGATGATGCTTATGGGTAAAGAAGGCTGATTTAAAAAAGAAAACAACAAAGTGTGATCCATGCCTCGTTTTGGGTATGGTGTGTCTTTGTTCGAATTTGGGATCCGCCGCAGAAAAAGCCACGGTTCAGTTACTTTTATTTGCAGTTAAACGGTTTATTCCAGCTAGCTTTTGTCCCATAATAGCCAACACAATTGAAAACTATTATCGTTACCAGTTGAAAAGCTTGATCCAGATAAAGTTCTTATTTGACTGTTTCAGGTAGAATCGAATCATTACCCGCATGCTTGCATGCTGTTTTCAGTGGTAGAGGCAATGAAGTTAAGTGAATTGAAACCCGGTGATCGCGCCATGATTTCCGAAGTTGGCCATCTGGATCTGCCTGCAGTGGTCAAACGCAAGCTCCTGTCCATGGGGATCACCCCCAATACCTGTTTTTCTTTGATCCGCCGTGCTCCCATGGGATCCGGGTTGGAATTGGACATTCGCGGCAGCAAGTTGTGCATGCGTCAGGATCTGGCACAGATTATAGAGGTGGAAAAGGCCAATGACTAAGCAGTTCCATTGTGTCACTGTCGGTAATCCCAATGCCGGTAAGTCGACATTGTTCAACGCCCTGACAGGTGCCAATCAACAGGTAGGTAACTGGTCCGGGGTGACAGTCGAGAAGAAGACCGGCCACTTTTCGCTTAATGGCGATGATGTCTTTCTAACCGATTTACCCGGCATTTACGATCTTCTTCCCGCCGGTAGCAACTGTGATTGCTCGCTGGATGAGCAGATTGCCCAGCAGTATCTGGCCAACCAGAAAGTAGATGGCATTATCAACTTGGTGGATGCCACCAATATCGAACGTCACCTGTATCTGACAGTGCAACTGCGTGAGCTGGGTATTCCCATGGTTGTGGTGCTCAACAAAATGGATGCGGCGGTCAAGCGCGGCATTCGGGTCGATACCCAAGCCATGAGTCGAGAGCTGGGTTGCCCCGTAATAGGCGTGACTTCAAGAGAAGCCAAAGACGTCGAGCGGGTCAAGGAACAGGTGATAGAGCTGCTGGAAGGGCGGGTTTCAGAGTCGCCTTTGATGCTGCAATATGACGCCACCATTGAAACCGGTGTCACAGCCATTATGGGCAGCGACAGTCAATTAAGCCGGGGCCGGGCGCTGGCCATGTTGGCCAATGGCTTGGGCTGTGGTTCTTGCCAGAACAATTTGCTCGATGAACAGGTCTCCAGAGTGACGGATAAACTGGCACTGGAAGGCAAAGACATAGAGATCATGGTGGCCACCACACGTTTTGACTTTGTTGAGCGTGTATACAAGGGGTCGGTCAATGCCGACGGCCAGCTGACCTTGAGTGACAGGCTCGATAAGTTGGTATTGCATCCTGTGTTGGGTATTCCGGTATTTTTGCTGGTGATGTACCTGATGTTCATGTTTGCCATCAACGTGGGCAGTGCCTTTATCGACTTCTTCGATATCAGTGCCGGCGCGCTGTTTGTCGATCATTTCGGGGCTTTGCTGACCAATGTAGGAGCTCCTGCCTGGTTGGTGACTCTGCTGGCCGGTGGTATAGGTCAGGGTATTCAGACGGTATCGACCTTTATTCCGGTTATCGCGGCGCTGTTTTTGGCTTTATCTGTGCTGGAAGGCTCTGGCTATATGGCCCGTGCCGCCTTTGTGGTTGACGGCCTGATGCGCCGTATCGGCCTGCCCGGCAAGGCCTTTGTGCCCATGATTGTCGGTTTTGGCTGCTCTGTGCCTGCCATCATGGCGACCCGCACACTGGGCAGTGAGCGTGAACGTATTGTCACGGGTATGATGGCGCCCTTTATGTCCTGCGGTGCCAGATTGCCGGTATACGCCTTGTTTGCGGCGGCCTTTTTCCCTGATTCAGGTCAGAACCTGGTGTTCGGTCTCTACCTCATAGGTATTTTGGCTGCGATAGGCACAGGCCTGCTGCTGCGCAAGACCTTGCTGCCCGGTAACAGCAGTGCCGTAGTGATGGAGCTGCCAAGCTATGAACTGCCCAAGCTCAAAGCGGTGGCTTCCCGCACAGGTAAACGTACCAAGAGCTTTATTCTCGGTGCCGGCAAGACAATTGTGGTTGTAGTGACTCTGCTTAACTTTATCAATGCCATAGGGGTCGATGGTAGTTTTGGCCATGAAGACAGTCAGGAGTCTTTGCTCAGTGTCGCCAGTCAGAAGATCACTCCGGTGTTCTCGCCCATGGGGATAGAGGAAGACAACTGGCCGGCTACTGTTGGGATAGTGACGGGTATCTTCGCCAAAGAAGCGGTAGTGGGTACGCTCAATAGCCTGTATAGCACGGCTGATAGCGGTGATGGCGAGCTTACTCCATTGATGGACAGCTTCTCCGAGGCGCTGGCGACTATTCCGGCCAACCTGTTCGGCATAGTGATGGAAGATCCGCTCAAGCTGTCTGTGGGCCATGTTGAGGATAAGACGCTGGCTGCCGAAGAGCAGGGGGTTGATCAGTCCACATTCGGTGCGCTGCAGGCAGGATTCAGCGGACAATTGGCTGCCTTCTCCTATCTGCTGTTTATTCTGCTCTACACCCCTTGTGTGGCCGCTATGGGTGCACTGGTGAATGAGTTTGGCAGTCGCTGGGCAACCTTTGCCGCGACCTGGACCTTTGCACTGGCTTACGGCAGTGCCACTGTGGTCTACCAAGGTGCGACTTTTGCCGAGCATCCATTGCAGTCCAGCGCCTGGATAAGCTTCTTTGTCCTCGCCCTGATTGGTTTCTATATGTGGCTGAAGCGTAAAGGCCGCAAGACCCAGGAGATTATTCCGGGTATCAAGATAGTGACTGAGTAAGGTCGCAGATAAAAAGCAGCCATCTTGGCTGCTTTTTTGATCACGGCGCCGGGTTTGACGAAGTGCGCCGCAGTTTTTATTCTAGAAGGATTGTAACCGGGCATGATCTGTAGGATCATGCCTCTTTTCGTTAGACAGCTATTGTTCGCAAAGAGGAATTTCATGAGTCATGTGGACACCGAAGTACGTCCAAGTAACTTCATTCGCAATATCATAGATGAAGATTTGGCGAGCGGTAAGCACACCAATGTGCACACCCGTTTCCCACCAGAGCCTAATGGCTTCCTGCACATAGGTCACGCCAAGTCTATCTGCTTGAATTTCGGTATTGCCAGGGACTATCAGGGCCAGTGCAACTTGCGCTTTGATGACACCAACCCGGAAAAAGAAAACATTGACTATGTAAATTCCATTAAAGCGGACGTGCAATGGCTGGGCTTCCAGTGGGCCGGTGATATTCATTACTCGTCAGACTATTTTGATAAACTCTACAACTATGCTTTTGAACTTATTGAAAAAGGTCTGGCTTATGTGTGTTTTCTCAATGGCGAGCAGATGCGCGAGTACCGCGGCACTCTGAAAGAGCCGGGCAAGAATAGCCCTTATCGTGATACCAGTGTTGAAGAAAATATAGTGCATTTTCTTAAAATGCGTGCTGGAGGTTATAAAGAAGGCGAGTGTTCACTGCGGGCCAAGATAGACATGGCATCACCTTTCATGTGTATGCGCGACCCGGTGATCTATCGGATCAAGTTCGCTCATCACCATCAGACGGGAGATAAGTGGTGCATCTATCCCATGTACGACTTTACCCACTGTATCTCTGATGCGCTGGAAAATATCACTCACAGCCTTTGTACGCTGGAGTTCCAGGATAACCGTCGCCTCTATGACTGGGTGTTGGATAATCTGGATGATTTCAAGATCCCCAACCGTACCCGTCAGTATGAGTTTTCACGCCTGAATCTGGAATATACCCTGATGTCCAAGCGTAAGCTCAACGAGCTGGTGGTACGTCAGTTGGTCAATGGCTGGGATGATCCCCGCATGCCGACTATCGCCGGTTTGCGCCGCCGCGGTTACACCCCTGCCTCCATCCGTGAGTTCTGTGATCGCATTGGTGTGACCAAGCAGGATAACCTGGTGGAAGTGGGTATGCTCGAAGCCTGTATCCGGGAAGAGCTCAACGACAATGCCCCGAGAGCCATGGCGGTTATCGACCCGGTTAAGGTGATCATTGAGAACTATCCTGAAGGGCAGTTGGAGCATGTCAGTGCGCCGGTGCATCCCAATAAGGAAGAGCTGGGTAATCGTGAGCTGGCTTTTGGCCGTGAGCTATATATCGATGCGGCCGACTTCCGTGAAGAAGCCAACAAGCACTACAAGCGTCTGGTGATGGGCAAAGAGGTGCGTCTGCGCAATGCCTATGTGATCAAAGCCGAGCGTTGTGACAAGGACGCAGACGGTAAGGTCACCACCATTTACTGCAGTTATGACCCAGAGACTCTGGGTAAAAACCCTGCCGATGGCCGCAAGGTTAAGGGTGTGATCCACTGGGTAGAAGCCAGCAGCGCTGTGCCTGCCGAGTTCCGCCTCTATGATCGCCTGTTTGTCGATGCCAATCCGGCCGCGGCTGAAACTGTGGACGAAGTGCTGAACCCGGAATCTTTGGTGGTTAAGTATGGTCTGGTTGAAGCCGGTCTGGTGCAAGCGGAGGCCGAGAAGGCCTATCAGTTTGAGCGTGAAGGTTACTTCTGTGCCGATAGCAAGGACTCAAGCCCAGATAAGCTGGTATTTAACCGCACTGTGGCATTAAGAGATTCATTCGCTTAAGTCAGTACCATTCTGTAAAGCTGTGGCTGACTAGACTTGTTTTTCGCAAGCTTAGTCAGCCGTCGGCTTCACAAACCCGCTTATTTCCCTCTGCGCTTTAAACCGTTTCCAGGCCAGTGAGCTGATATAGAGCACATATGGGACTCGTTCGCACCTTCCCTTGAATAACTGGTTAAGCTGTCTCGATTGATATCCGTAAAGACAAAATCATTCTTCAACAGATGCTGAAGTGATAGGGATTATTTAAGCGTTAACAACTTGGATGTATATTAGGTATCTAAATGTTGATTCAACAAGCACATGAAGTCGAAGAAGCAATAAATAATGGTGACATAGAATCAATCAGGAACGATCTGGACTTTAGGGTATTGACCTCGATAATTGAGAGTAACAGGTTTGATCTAATCGAAATAATTTACAATCATTTTAAAGATACCGAACCTATGGAGCAGCTAATTTTTAATGCTGTTGTCGAGAGTGCCGGTGTTGATATCACCCCTACGGCCATCCAGTGCCTCAACTTCTTAAAGTCGCTCGACAAAGGAATATCCTATGAGTTTGACGATGAAGATGCTCTCTATCATATGTGCCAAGTCCCCGGCAGGGTTGAACTATTCAAATTAATGCTCGATATGAAGGCAGACATACCTTGGGGTTATGTTTTACAGGTGAGCTGTAACTTTATTTGTCGTGATACCATTGAGTTTTTGATTGCCAATATTCAAGTATCCAACGAAGAGCTTAATCTTGCCTTTGGCTACTTGGTTAATGCCAGTGTCACTACCTGTTATCATGAAAACTCCGATCAAACCGAAATAATTTTATGGTTTATAAACAAGCTCAATGTGGATGTGAACTTAACGACGGACAGTGATTATGGATGGGCGTATTTGGATTGCTTCATTAATGCACCCAATGCGGCTAAACACTTTTACGTTGAACGATTTAACTCCGGCATTATCAATTCGGAAGATTTTTGGGCGAAGTTTATTGAAGCTTATCTTGAGGATCAAAAGTTCAAGCAAGCATTTGCTCAAGCTTTTGAAGACTTAAGGAACAGCAGCATAGATTTAACTGAGTTGGTCACATTATTTGACCGTTTGGGCCATGACGCGCTTGCAAAGGAATTACTGAACTAGGGCTTGGCCTGTAAGTCTGTACAGAGCAGATGTAAGGCTTCTTAGCAGTTCTGCATGACGGATATCTCCTGCTTACCCAACACATCCTGGGTTCCGTTGGGGGATGCTATATGGCTAGGGCTGAATTGGACGTAAGAAAGGCGCTCAAGGAGCGCCTTTTTCGTCTCTGGTGTTTTGATGACTGCTTTTATTATTGCAGTATTGGGCCGAGTCCCATGCTCCAGAGGATCACGCTGCTGGCCATCAGAGCGACCAAGAGCACCAAACCTGCAGTTACCACAGAGCTGGCATAGATAAAGCCTTTTTCCTCGGGAATATTCATTATGATAGGGACCCCGGTATACAGCAGGTATACAGAGTAGCTAAGGCCTATCAGTCCTATCACCATAATGAACCAAAGCTCTGGATAGAGCGCCGCCAGTCCCACCATAAACAGTGGGGTGGCAGTATAAGACGCCAGTTCCAGGCACTGGGTAAAGTCCGGATGGGCATCAAAAGTTTGTCCCATCCAGTAGGCCAGGTAGGCGAGGGCGAACACACCGAATACCAGGCCGCAATACATGCCTGCGCACATGATGAAGCCGCTTTGGGCTGTTAGAAACAAGGGGTCGCCGGCACCTGGGTTCCAGCCGATATGCACGGCGGCGATATAACTACAGACAGAAGGGATGAGCGCAATGAGTAGCAGGTGACTGAGACAGCTTTTAAGTGCCTCATGGTTTTGTTCTATGGTTTGCCATTCCTGTTTGGGATGAGTATACAACCCCATTAAGTGATTCAATACCATTATAATTATCCTTATTCCGCTTTGACTTTTGCTCGTCAAACTGCAGACGAGCGTTTTACCGCTCTGAGTCTATTTATTGAACAAAAACAGCGGGCCGTCAAGTTTGTACTCCGAGAGGCTGTGGGCATAGCATTGGCTTGCTGGTAGACTTGGCGGCCTTGAAAACTCTTGTGGAAGCTTGACCTCAATGCAGCAGTTACTCGCCCCTGTAAAAGAATTCCTGGCCTGTGAAACCCCTGACAGCTGGATAGCAGCTGCCAAAGAGGAGCATAGACTGGCCGAATTGCTGATAGATCACTGTAATTGTGAGCTTAAGGCGGCGCAGACGGCGATGTATTTGGTCCGCAAGTATGCGGTGGACAAGCAAAGTGGCGAGCAGTTGCTAACCTGGGCCAAGCCTTACGAAGAGTTTGTTTATCACAACGACAGGGATATGGCGGCATTTCTGGCCAGAGAGGTGAAGAAGAACGAGTTGATTGGTGAGTTGACGCCCAGGGCGGGGTTCCCCCATGGCCCTGAACTTATCGCCAAGATGATCCGCCTTATCAAAGAGGAGTTCCACCACTTTGAACAGGTGCTGGAACTGATGTTGGCGCGCAATATCCCATACAGCAACATCCGCGCCGGCCGTTATGCCAAGGGGATGATGAAACACGTTCGCACCCATGAACCTGCGACTCTGATAGATAAACTCATAGTGGGCGCCTTTATCGAGGCCCGCTCCTGTGAACGTTTCGCCAAGCTGGCGCCTTGGCTCGATGATGAGCTTAAACGTTTCTATATTTCACTGCTGCGCTCTGAAGCGCGCCACTATCAGGATTATCTTTCATTGGCCGAGGCGATTGCCGGCGAGGATATCAGCGCCAGAGTGGCCTATTTTGCCGAGGTGGAAGCCGAGCTTATTCTAGCGCCGGATGATGAATTCAGGTTTCACAGCGGGGCGCCGCTTTAAACTACTCGAT
Source organism: Shewanella sp. 38A_GOM-205m (assembly GCF_000518445.1). Lineage (NCBI taxonomy): Bacteria > Pseudomonadati > Pseudomonadota > Gammaproteobacteria > Alteromonadales > Shewanellaceae > Shewanella > Shewanella sp. 38A_GOM-205m. Next base: position 59,953 of record NZ_JADP01000009.1, on the reverse strand, counting down.
ATTGCGCCTACATAGATAAAGATGCCGACAGGGTCGGCAACTGCTGGATTGGAAGGGTTTTATAGGTTATCAGGGCTGGCTAGGTTCAATGCGAGCCGACTCAAGCCAAACAGATAAAAACCGAGTCTACTGGCTTTATTCTATGAAAGGCAGGCTGGTCAGTGCTATGTTGTCGGCACTGATGCTCAAGACACTTCCCTGTTCATACCAGTCTCCCACCACCAAGCGCTGCTTATTACCCGCCAATTGATGGATATCCGGTCTATGGGTGTGACCGTGGATCATCAACTCGGCGCGAGTGCCGGCAAACAGTTCATCCACCGCGCTCGGCTCAACATCCATTATCTCAATGCTTTTCAGCTGATTCTGCATCTGGCTGTTTTGCCTGAGCTTGGCGGCAATATTGCTGCGGGTCTTCTTCGGCAGATGGCGGTATATCCAGCGGGGCAAAGCCATATTGCGAAAACGGCGAAAACGCTGGTATGCCTTGTCCAGAGTGCAGAGGCTGTCGCCATGCAGCAGCACTGTCTTGTGGCCATAGAGATCGAGTCGATACACCTCGGGCAGTAAGGTTATCCCCGCTTTGGCGGCGTATTCTTTCCCCAGCATAAAGTCGCGGTTGCCGTGGATAAAGTACACCGGCAGGGTGCGGCTGACTTCATAGAGACGCTCGGCCAGCGCCAGAGCAAAGGGCTCGGCCAAATCATCACTGACCCAAACCTCAAACAGATCCCCCAAGATATAGAGGGCGTCGACCTGTTCAAGACCGGTATCGAGAAATTGATAGAAGGCGTTGAGGATATCTTGGCGATCGGCACTGAGGTGCAGATCGCCGATAAAGAGAGTGCGCATTCAGAAGTTATCAGTCTGCTATGGTCACTTTCTCGATGATCACGGCTTCCAGAGGCACATCCTGATGCATGCCGTGGTTGCCCGTGCTCACGCCTTTGATGGCATTGACCACGTCCATACCTTCAATCACTTCACCGAATACACAGTAACCCCAGCCTTGGATGGATTCGTTTTTGAAATCCAGGAAGGTGTTGTCGTTGACGTTGATAAAGAACTGCGCCGTGGCGGAATGAGGATCGGAAGTGCGGGCCATGGCTATGGTACCTGTTTTGTTTGACAGGCCGTTGTTGGCTTCGTTACGCACTGGGGCATTGGTAGGTTTCTGTGACATCTGCTCGGTAAAGCCACCACCCTGAACCATAAAGCCATCGATAACGCGGTGGAAGATAGTGCCGTCATAGAAGCCTTCCTGGGCGTACTTGATAAAGTTGGCCGCAGTCAGGGGGGCTTTTTCACTATCCAGCGCCAGTTTGATGTCGCCGTGGTTGGTGTGCAGTGTAATCATGATCGGATCCTCAGGATAAATTTTGTTGGCGGATTCTAACTTATCCGACTCCGGCTATAAAGGGCAGTATTCAAGAGCTTTTGGCAATGCTAAACTGCCAGATTCGTTTTACCCACTAATCCTATATTGTTGAAGAGAAAGTCGATGTTGAAGATATACAACAGTCTGAGCCGCCAAAAAGAGGAATTTAAACCGATTAACCCAGGTAAAGTGGGTATGTATGTGTGTGGTGTCACCATATACGACTTGTGTCATATCGGTCATGGCCGGACTTTTGTTTCCTTTGACATGATAGTGCGCTACCTGCGTTACGCGGGTTACCAGGTTAACTTCCTGCGCAACATCACAGACGTGGATGACAAAATCATCAAGCGCGCCAATGAAAATGGCGAGAGCTGCGATAGCCTCACCGAGCGTCTTATCGGCCAGATGCACCAAGACTTTGATGCCCTGAACATGCTGCGCCCCGATATGGAGCCAAGGGCGACTCTGCATATTGGCGAGATTATCGAAATGGTCGAGGCGCTGATCGCCCGTGGTCATGCCTATGTGGCCGATGATGGCGATGTGCTGTTCAGCGTCGCCTCTTTCCCTGAATACGGCAAGCTTTCCGGGCAGAACCTGGAGCAGTTGCAGGCCGGTGCCCGGGTCGAAGTGGACGAGCACAAGCGCGATCCCATGGACTTTGTGCTGTGGAAGATGTCCAAGCCCGGTGAACCTACCTGGGATTCACCTTGGGGCCCGGGGCGTCCAGGTTGGCACATTGAGTGCTCTGCCATGAACAGCAAACACCTGGGATTACATTTCGATATCCATGGCGGCGGCAGCGATCTGCAGTTCCCGCATCATGAAAATGAAATCGCCCAGTCTTGCTGCGCCCACGACACGCCTTATGTGAACTATTGGATGCATACCGGCATGGTGATGGTCGACAAAGAGAAGATGTCCAAGTCGCTGGGTAACTTCTTCACCATTCGCGATGTGTTGGCGCATTATGATGCCGAAACCGTGCGTTACTTCCTGTTGTCCGGCCACTACCGCAGCCAGTTGAATTATTCGGAAGACAACCTCAAGCAGGCTAGAGCCGCGCTTGAGCGAATTTACACAGCGCTCAAAGGCCTTGACCTGAGTGTTACTGCGGCGCCTGCCGAAGAGTATGTTGAGCGCTTCAAGGCGGCGATGGATGATGACTTCAACACCCCCGAAGCCTACTCTGTGCTGTTTGAGATGGTGCGTGAAATCAACCGCCTCAAGGGCGTGGATATGGCGGCAGCCTCGGCCCTTGGCGTGTCACTGAAACAACTGGCCGCAGTGCTTGGGATTGTCAGCTCTACACCTGAAGCCTTCTTCAAAGGCGAGGGCAGCGACGATGAAGTGGCTGAGATCGAAGCACTTATTGCCGAACGCAACCGCGCCCGCGCCGAGAAGGATTGGCCGGCAGCTGATGTTGCCCGAGACAGGCTGAATGAGCTGGGTGTGGTGCTGGAAGATGGCCCACAGGGGACCAGCTGGCGCAAGAAGTAATCCTTCTTTGCCAATAATCGAAACAAAAACGCCGGCTGTTGAAGCCGGCGTTTTTTATCGCTTGAAATTGAAAACCAAACTGAGGTTGGTTTCAATCGACCTTTAGTCGTGATATTGCTCCGCGGCAAACAGGGTATTTTCCAGCAAGCTGGCTATGGTCATAGGGCCCACGCCACCGGGAACCGGGGTGATATGGCTGGCGCGCTCACAGGCAACATCAAAGTCAACATCGCCCACCAAACGGCCACTGTCGAGACGGTTAATGCCCACATCTATGACTATGGCACCTGGTTTGATCCAGCTACCGGGGATAAAGCCGGGTTTGCCGACGGCAACCACCAGAAGATCGGCGCGGCTGACCTTATCCTTGAGATCTTTGGTGAATCTGTGGCAAGTCGTGGTGGTGCAGCCGGCCAGCAGCAGCTCCAGAGTCATGGGACGGCCCACAATATTGGAGGCGCCAACCACAACCGCATCCAGACCATAGGTATCGATACCGGTAGACTTGATAAGGGTCATGATCCCCATGGGAGTGCAGGAGCGCAGTACCGGGATCCGTTGAGCCAGACGGCCGACATTATAAGGGTGGAAACCGTCGACATCTTTGTCGGGACGGATCCGCTCGATCACCTTGGATTCTTTAATATGTTCCGGCAGCGGCAGCTGCACCAGAATGCCATCAATGGCGGCATCTTCATTGAGTGAATCTATCAGGGCCAGCAGTTCTTCTTCACTGGTGGAATCCGGCAGATCATAGGAGCGGGAGATGAACCCCACTTCTTCACAGGCTTTACGCTTACTGCCGACATAAACCTGAGAGGCAGGATCAGCACCCACCAGAATAACAGCCAAGCCTGGGATACGTTGTCCCGCTGCTTGACGTGCAGCGACTTTTTGCTTTAGCTGTTGTCTTATGGATTGCGCAATCGCTTTGCCATCTATTAGTTGGGCTGTCATGGGTGTAGGATATCCTTTGTATGGCGCGATGTTGAAAACGGCGCTATTTTACCAGTGAGGCTTGGGAGTGTCATGGACAAACCTGCTCCAGAACACAGAATTTCGTCAAAGCAGCACGTAATTTCGCCAAGCAGATAAAGCGCTTAAAAAAATCGTTGACGCTTGTTGGGTGAGGGGCTAAGATGCGCTCCGTTCTCGAGGCAAGCCGGTTGTAACCGCGCTTGGAGAAAATTTTCGGTGATTAGCGCAGCCTGGTAGCGCATCTGCTTTGGGAGCAGAGGGTCAGAGGTTCGAATCCTCTATCACCGACCAAATTTGATTTATCTGACTTAAAGTCGGGTAAAAGTTGGAAAGTATTTCGGTGATTAGCGCAGCCTGGTAGCGCATCTGCTTTGGGAGCAGAGGGTCAGAGGTTCGAATCCTCTATCACCGACCAGATTTCAAGGGCAGTGTGGATAGCATTGTCAGTACCGCTTAGGATGCAAATCGAATTTGCAGATCCTGCGCCCGTAGCTCAGTTGGATAGAGCATCCGCCTTCTAAGCGGATGGTCGCAGGTTCGAATCCTGCCGGGCGTACCACTTTCGGTGGTGATTGTAGCTCAGTTGGTAGAGCCCTGGATTGTGATTCCAGTTGTCGTGGGTTCGAGCCCCATCAGTCACCCCACTCTTTTATAAAAAAAGCGACCTTAGGTCGCTTTTTTTATGCCCTTTTCTGTGGCATTGAGGCTCGACTCCACTAAGAACGGTCGATATAATGCTGCGTCTTGATAACAATCAACAATGTGCGACCGGTGCCGGAATTCACTTCTGATGGGCATTTCAGTCAAGTTAAAGATCAAGAAACGAATACCTGAATAGTTGAAACAATCGGCTATTGCAAAGGACGTTAGACACATTTCGAGGTAAAACAATGCAAGTTTCTGTTGAAACAACCCAAGGCCTGGAGCGTCGCCTGACCATCTCTGTTCCTGCAGAGCAGATCGAACAACTGGTTAAAGACAGCCTGCAACGCGAAGCCAAGCGTGCCCGTATTCCAGGTTTCCGTCCAGGTAAAGTCCCAGCTAGCGTGATTGAAAAGCGTTATGGCAAAGCGATTCGCCAAGACATTACCGGTGAAGTAATGCAGCGCAACTTCATTGAGGCCATCATTGCCGAGAAGTTGAACCCTGCCGGTGCTCCTACCTTTACCCCAGGTGCCACTGACGCCGAAAAGTTTGAGTTCACCGCGACCTTTGAAATTTATCCAGAAGTTGAAATCAAAGGCCTGGACGGTATCGAAGTTGAGCAGCCTGTTGCCGAAGTACAACAAGCAGACGTTGACAACATGATCGAAACCCTGCGCAAGCAACATGCGACTTACGAAGCGGTTGAGCGCGCTGCCGAAGACGGTGACAAAGTCGTTATCAACTTTGTGGGTAGTGTTGACGGTGAAGAGTTTGAAGGCGGTAAGGCCGAAGACTTCGAACTGCAACTGGGCAGCGGTCGTATGATCCCTGGTTTTGAAGAAGGCGTTAAAGGCCACAAAGCCGGTGAAGAGTTCGACATCGACGTGACTTTCCCTGAGGAATACCACGCCGAAAACCTGAAAGGCAAAGCCGCCAAGTTCGCTATCACAGTGAAAGAAGTCAAGGGTGCCAACCTGCCTGAAGTTAACGACGAGTTCGCCAAGCTGTTCGGTATCACTGACGGTGGCATCGATGCTCTGAAAGCTGAGATCAGTAAGAACATGAGCCGTGAGCTGGAACAAGCTCTGAAAGCCAATGTGAAAGAACAAGTGCTGAACGGCCTGCTGGCTGCCAACGAAATCGAACTGCCAAAAGCGCTGATCGACGGTGAAGTTAACGTTCTGCGTCGCCAGGCCATGCAGCGTTTCGGTGGCCAAGGTGCCAACATGCCTGAGCTGCCAGCCGAGCTGTTCACTGAACAAGCCGAGCGCCGCGTTAAAGTCGGCCTGCTGCTGGGCGAAGTGATCAAGTCCAACGAGCTGAAAGCTGAAGAAGAGCGCGTACAGGCGTTGATCGCTTCTATGGCTTCTGCCTACGAAGATCCAAAAGAAGTGATCGAATACTACAACGGCAACGAAGAGTTGATGCAGAACATGCGCAACCTGGCTCTGGAAGAGCAAGCCGTTGAAGCGGTTCTGAAATCAGCCAAAGTGACTAAGAAAGATGTCGCTTTTGAAGAATTTATGAACAAGGCTACCGGCCGCGCATAACCTAAGCTTGACTTGCTTGGTTGTTCGCCATTTATAATGGCTCGTATGAGGTCCCTCATGCGGGCCGTTTTTTTATTTAGGGAAAGTTAATGATGCATAACGCGCCAGAATCAGTACTTAATGCACTCGTTCCTATGGTGGTTGAGCAAACTGCCAAGGGAGAACGCTCTTACGATATTTATTCACGTCTGTTGAAAGAGCGGGTGATCTTCCTGGTTGGTCAGGTTGAAGAGCACATGGCCAATCTGATCGTGGCACAGTTGCTGTTTTTGGAATCAGAAAACCCGGATAAAGAGATCTCTCTTTATATCAACTCACCAGGCGGCTCTGTCACTGCCGGTATGGCTATTTATGACACCATGCAGTTTATCAAGCCGGATGTCAGCACTGTATGTATCGGGCAAGCGGCCAGTATGGGCGCCTTCCTGTTGGCCGGTGGTGCCAAGGGTAAGCGTCACTGTCTGCCTAACTCGCGGGTGATGATCCATCAGCCTTTAGGGGGCTTCCAGGGACAGGCATCGGATATCGCTATCCACGCCCAAGAGATCCTGGGGATCAAACAGAAGCTGAACCAGATGTTGGCCGATCACACTGGTCAACCGCTGGAAATCATCGAGCGGGATACCGACCGAGATAACTTTATGAGCGCTTCTCAGGCCATGGAATACGGTTTGGTGGATTCGGTTCTGACCAAACGTTAAGGCTGATTTTTGCTTTTGGCTGGGCTATGCTCAGATTGAAGACGCTTAAGTGTATGGCAGTAGAGCAGACTGCAAAAGAGGTAGAGTAATGGGTGACAACAAAGGCAACGGTGATAGCGGCAAATTGCTGTATTGCTCTTTCTGCGGAAAAAGCCAGCATGAAGTTCGCAAGCTGATCGCCGGGCCATCTGTGTATGTATGTGATGAATGTGTCGAGTTGTGTAATGACATCATTCGCGAAGAGATAAAAGAGATTTCGCCCAACCGGGATCAGGACAAGCTGCCAACTCCCCACGAACTGCGTGCTCATCTGGATGATTATGTTATCGGCCAGGAGCAGGCCAAGAAGGTGTTGTCTGTAGCGGTTTATAACCACTACAAACGACTGAAAAACAGTACTCCCAAAGATGGTGTGGAGCTGGGCAAGAGTAATATTCTGCTTATCGGTCCAACCGGTAGTGGTAAAACCTTGCTGGCAGAGACCCTGGCGCGGTTCCTGAATGTGCCTTTCACCATGGCGGATGCCACCACATTGACCGAAGCCGGTTATGTGGGGGAAGACGTTGAAAACATCATTCAGAAGCTGCTGCAGAAGTGCGACTATGATGTCGACAAGGCGCAGCGTGGTATTGTCTATATCGATGAGATTGACAAAATCAGCCGTAAGTCAGATAACCCTTCCATCACCCGGGATGTGTCCGGTGAAGGGGTGCAGCAGGCACTGCTGAAGCTGATTGAAGGCACTGTTGCCGCCGTACCTCCTCAGGGCGGCCGTAAACACCCTCAGCAGGAGTTCCTGCAGGTTGACACCTCCAAGATACTCTTCATCTGTGGTGGTGCCTTTGCAGGCCTTGAGAAGGTGATTGAGCAGCGCTCCCATGTGGGCAGCGGCATAGGTTTTGGCGCCCAGGTTAAAGGCCAGGCCGAAAAGGCCACCATTACCGATACTCTGCTGCAGGTTGAGCCGGAAGATTTGGTCAAATACGGCCTTATTCCCGAGTTTATCGGGCGTTTGCCTGTGGTTGCGACCTTGGGTGAACTGGACGAAGCGGCTCTGGTTCAGATTCTGTCCCAGCCCAAGAACGCCATCACCAAGCAGTTTGCCACTTTGTTCGAGATGGAAAATGTCGAACTCGAGTTTCGCGATGACGCCCTTAAGGCGATAGCACAAAAAGCCATGTCCCGTAAGACAGGGGCCCGTGGTCTGCGCTCCATCGTTGAAGCGATACTGTTGGATACCATGTATGACCTGCCGTCCATGGATAACGTGGTCAAGGTGGTTATTGATGAATCCGTGGTGAAAGGTGAGTCAGCGCCTATTCTTATTTACGAGAATAATGACTCCCAGGCTGCTGCCGGTGACCAATAACTGAGCAACAAGCTATCAAGTTGAAAATTAAGGAGTCCACTAGGGCTCCTTTTTTTGTCTTTACCATTGAAAGCCGGGAAAGCGTCCCAATATACTCTCTGTAATCTTTAACTGAAACGGAATCGAACTATGACCCTAGAGCGTGAAGCGCGAATCGAATTGCCCGTGCTGCCACTGAGAGACGTGGTGGTCTATCCCCATATGGTAATTCCGTTATTCGTAGGACGTGAAAAGTCCATCCGTTGTTTGGAAACTGCCATGGCGCAGGATAAACAGATCATTCTTGTGGCGCAGCGGGATGCGGATCTGGACGAGCCTGGCATAGACGATATTTTCGACGTAGGTACAGTCGCTTCCATTTTGCAGCTGCTGAAGCTGCCCGATGGCACAGTCAAGGTATTGGTCGAAGGCGGCAAGCGCGCCCGCATCGAACGCTATACCCAGGAAGAAGAGTTCTTTGTTGCTACCGCACACTACCTGGAGTCCGAAGCGCTGGACGACAGGGAAGAAGAGGTGCTGGTTCGCAGCGCTATCAGTCAGTTTGAAGGCTATATCAAGCTGAACAAGAAAATTCCTCCCGAGGTGCTCACTTCGCTCACAGGTATCGAAGAAGCCGACCGGCTGGCCGACACCATGGCAGCCCATATGCCTCTCAAGCTGGCAGACAAACAGTCTGTGCTGGAGATGGTCAAGGTCGGTGAGCGGCTTGAATATCTGATGGCCATGATGGAAGCGGAAATCGACCTGCTGCAGGTTGAAAAGCGTATCCGCTCCCGGGTCAAAAAGCAGATGGAAAAGAGCCAGCGTGAGTACTATCTCAACGAGCAGATGAAGGCTATCCAGAAGGAGCTTGGCGATCTCGATGAAGGCCACGACGAATTTGAAAGTCTGAGCCGTAAGATTGAAGAAGCCGGCATGCCGGAAGAGGCCAAAGACAAGGCGTCTGCCGAGCTCAACAAGCTGAGAATGATGTCACCCATGTCGGCCGAAGCCACTGTGGTGCGTAGCTATGTTGACTGGATGACCTCTGTGCCCTGGAAACAGCGCTCCAAGATTAAGCGTGACCTCTCCAAGGCCGAACAGGTGCTGGATACAGATCACTATGGCCTGGAGAAGGTTAAGGAACGTATCCTCGAGTATCTGGCGGTACAGAGCCGGGTGAAACAGCTCAAGGGGCCTATCCTGTGTCTGGTTGGCCCGCCAGGGGTAGGTAAGACATCCCTGGGGCAATCTATTGCCAAAGCGACCGGCCGTAAATATGTGCGGGTAGCGCTGGGCGGCGTGCGTGATGAGGCGGAAATCCGTGGTCACCGCCGGACCTATATAGGTTCTATGCCGGGCAAGATTATTCAGAAAATGGCCAAAGTCGGGGTGAAGAACCCGCTGTTCCTGCTCGATGAAATCGACAAAATGAGTTCGGACATGCGCGGCGATCCGGCCTCGGCTCTGCTGGAGGTGTTGGATCCAGAGCAGAATGCGACCTTTAACGATCACTACCTGGAAGTGGATTACGATCTGTCCGATGTGATGTTTGTGGCCACCTCCAACTCGATGAATATTCCGGGCCCCTTGCTGGATCGGATGGAAGTCATCCGTCTTAGCGGTTACACCGAAGATGAGAAACTCAATATTGCCAAGCAGCACTTGCTGCCGAAACAGATTGAGCGTAACGGCCTGAAGAAGAATGAAATCACTGTTGATGACAGTGCCATTCTCGGGGTGATCCGTTATTACACCCGCGAAGCCGGGGTGCGGGCGCTGGAGCGTGAGCTGTCGAAGATTTGCCGTAAAGTGGTCAAGCAGATCATGCTGGAGAAAGACACCAAGCACGTGGATGTCAATCAGGACAACCTCAAGTCTTTCCTGGGGGTACAGCGCTTTGACTATGGCAAGGCAGAGTCCAAGAATCAGATTGGTCAGGTGACAGGTTTGGCCTGGACTGAAGTGGGCGGTGACTTGCTGACTATTGAAGCCACCTCAGTGGCCGGTAAGGGCAAGCTCACCTATACAGGTTCTTTGGGTGATGTGATGCAGGAGTCTATCCAGGCCGCAATGACAGTGGTTCGGGCGCGCGCCGAGCAGTTGGGGATCAACCCTGACTTCTACGAGAAGCGTGATATCCATGTGCACGTACCCGAAGGGGCAACCCCGAAAGATGGTCCATCAGCCGGTGCCGCCATGTGTACCGCGTTGGTTTCCAGCCTGACGGGTAACCCGGTCAAGGGTGAAGTTGCCATGACAGGCGAAATTACCCTCAGAGGCGAGGTGCTGCCAATCGGTGGCCTGAAAGAAAAACTGCTGGCGGCCCACCGCGGTGGTATCAAACTGGTGTTGATACCCAAGGAGAACGAACGGGATCTGGAAGAAATTCCGGCTAACGTAGTGGCAGACTTGGATATTCGTCCGGTTCGCTGGATAGATGAAGTACTGCAACTGGCGCTTGAGCGACCAGTCGAGGGCTTTGAAGTGGTTAAAAATTTGGGCTAACGCAAGAAAATGTCCTATGCCACTAAAAAAAGTGAAAAAAGGGGCTTAACAAAACCCAGACCTGTGGTAGCCTAGGTCTGTGGAGAGCCAGTTGTGCCAAGCCCTTGGGGCAACTGGCTTTGAGCTGTATCCAATTTAAATTCTTTGGTTTTCCAACTGAGCTTGAACTTTGGTATCAAGCTTGTTATAAAAGCCTCCGCAGACCGCTCTAGAGAAGGATTTGGTTGCGGCGCGAAAACTACATTCAAGGGGATGACATGAACAAATCTGAACTAATCGAGAAAATCGCTTCTGGTGCTGACATTTCTAAAGCCGCTGCCGGCCGTGCACTGGATTCTTTCATCGCAGCTGTGACTGATGGTCTGAAAGAAGGCGACAAAATTTCTCTTGTTGGTTTCGGTACTTTTGAAGTGCGTGAGCGCGCTGAGCGTACTGGTCGTAACCCACAGACTGGGAAAGAGATCAAAATCGCTGCAGCTAAGATCCCTGCATTCAAAGCAGGTAAAGCTCTGAAAGACGCTGTTAACTAATTAACATCGCAGCCTTTGTAGGGCTTTCGTAAAGACTAAGCACTGCCTGGCAGTGCTTTTTACGGATTGGGAAGCGCCGGGTTAACCGACGTTTCGGAGTGTGAGGATAAGCTGAAGTAGCGTCTGCAGACTCCATTCATGTTACAGATAGGCGCATCCCACAAGAGATGCGCCTTTTTTTACTATTAATCGCATAAGCGAGACGTCTGATGTTAGAGAAGATTCGCGAAGGGTCACAGGGCGTAATTGCCAAAGGTATTTTGGTACTGGTGATACTTTCCTTTGCATTTGCTGGTGTAAGCAGTTACCTGGGTTCCTCCTCAGTGGCTCCGGCCGCCACAGTCAATGGTGAAGAGATTTCCACAACCGAACTGGACCAGGCCTATCAAAGCGAGCGTGCCCGTCTGGAACAACAGCTGGGTGAGATGTTTGACGCCCTGGCGGCCAATGATGCTTACCTGGCCAGTATCAAAAAAGGCGTGCTTGAACGTCTGGTAGCGCAAAAGTTGCTGGATCAAGCTGCCGCTGAAATGGGCTTGAGAGTGTCCAATGCCCAAATCATAGAAGCAATTAGACAAGAGCCTGCTTTCCAGACTGAAGGCAAGTTTGACAATGATCGCTTCGAGGCCATTCTGCGCCAATTAGGCTATCAGCAAGCTGCTTTCCGTGAAAGCATGCGGGTGGACATGACTCGTCGTCAGCTGATCAGCGCCTTGATTGGCAGTGAGTTTGTTCTCAATGGTGAGGCAGAATCTTTGGCCAAGCTGCAGGGACAAACCCGTGATATTCGCTATCTCTTGGTTGATGCCGAGCCTTTCCTGGGCCAAGCGACAGTGACCGAAGAGGAAGCCAAGTCATTCTACGACACCAATCCGGCTCAATTTGAACGTCCGGAGATGCTCAGCCTGGAATATGTCGAGCTTAACGCCAACGATCTGGTCGATGGTATCGAGGTCAGTGACGAGCTAGCCAAGACTTACTATGATGAGCATCAGAATCAATACCAGACCGCAGAAAAGCGTTTGGCAGCCCATATTCTGATCGACGCCTCGACCGACAATGCCGAAGCCAAGGCAGAGGATATCCATAAGCAACTGGAAAACGGCGCCGATTTCGCTGCGCTGGCCAAGTCTGATTCCCAGGATACCCTGAGCGGTGAGAAGGGTGGCGAATTGGGTTGGTTTGAGCCTGGTGTGATGGATCCCGCTTTCGATGAAGCCCTGTTTGCACTGAACAAGGGTGATATCTCTAAAGTGGTCAAGACACCTTTCGGTTTCCATATCATCAAACTGCTGGATATTCAGAGCGGTCAAACTGCGCCTTTCGCTGAAGTGAAAGACAAGATAGTTGAGCAGATCAAGCAGGAAGAAGCTGTAAAACAGTTCTATGGCCTGCAGCAGAAACTGGCCGATACCAGCTATGAAATTCCTGATAACCTGCAGGAAGCGGCCAAGGCCGTTGGTGCAGAGATCAAGACTACCCGACTGTTTGGTCGTGACAACGCGCCCGCACCTTTCGATAAGCCTGAGCTGTCCAAGGCAGCCTTCTCCAGTGATGTACTGGGGGGCATGAACAGTGAGCTGCTTGAAGTGGATCGCAACCATGTCGTAGTTGTTCGCGTTAAAGAGCATCAGCAAGCCGGTACGCTGGAATTCGCCGAGGTTAAGCCTGCCATTGAAGCGCGTCTCAAACAGCAAAAAGCCAATGAGATTGCCCGTGACAAGGCACAGGAATACATGGTTAAGCTCAAAGAAGGCAATGCCGACATTGCGCTGCAAAGCCGCGCCAACCTGGGACGTTTCACCCAGGATGTAGATTCCGCTTTGGTGAGTAAGGCATTCCAGATGGCCAAGGCTAAAGAAGGCTTGAGTGTTGATACCGTGTCTCTGGCAACCGGTTATGCGGTAGTGGTACTGGATGCAATCCATGACACTGAAAGCGCACCTGCCGATCAGGTCGCGGCCATCAAGCAACGTCTCAACAGCCAGTTTGGTGAGAATGACTATCGCGCCGTTATCGATATGCTGAAGGCCAAGGCCGAGATCATTTATCCAGAAGGTGATGAGTAACTTGACTCATTGATTTAACGTTAAAAAACCGGTCCAAGTGACCGGTTTTTTTATCTCCAGCGTTTATGTCCAGCGGTTAACTTGGCTGCTGGAACTTGCGGATAAAACGGGTTAATCCGGCAAGCGCCAGTCTATGGGGGGCTTGCCTTTGGCTATGAGGTAATCGTTGGCCTGATTGAAATGATTGCAGCCAAAGAATCCTCTATGAGCCGAGAGCGGAGATGGGTGAGGGGCCTTTAAGATAAGGTGTTTGTTGCCGTCAACCCGCTGGGCCTTGAGTCCGGCATGCTTACCCCAAAGCAGAAACACTACGCCTTCTGTGTATTTATCTATGGCCTCTATCACTCTGTCGGTAAACTGCTCCCAGCCGAGATGGGCGTGGGAATGTGCCTGACCACGTTCGACACTGAGCACAGTATTGAGCAGCAACACGCCCTGACTGGCCCAGCTGCAAAGATTGCCATGGCTTGGATAGCTGAAGCCTGGGACTGTATTGGCCAGCTCCTGAAACATGTTCTGCAATGATGGCGGTGGCATCACCCCTTTGGGCACTGAGAAGCACAGGCCGTGGGCCTGCCCTGGACCATGATAGGGATCTTGCCCCAGGATCACCACTTTGACTGCCGATAGTGGTGTATAACGCAAGGCGTTGAAGGTATCGTTTTTGGGAGGATAGATGGCCTTTCCCCGGGCGCGCTCGGCGTCGATATAGGCCAGAGTATCCCGAAAGTAGGCTTGTTGTTTTTCCGGGCCCAGCACTTCGGCCCAACTGATGTCCTTATGCATAACTAAAAAAGCAGCGCCTTGCGGCGCTGCTCATCTATTACTCGTCCACACCCAGCATCACACTGCTGGCTTTGATCAGTGCGTATGCACTGTCACCCACTTTTAGCCCCAAACGCTCACAGGAGGCCTTGGTGACCACGGAAGTCAATTCGACACCCGGAGCCAGTTCAATGATGACTTCGTTGTTTACAGAGCCTTCTTCGATGGCTTTGATGGTGCCGCCAAGACAATTACGTGCACTGATTTTCATTGGTTTTCTCCCGAAAGAACGATTAGCAGGATTAAGAGTATAAACCGAATTGCCATTAAGTTGGGATGCTTCGATAACAAATTTGAGCGTCAGAGGAGATTGAAATGACCAATGTCACGCCGAAAGTAGATTCAGGACGCTGGTCCCCGGATGACAGGCTTATGCAGGTAATAAACCTGGTCAGCGCCATTGCTCGTAGCCAGAGTACCACGGGGACTTATTCACACCTTTTAGTCTTTATCGAATAAGGTCCTCATGGCGTGGTTGATTTCCGGATAGTTGAATTCAAAGCCGTCGGCCTGGGCATGAACCGGCAATACAAACTGACCCTCGGTCAGCAGGGTCGACATCTCACCCATGGCCAGTTGCAGGGCCAATGCCGGTGCCGGCAGACAAGCGGGGCGGTGCAGCGCTTTGCCGAGGGCCTTGCTGAAGTCGCGATTGCTGACGGGCTGAGGCGCAGTAGCATTGTATATGCCGCGGCAGGCTTCATTTTCCAGCAGAAATTCAATAAGGCGCAGCAAGTCTTCGCGCATTATCCAACTCATTCCCTGACGGCCATGGCCAATCGGGCCGCCAAGGCCCAGTTTGAAGGCAGGCAGCATTTTGGCCAAGGCGCCGCCATCTTTGCCAAGCACTATGCCGATACGAAAGATACAAACCCGAGTGAGATCGGCAACCGCCAGGGCTTTTTGCTCCCATTGGGCACAGACCCTGTGGCTGAACTCATCATGGGGCGTGGCGTTTTCGTCTATGGGCTCCGGCCCCTGACAGCCGTAAAAACCCACCGCCGAGGCGCTGAGAAAGACTTGGGGTTTCTTTTGGCTGTTGCGGACAAGTGTGGCCAACTGCTCTGTGATGTCCCAGCGGCTGTGGCAGATCCGCTGTTTCTGCTCATCGCTCCAGCGTTTGGCAACTATGGGTTCACCGGCAAGGTTGATGATGGCATCTATCTCCTCAAGCAGTCCGGGTGTTTGCAGCGAATCTATGTAACGAGTCTGTGCCAACGCCAGCTTTTGTTCGGCCGCCGCGGGGTTGCGGCTCAAAATAGTCAGCCTATGGTGTTTTGCCAGCCGCTGCGCCAGTTCTGAACCGACAAACCCGGTTGCACCTGTGAGCAAAATATTCATGCTTTCTCCCTGAATCACTGAAGGTTTCTCCAGAGTATAGACTGACTTACACCGGCTTACGGTAGCTCAGTTGCAGTGAAACCGAGTCGGCATATCTCAAGGCGTGGGGCTTGTCGATTTCCACGCTGGCGTGCTCTACCCATTCATGCTCGCTGGCCAGTTCCAGTACTTTCCCTGTGAGGTGCTCAAGCAGGGAGAAGCGGTTGTCTTCCACCAGGTTAATGATCGCCTTGGTGATGGTGCGATAATTGAGCGCGTGCTCCATGTCATCACTTCTACGCGCCTTGTCGGCACAGTAATGGATGCAGACATTGATGATCACATCCTGGCGATTGTTGATTTCCTCTTCCTTGATACCGATAAAAGTGCGCAAGCGCAGGTTTTTAATGCGTATAATAGCTAATTCGGGTTTCATCATGTCACTACTTTTTGTTGTTGATGCAACGGCTGATTGTGACAGAGATCAACAAGGAATTTCAATTATGTCATCAGCCTATCGTCCGTCCATGGCGTTGAAAGGATTTGCTGTCATGGCCTGCCTGGTCATAGTGCTGGCGGGAATTAAGGCCGCCAGCGCCATAGTGGTGCCTTTTGTGTTGTCAGCCTTTATTGCGGTTATCTGCAGCCCGGCCATCAATGCCCTGAGTCGTTACCGCGTGCCTCGAGCCCTGGCTGTATTTGTGTTGGTGGCGATCATTTTGTTACTTGGGCTTTGGCTGGCCTCTGTGGTGGGCAGTTCCATCAATGAGTTTTCCCAGCAATTGCCTCAATACCGGGCGCAGTTGGTGGAGCAATTTGCCTGGATATTGGACAAGCTCAAGGAGCTGAATATTCACATCTCCAAAGAGAAGGTGCTGGCCTATCTGGACCCCGGCATGGCCTTGTCTTTGACCACCAATACGCTTTCCGGCGTGGGCAATGTCATGGCCAACCTGTTTCTGATCGTGCTGACCATAGTCTTTATGCTGTTTGAGGCACAATCTTTGCCGCGTAAGGTGCATCTGGCGCTGGATGACCCCGAGATGCGTTTATCCCAGATTGAGCGCTTCTTGCAATCAGTGAACCAATACATGGTGATCAAGACCCTGGTCAGCCTGGCAACCGGTGTTATTGTCGGTGTCGGTCTGGCGCTGATGGGGGTGGATTATGCGCTGCTCTGGGGCGTAGTGGCTTTTTTGTTTAATTATATTCCCAATATCGGTTCTATCATCGCCGCCATCCCGGCCGTACTGCTGGCCTTTGTGCAGCTGGGCACAGCGGGTGCCGGCGGGGTTGCCGCCCTGTATCTGGCAACCAATATGGTAATGGGCAATCTGGTAGAACCCAGATTCATGGGGCGCGGCCTCGGGCTGTCCACCCTGGTGGTATTCCTGTCGTTGATCTTCTGGGGCTGGCTCTTGGGCTCGGTCGGCATGTTGCTGTCCGTACCGCTGACCATGATAGTCAAGATAGCTCTGGAATCGAGCCAGAGTGGCAGTTGGCTGGCAATCTTGCTCTCGGACGATGCCAGTATTGCCGTGCGGGAAAATGCCGATAAAGAAGCGGCATCCGATGCCGAATAAAGGCAGAAATAAGAAGTTGAGGATTTCATGCAGTTATTTTTGGAAGCCATCATCGACCTGACACCAGGCGATGAGTGTGGCCGTTTGTTTCATGGTCGCGGTGGCCGTTATCCAGGCGTTGAGCACTTATGCCTGGATTGGTTTGCGCCTGTGGTGTTGCTGACCGCCTTTAAACCCCTGACGCCGGAAGAACTGGCGCTGGTTACCGAGCGTCTGCAATTACGCTGGCAAGCCTTGGGGCTGGCACTGAATCTGGTCTATCAATACCGCGCCGCCGGGCAGACCCGCACCGAGCTCATTGCCGGCGAGATACCCGAGCCACATCTGGCCAGCGAGCTTGGCTGCCGTTATCAATTGCATCTGTTACGGGGCCAGAATCATGGTTTGTTCCTGGACATGCGAAACGGCCGCGAGTGGGTGATGGCCAACAGTGCTCAGCGGAAAGTACTGAATCTGTTTGCCTATACCTGTGCGTTTTCGGTGGCGGCTCTCAAGGGCGGCGCCGATGAGGTGGTCAATATGGATATGAGTAAAGGGGCGCTCGCCATCGGCAAGCAAAACCATTTGCTCAATGGGCTTACTGCCGGCGCCCGCTTTCTGGGGCATGATATATTCAAATCCTGGGGCAAACTTAAAAAACTCGGGCCCTATGACTTGCTGATTGTCGATCCGCCCAGCAACCAAAAGGGCAGCTTTGTGGCAACCAAAGACTATCTGCGATTGCTGCGTCATCTGCCGCAACTCTTGAACCCGGGCGCCGAGCTGTTGCTCTGTCTCAATGCGCCTGAGCTGGACAGAGCGTTTTTGCAGAGCCAGGTCAGTGACGCCGCACCAGAACTTGAGTTTGTCAAACAGCTGGATAACCCACCGGCCTTTGCAGACCGGGATCCTGACAGGGCATTGAAGGTGTTGCTGTATCGCTATGAGGGAGAACCGGGCTCGGATACTCAATAACTGAGGCGTTCAGAGATCAGGGATTGGCCGCCTTCTTCCAACAGGGCGGCTATGCCTTCAACATCAAAACTGCTCAAGCCGGATGCCTGATGCAGTAGCCTGTCCTGGACATCCAAGGGCATCTGCATCCTTTCCATAAACATGCGCATTCCCAATATATCGCCACTGGCCAGCAGGGTGGCGAGGGTTCGTGCTTCAAAGTCGACAATATGATTCATGGCGTCGTCCTCTTGCTGATTTACGGGCCGGGGAGGCCTCCTTTAAGCAATAGCAGTTGCAGCGCCCGCCGCTAGACCCAATGTGTTTAAAAAATTTCGCCTCAGAACCCAGGGGCATATCAAACTGAAAGTCTTTCAGCGCTTCCTACATAACCGGTGGGTATTTGAGCTTTTGAAGGTGGTTTTACCAGTTTGGGGTAACGAAAGTGAAAGTTTTCTGTAATTCCTTCTCTAGCCCTGTTATACTGGCGCCGCCTTAGGGGAAACACCTAAGGCTCCGAAAAGCCGGAATCGGGCATAAAGTGTCGTCGGAACCTGAACTTAACAGGAATCCAAGAAAAAGATACGCCCCGTACCCTACAGAATAGACTGGAGTTGTTATGGAAATTCATGAGTACCAAGATGCTTACTACCAACTGCAGGATGAAGTGATTGAATCACTTCCGGTAGAGAAAGACGAAGAAGCGTTTTTGGATTAAGCCTCAGCCAGGCAGCTCAAATCTTGAAAAAGCGGCAACCTCAGGGTTGCCGCTTTTTTGTTGCCATTGAATGATGGATGAGTCATTCGAGGGTGGAGCCGGGGTAATAATGCTCGATAAGCTGGGTCAATATCCGCTGCTGTTGAGCAAGCTTTTGTCTTTGTGCCTGGCGCAGCAAGCCTTTGAGTGCATGATACTGAGGCTTGATTTCAATACCCTGGCTCTCGCTCAAGTGCGTGAAGCGACTGACCACTTCAGTCACGCTGAAATCCTCGGCGTATATATCCAACTGTTGCGAGTGCATCAGCCAGCGAATACCTTGATAGACACCTATGTGAGGCAGGGAGTGATGATCTTCGTCACTGAAGAACTCGCTGTGAAATATAAGTTGCTGAGACGGCAGCGCCGACAGATGTTTGGCCAGCGCCAGATTTCGCTGTTTGTGGTAGTCATTGCGGCCAAGTCCGGGGGTGGTGGCCTGGTTACTTATCGCCATGTACAGGGGCTTGCCTGTTAGCTTGCCCTGAGTGAGTGCCTGCTCGAGCTCATTTGCATAAGTCGGGCTGTCGTACCAGAGACTGGCATCCAGCACCAGGTAAGCATTGAACATAGGCTGTTGCCGGCGCAGCGCCTCCAGTGCCAACAAGCCCCCAAAAGAGTGACCGATAAGCACAGTAGGGCCGGGCTGCCCAAGCCTGGTATTCAGCCAGGGGTTAAGTTCCTGGTCGAGAAAGTCGAGAAAAGCGCCGGCATTGCCCGATTGCTGATAAAGCGGCCCTGCGGGTCTACCACCGGGTAGTGTTTCCAGTTTCACCGGCGTGAAGTCACGAATACGGTTACGGTTGATGATGCCGACTATGACGCCTTCAGGTATCGCAGGATTAACCCCGGAAGCCAGATAGTCCAGCATGGGTGCAAGATGCTCAAACTGCTGCTCGGCATCCAGGATCACATAACGGGCAAAGCTCTTGCTGTGCCTGGCGTCCCAGTGTTTGGGAAGACGCAGCAATACTTCCCGCGATTCTCCCAATATATTGGAGTTCAGCGTCAGTCGCTGTTGTTTCCCGGCGGCTTCTTTATCCAGGCTTTGGGCGCTGCAGCCTACCAGCAGACCGAACAATAGCGTCAGAGAGATAAACAGTGATTTTTTCATGGAAATTTTTACTCGGTAAAGGTGACATTTTCAGCTTGAAATTCAGCCCTGATGGGCTTTTGAGTGGCCTGGCTCACATTCGTATCATTACATTGTAAATGATAACCAATATCATTCCTATGTTGTAAAGATTATGCTACTTTTTCGCGCCATGGAACCAGGGGCTTTACCTGGATTTACCCAAAAGCAATAACTTACAAGGCGCAATCGTCGCCGCGATAATCGGGGGAATAGAATGAAACTGGATAAGTGCCGCAAACTGCTTACCTTGAGCCTGGTCGCCATGGCTGTCAGTGGTTATACCCAGGCAGATGAAGGTGAAATGGAGCATATGGTCGTTACTGCCAGTGCCAAGGATCAGCAACTCAGCACTGCACCTGCCTCAATCTCGGTGATCGATGCCGAAGCGATTAAGCTGATGCCGGTCAAAGATCTGGGGGATGTGCTGAGAAACAGCGTCGGTGTGAATGTGGTGACCAACGACTCGGGCCGAAACAGCATCTATATCCGTGGTATGGATGAAGACTATGTACTGATGTTGATCAACGGCAAGCGGGTTTCTTCTTCCAATGGTCTGTGGCGCGGCGGTAACTTTGACTTGACCGCTATCCCCATCGACGCCATCTCCCGGGTGGAGATTGTCCGCGGCCCCATGTCGGCTCTCTATGGTTCAGATGCGGTTGGCGGGGTCATCAACGTGATCACCAAGGCGCCAGATGATGACTGGCAACTGGTACTCGACAGCGAGTACAGTTGGATGCAGGACGGCGAGGGCGGTGATCGCAGTCGTACCAACCTGTTTGGCTCGGGCAAACTCACAGATAATCTGGGGCTGATGTTCACCGCAGAGGTGGCCGAGCAGGACGCCTGGTTGATGCCCGAACTGACCCCGAATCAGGACACCATAGAAGAGCGCAAGACCCGCAAGCTCTATGGCTCGCTCACCTGGCAGTTGGCAGACAATCAATCGCTGGACTTGGATTATCAATACGATAATGACAAGGTGCCCTTGACCACTTTTGCTGCCAATTCAAAACGCGAGCAGAAGATAGAGCGCAACACCTTTGCTCTGACTCACAGAGGCGAGTGGAGCTGGGGTGGCACCGAGCTTTTGGCCAACCTGGAAAAGTCGGATATCTACGACTACAACAGTCGCTATTCGCTGCAGCCCCCTCTGGGACGCGACATCGAAGAGAAAAACACTACCTTCAGAGGCTCAGCCTTCTTTAACCTGTGGCAGCAGGACTGGACAGTCGGCGCCGAGTACTTTGAAACTGAAGTCGACGATCCTGTGCAATATCCACTTACCGGTGGTGACAGTGTTGAACAATACTCGCTGTTTATTCAGGATCAGTTCGATTTCCTGGATGATTTCACCCTGACCCTCGGCGGCCGCTACGAAGACAACGAAAAGTACGGCAGCCATTTCAGCCCCAGGGCGTATCTGGTTTACCGTGCTTCGGATTCACTGGTGCTCAAAGGTGGTGTCGGCACGGCATTCAGGGCTCCGGCACTGTTTGAATCATCTCCGACTTTCTCTTCAGTCAGTTGCCGCGGCGCTTGTACTGTAGTGGGCAATGCAGATCTTGAGCCCGAAACCAGTGTCAACTATGAGCTGGCAGCCTTGTGGAGTCAGCCTTCCTATGAGCTGTCTGCAACCTTGTTCCATAACAAGGTGGAAGATCTGATCACGGTTTCGGCTTGGGATGGCTCCAGCCCAACCCGTACTTACTACAACGAATCCAAGGTGACTTTGCAAGGGGTAGAGCTGACCGCCAGCGTGGATATCACGGCGGATCTCGGTCTCAAGGCAAACTACAGTTATCTCGATACCGAGACAGGTGACGGTGATGAACTCACTGGTCGTCCACGCCAGAGTGCCAATGTGCAACTGGATTGGTATCTCACCGACGATTGGCAGCTGTATGTTGCCGGTAACTATTTCGGTTCATATTTGGATAGCAGTGCCGTGCGTCAGGATGGCTACAGCCGCTTCGATATCGGCAGCAGTTATCGGGTGAACGATCACCTGAAACTACGCGCAGGGGTAACCAACTTTACCGACGAGCAACCGGCCGAGGAAGACACCAACAGCGATATGATACTGCAAGGCCGTGCCTTCTTTGTCGGTGTCAGCCTGAGCCTCTAAGCGTCTGGGCCTACTCCCGGCCTGAATCCTTTAAATAGCCAGGATTGCAATAAGAAAAGCAGCGACTTGTCGCTGCTTTTCTTTTGGCCAACATTTTATTTCTCCATCGAAAGGCTCAGGTGATAACCACCAAAAGGCATTGAGCCGTAATCTAACCGCAGGCCTTTTGCCCTTTGCCTTTGCGGCCATCTTTATCCAGCGGGCAATCGGCGCACATTTGGGTGCAGGGAAGCTTGTGCCGCAGGCAACAGGCGATACGCGGGCTTTGCTGCTGCTTGAGCCTTAGCTTTCGCCAAAACGGATGGGCAATCGGCGTAACATAGGTACGTGGCTGCAGCTCAGCTTGCTCGAACATCTCTCTTATCAATTGTTGTCGCCAACTGACGGGCAGTGACAACTCACCCAGATACCAATGCACAATATAGGCTTGATGGCTGAAATGCAGCTTTGATGGCACTGGGCCCAGCTCTGCCAGGCGCTCGACAATGGGAATGAGCAACTGCTCGAGTAAGCTTTCCCAACTGGCAAGTTGCCCGGCGGGAGCCGGATGGCTGACATCTGCATCAAGCAGCAGATAGAAGGTTTCCGCCCGGCCGTTATCAAAAGGTTCAAGGTACCAGTTGCCGCTGCAAGCTGCAGCCGCAATGGCGCGGTTAAGTGCGCTGCCGGGCTGACTGGCAAACAGCCACAGCAGCAGGGGGGGCAGTTGCAGACCGAAAAACCACTGGCTCCACATGGAGTGCAGTGCCCGGGCGTCTATCTCGGGCTTTGTGGCACAAGTCGTGGACACCTTGGCTTGATAACTCAGGGCAAATTGCTGCAGCAGCGCCGGGTAATGTGCCTGGCTCAAGACTGAGTTCAAGCTGATGGCTTCTTGGGGTAACTGCTCCAGACTCTCTATGGCTTTGAAGTGCTCGCCATAGAAGGCGGCTTTTTGTGCCAATAGTTGGTTGAGCTCGCTGGCAATACTCATTCCCATGACGGCAGTCCTCCGGTGGCATTGTTGGTCGAATCCTCCCCGCCATGGTGCCCGGCGGCTCTGGGCTTTGCTCTGGGTCTTGGGATAATCATCGGGCAGTTGGCCTCGGGATCTGTGATTATGCTGGCATTGATATCGAACACCTGTTCCAGCAGGGCCTCGGTCAACAGTGATTCAGGCGCACCGCCGGCAATCAACTTGCCGTCACGCATCAACAGCAAGTGATCGCCGTAGCGCAGAGCCTGGTTGATGTCGTGCAGCACCAATACCAAGGTGCGACCCTGATCCACCAACGCCCGGCAAAAGTCGAGTACTGCCAGCTGGGCGCGGATATCGAGAAACGAGGTGGGTTCATCGAGCAGCAGCAAGTCGGTTTGCTGCGCCAGCACCATCGCCAGCCAGACACGCTGTTGCTGGCCGCCCGAGAGCTCGGCCACCGGCCTTTGTGCCAGTGTGGTTAACCCTGTGGCAGCCAGGGCTTGGGAAACCGCCAGTTCATCTTGCTCTGACCATTGGTGCCACAGGCTCTGATGAGGGTAACGGCCGCGACTGACCAGCTCCTGCACATCTATTCCTTCCGGCAATTCAGGCTTTTGCACCAGTAGTGCCAGCTCTCTGGCTCTGGCCTTGTTGCTCAACTGCGCCAAGGGGGTGTGACCCAAGATGACCTGGCCGCGTGTGGGCGGCAGTACCTGGCTCAAACACTTGAGCAGGGTCGACTTGCCACAACCATTGGGGCCAAGGATCACCGTCAGCTTACCCTTGGGGATGGCCAGGTTCATGGCGCTTATGATGGGCCGCTGGCCGTACTCGAGATAAAGCTCATGCCCACTGAGGGCTATGTCATAGTCAGGGTATTGGGTCATGATCTTTCTCCTTTTAGTCCCTTGGCCAGTTGCGGTTGTCCCCGGATTTCGCGGCTCAAGAGCAGCGCCAGATAGGCGCCGCCGATGAGGGCGGTCAATACGCCCACCGGCAGCCTTTGGTTGCCCGGCAGCAATAAGGTGAGGGTGTCGGCCCCGAGCAGCAACAGCGCGCCTATCAGCGCCGAGCGCAGCAGTGCCAATTGACGATTGCCAAAGCGGGCCAGATGCGGCGCCACCAAGGCGACGAAGGCCACGGGGCCGGCGCAGAGTACGGCTCCCAGGGCCAGCAAGGTGGCAAACAGCAGCGCCAGTGTTTGACTTTGGCGCACCGGGTTACCAAGCGCCTGAGCCAGTTCCTGGCCCAAAGCCAGCAGTGACAGACGGCGGGAGAGCAGCAACAGAGCGGGCAATGCCAGCAGTAGTACTGAGGTTATCAGCAGCACATCACCCCAGGTGCGGTGTGCCAGACTGCCGGACAGATACCCCAGCATCTGCTGCGCCTGCTCTCTTTGCACCAGTGTCAGTACAAACTGCACCAGGGCGATGGCAAAGGCGTTGATGGCGATGCCCATCAGCACCAGATTGCGGGAAAACTGCCATTGGCGTCCGAGCCCTGCGAAAAACAGCAGGAGCACAACCCCAGTGCCCAAGAGGGCGCCGGGCAGCAATGGCAGTTCCGGCAGCCATAATAACCAGAGGACGGCGCCGGCACTGGCACCAGCATTGACCCCGAGAATATCCGGGCTTCCCAGAGGGTTACGGCTCAGGCTTTGAAACACGGCGCCGGAGAGCCCCAGCGCCATGCCGGCGCCGAGGGCACACAGTGCCCTTGGCAGGCGTGATTGCCACAAAAGCCAGTTTTCATAGTCGGAGGCTTCGGCAAACAAGGCCTTGGCAAGGCTCACCGGCGCCAGGCCCTGATGTCCCAGCATCAGGCTAAGTAGCAGTGCAGCGCCAAGCAGGACTACGGCCAGCAAGGCGGCTCCAATGGCGCCGGATGAGGGGGCTCTTAAGGTTATCGGGCCCCATTGCCAGATGGGAAAACGGGTGTGGTTCATGACGCCTCCTTCAGGTTTTGCCCTCGGGCCATCAGGTACAGAAACGGCGCTCCCAGCAGGGCGACCATGATACCGGTCAGCAGCTCGGCCGGCGGCATCAATACCCGCGCCAACAGATCTGCCAATAACACCATGGCGCCGCCTATCAAAGCGGCTCCCGGTAATAGCAGGCGGAAATTGAGTGTCAGATAACGCCTGGCCAGATGGGCACTGGCCAGGCCGACAAAGGCCAGCGGGCCGACAATGGCGGTGGCTGCGGCGCACAGCAAGGTGGCACCCAGCCAGGCGAGCAGCCCCTGCCAGCCCTGGGAGGCACCGAGCGCTTTGGCGGTATGATTATCCAGCAGCATCAGATTCAGCGCCGGCGCCAGCAGCCACAAGAGTACCGCGGCGGGCAGCAGATAGGGCCAGAGCGCATGAAACTCCGGCCAGCCCAGCCCGGACAGGGAGCCCGCCATCCAATACCTGAAACCATCAAATAGCTGCGGGTTCAGCAACACTCTGGCCTGGACATAGGCCCCGAGCACGGCGCTGATGGCGGCGCCGGCCAGGATCAGCCTGACCGCCGCGGATTGCCCCTGGGATTGCTGCGCCCTGGACATCATATACACCAAGGCGCTGGCCAGCAGCGCTCCGGGCAAGGCCTGCCAGAAGAGACTCAAACCCGCTGTTGCGCTCCATAGCCCCAGAGTGACCAGAGAGGCGCTGGCGCCGGCATTGACGCCGAGCAGGCCGGGATCCGCCAAGGGGTTGCGGCACAGCGCCTGGATAACGCAACCGGCCATTGCCAATGCCATGCCGGCCAACATGCCGCACAGCAATCTTGGCAGCCTTGCCTGTAACACCAGCGACAGATGATCGTCTGCGGCCGGTTGCCAGAGCTTGCCCAGCATAGTCAGCGGTAGTGTGCGGGCGCCAAAGAGCAGGTTGGCCAATACCAGCAGCGCCAGTATCGTCAGCAGCCCAAGCAGGGTTACCGCGTTACGTCCAAGACGGTTCTGGGACTGGGTAGCTCCATGTTGCAGAAAGATTTTTGGGTGTGTCATCCCGGCCTCCCATTTTTATTCGATGGCGCGCCTGTATCTGCGTCTGTCTGTGTGTCTTGATGCCGGTATTGGCGAGGGTTTTCTTTTTGCTCTGCCAGGGTTTGTTGCAGTTGCGGCACCAGCTTGGGAATAGCCCATTTAACGCTTAGCAGCGAGCCGTAGGAGCTGGCCATCACCAGCGCCGGGTCGGTTATTGCCAGATACCGACCGCGGCGCATGGCGGGCAGACGACGGATAACCGCCATGGCTTCTACCTCGGCTCTGGCCTTGTCCGAGCTGTACCAGCTGAGCAGCAGCTCGGCATCGTCCAGCATGTCGGCGCGCTCCAGTCCTATGTGGGCGGCGAAGTGGCCTCGGCTGGCATTGAGCCCGGAAAGTTGTGGCGGCAATACAAACCCCAGCGCCAACAGCAGATCCACTCTGGGATCGCCTGTGACATAAACCGAGAGATTGCCAACTCGACTGGCGGCATTGATATAGGCCAGGCGCACGCCATTGAACTCAGGATTTTCGGCGGCGACTCGGGCGATATAGGCCCGTTGCTGTTTCAAAAGCGCTTCGGCCTGCAGTTCTTTACCGAGTGCCTTGGCTATCAGTTCCACCTGCTGCTTAACCGGTGTCAGCCAGGGTTTGTCCGGATAGGCGATGACGGGGGCCAGAGCGCTCAGCTGCAAAAAGCTTTCGCGGGTGATACCGGACTGGGGCGCCAGAATAAGATCCGGTTTCAACGCCAATAATCGCTCCACATCCAGCTCGGGGTAACTGCTGATGATGGCGGGCAGCGGCAGCTCTTGCGCTTCCAATGCCTGGCGAAACCAGGGTAGATAACCCTCTGCATCGCCGCCCCAGTAATGGGGTTCAATGGCTATGGGGACAACCCCTAAGGATAGGGTCCAGTCTTCGGCCCCGGCTCCCAGGGTCACCACGCGCTTGGGCGGCGACTCGATGCAGCTGGTCCCGTGGGCCGTGGTAATGCAAACCGGATAACCGTCTTGCGGCGGTGTTTGGGCTTTGGTTTGCGGATGGTCATAACAGCCCGTCAGCCCCAGGCTCAGAAACACGACAAGCGCCAACAGGCGCCTTGCTTCACACAACATACTTGTTATTCGCCCCGCAGTGCGGGGCGCTCCTTATTATGGATAGTTTCACGGCATAACGCGGCTCAGAAACGGTAGTCCAGGGTGACGCTGAAGTTACGCGGCGCGCCATACTGGAATTGGTTATAGAAGCCGAGCTGGCTGTAATAGCTCTTGTCGAGCGCGTTATCCAGATTGGCTCTCAGACTCAACTGTTCATTGAACTTGTATCTCGCCATCAGCTTCACCAGGGCGTAGCTGCCTTGTTCCACTTCGACTTTACTCTTGTCCGGTTTTGAGACTTGGCTATAGATGCGACTCTGCCAGTTGACCCCGGCGCCCAGCTGCAATCCGTGAAGCCAGCCATCGAATTCATAAGTGGTAAAGAGCTTGAGTTGCCGCTCCGGGTTGGTGGTGTTGATCTTTTGCCCTTTGGGATCTTCGGTATCAAACTGGGTGTAGCCCAGGTAAAGATCCCAGTTGTCATTGATGGAACCGTTGACCTCAAACTCAAAGCCGCGAGTCTTGGTACCGTCGACACTGCGGTAAATGGGGATAGTGCTGTTGGGCAGGTTTTCGCCGGTTTGCTCACCGACATTGTCCTGACGGATCTCAAAGGCAGCCAACGACAAGTCCAGCGCCTCATCGAACAGGCTGGCTTTGATCCCGGCCTCATAGTTGCTGCCCTTGATGGGGTCCAGGTAACGACCATCGGCCTGAACTTTGCTTTGCGGGGTAAAAATGTCCGTGTAGTTGGCATACAGGGCATATTCGTCGCTCAGGGCATAGGTCAGCCCCAGATAACCGGTGAACTCACCATCGACCTTATAGTCATGTTTGGCACCAAAGTTATCCTGATCTGTTTCCCAGTTATCCAGGCGGCCACCGAGTACCATGGACAGGGCATCGGTCAGCTCAAGCTGGGAAGCGATATAGACAGACTGTTGCTTGGTTTCGCCCCAGGAGCCGTAGAGCACCTGATCGCTCCATTGCGGCTTTGGGTAATCAAAGCCGGGCTGGCGGAAGTCTCCCAGAGGCGGTTTGGCACCGAGAGCGCCATAGTAGGGGTTGGCAAAATCCTGTTTTTGTTGATTGGCACCGGCCACCAGTTGGTGGTTACGGCCAAAGGCGTTGAAGTTGCCGCTCAGCTTGAGATCAAAGGTGTGCTGAGTGCGACTGCCGTCGATAAAGGCCAAAGAGCCGGGGACCATGCCCTCATTGGTGACAGGATCCGGGTTCCCTGTTGGCCAGAGCACATCAAACTCCAGGCTGTTGTCACCATAGATATAGCTGCCTTTTAGGCTCCAATCCGGGTTGAAGTGGTGCTCCAGAGTCACGAAGCCGTTGAGCGCATCTGTCTTGGCGGAGGCCCAACTGGGGGCGGTGGATACATGACGGTCGTAATTGGTGCGGTTGCCGTCACTGTCAAACAGCGGCAAGCCGCCGGACATGGTGCCTTCCGGCCTGGTATGCTGGAAATCACTGCCCAGGGTCAGCAGAGTATTGGTTCCCAGATCCGCTTCCAGGATGCCATACAGGGTTTGCCGCTGCTGCTCATATCTGTGTTGCCAGTTTTCCCTGTCCTGATAGGCCAGCACCACCCGGCCACGGATGCTGGCATCCTGATTGAGGCCGCCGGAGAGATCGACCACGCCGCGCAGCATGTCCCAGGAGCCGCTGCTCAGGCTGACACTGCCCTGAAACTCGGCAGTGGGCCGTTTTCGCACCAAATTGATGGCGGCAGAAGGGCTACCGGCACCCAGCATCAAGCCGGTGGCGCCGCGCACCACTTCAATGCGCTCGTATAGGGCGCTGTCCATCAGGTTATCGCCATAGTTGAAGCGGGTGTCATAGGTGGTTGCCACGCCATCATAGAGAATGCTGCTGACCGAGATCCCGCGGGCGCTGATGGAGTATCTGTCGTTGTCCGAGGGGCGGGCATTTATTCCGGCGACACTGGTCATGACATCAATGACAGAGTTGAGCTGCTGATCTTCAATGGCCTTGGCGGTGACGGCTGTGACAGACTGCGGCGTCTCGAGAAACGAGAGCTTCATGCCGGTGGCCGTGCTCATGTCACTTGCCTTGTAGCTCATGGGCTGGCTCTTGGCACCGACCACTGTCAGTACCTCCATCTCTTTCTCCTGTGTTTCGCTCTTGTCGGCAGCGAACACCGGGGCGCTCAATAGCACAGAACAGAGAAGGGCGATGGGGGTCGGCCTGAAGCCATTAAGGGTTTGCATATTTGTGTCCATTTTCCTGTTACTTCCTGGAAGGTTTACAAGGCCGGGTCTGCAAGACACTCGGCCTGGGTGGGTGTCACGCCAAAGCTGTGGCTGGCGGCAAAGGGGTGCAGCGGATTGTCGATATCGCCGGCAAAGCGCAGGTTCTTCTCCCTGTCTTCGAGATCTATCATCTGCTGGTTGTTGTTGAGCTGGATCCGGTTCAGGCAGGTGCGGACAAAGGTCGGCTGGAACAGATCGTAGCGGCGATACTTATCGGCAAACTGGGGGTGGGAAGCCTGATAATCACGGACCTTTCCGGCCACCAGGCTCCAGAATCCCTGTTCACTCAGGCTGGTGTGGCTATCGAGCAGCGGCGCCATAAAGCGGAAGATGCAGTCGAAAATATCCAGCAGTATGTAGTTGAGCTTCATCTCCTCTTCGAGCGAGACCGCCAGTTGCGCCACCCGTCCCGGCAGCGGCGCACTGCCGTTGAGAATTGCGACTTCTTCGCCTATGTCCTTCATCAATATGGTGACAGGCACCTTGTCATCCAGCACCAGAATAAGGTTCTCGCCATGGGGCATAAACACTAGATCGTAGGCAAAGAAGGCGTGCAGCAAGGGGGTAAGGTAAAGATCCAGCAGCCGGCTCATCCAGTCGTGGGCACTCAGGGGGGAAGCCTCGATAAGCGCCGCCAGCAGGCTCTGCTGCTGATTGTCCTGGTGCAGCAGGGCCGCCAGGGTCATCAGTTGCTGTCCGGGTTTTACCAAAGGCTCGCCCTGGAAGCTGAGAGCATAAGGGCTTTCACGCCACAGTGCCGAGAGCATCTTCTTGTAGGGGGTGTCTTTCTCCAGCGCCTGCTCATAGTATCTGTGGTGATAGCCTATGGCGGCGATTTCCCTGAGCAGCACAAATCTTTGATTGGCAAAGAAAGGGTCGCTGTCGATAAGCTCGGCGACAAAGGCATTGATCTCCGGGGTTCGGCTCATGTAGTAGGGCGATAAACCCCGCATAAAGCCCATATTGAGAATCGACAGCGCCGTCTTCACGTAACAGCGCTTGGGTTGGCTCAGGTTGAAGAAGGTGCGGATGGATTGCTGCACCTGATATTCATCACGGCCTTGTCCCAGGTGAATGAGGCGGTCACGGGCCAGATCGGCGGCAAATATGCGGCTGATCTTTTCGCGCCACTGCCATGGATGAACGGGCATCAGAAAATAATCGTCCGGGTTTTTGCCCTGTTGCCGGATCTTCTGCTCAAATCTGAGCAACAAAGCATCGCCCAACTCATCTTGCAGCAGTTGGCGATAGTCGAGCCCGGCTATCAGCGCCAGGCTGGTATGTTCACTGCTGACCGCCAGCCACTCGAGTTGCAACGGTTGACCGCTCTCCGGCGTAAAGGCCCGCCAGTCATCGACATCAAAACCTATGCGGCCGTTGTTGGCGACAAACACAGGATGGCCTTCGGTCATGGCCGCTTCTATCTGCTGATAGTCGCAATCCACCAGCTCCTGCACCGGCTTTGCCTGCCACAGAAGTTTGAAGGCCTTGCTGTAGAGGGTGCTGGTGATCTCTTCAAGATAAGTGGGCAGCAATGCATCGCTTATGCCGAGTCTCTCCTTGAGGGCGATGATAAGCAGCATGGCGTCCGGCTGTTGCTGCTCGCCATCTTTGAAACACTCGATGGAATCCGGCGCTATCTGCAGGTGATCCAGCTGATAACGGCGACCGCTGAAGCGGTAGCAGAGCTGACCATCCCGGGTATCCAGCTTGAGCTGCCAACAGGCCTCTTGCTCTGCCTCTGCTGGCAATAACAGCTCTGGCGCTATTAGCTTTTCATGACTGAATTCACTGAGAATTTTCGCCAGCAGATGGCGGCTCGCCTGGTTCCAGATGGCAGGCGTCAGATGGCTGAGACGAGTCTGTTCGATAATGGATGCTGTCATTGTGTGGCTCCTGTTGCCAGTGCGGCACTGAACCCAGGCAGGGTGCAAAAACCCAGCATGGCTTGTTTGTTTTCGAGTTGAATGGCGTGGCTGTAGCAGATGCCTACCGCACGGTTCAGCGGGTGAATCTTTTGGTTGTTGATATCCGGCTCTACCACCAGGCGGGCAAAGCCCAGATGCTGCAGTATCAGAGACACCACAGCCGTGATGGCCTGGCGGCTGAAACCGCGCTGCGGCTTAGTGGGAGGAGCCAGCAGCAAATGCATGCCGCAATCGCCGTGCTGGCAGTCAAAGTGTTGGCCCACTTCATCAAAGCGGGGATCGTACAGCTCGGTATAGAGCACAGGCTCTGCGTCGCGATAGGCCATCAGGCCAAACTTATCTGCAGTGGGGGCGAGCTCAACGCGGCGCTCGGTGGGCGTTAAGGATTGCATGCCCCAGAAGGCGGCATAGTCGCGGCCGAGCCAGTCGCTCAGGGTGTCAAAGTGTTCGCTTTCCCGATAGGCACAAAAATCAAAGTCGTTGACCTTGAGGCGCTTGCCCGGCGCAAAGCCGTATCTGGCGCTGAAGCCGGCTGTGTCGGCAGCCGGATTAACTGCTGTTTGAGAGGCCATCAGCTGGCCTCCCGCTGCAGAGCTTGATTGCTGCTGTGCCGGCGTTTGGGCGCACTGGCGTCTTGCTTGGGAATACCAAAGCTCTGGAAGGCAATTTGCTGCTCTATCTCGTAAGGTGCTTTGCCCAGGATCTGCCGCAATATGGTGGCGTTGCGATAGCAGCCCATTCCCAGATCCGGCGAACACAGCCCGTGGGTGTGCAGCCCCAGGTTCTGAACAAAAATTCGCCCGGCCTTGTCTATGTGATAATGACGCTGGACATCGGGATCGCCCTTTTGATCGAACAGCAGCTGCGAGTGGAGCGGCTCGAGAAAGTCCGGCAATCGGTAGCAGTAGCCGGTGGCCATCACCAGTGCCGAACTGGTCAGCTCGAACTCCTGCTCAAGTTCTGTATGTCTGCAACCCAGCAGCAGTTGCTGTCCGTCGCTGTGAACGCTTTGCAGTGCCGTGTTGGTCAGCAGCTGTACATCAAAATCACAGTGCAGGCGTTTTTGGTAAAGCAGATCATAGATGCTGTTGATCAGATCGGCGTTGATCCCCTTATAGAGGCTCTTCTGTGAGCCGATAAGTTCGCGGCGCTGCGCCTCGGGCAGGGCGTGGAAATAGTCGATATATTCCGGCGAGGTCATCTCCAGAGTCAGCTTGGTGTACTCAAGCGGGAAGAATCTTGGCGAGCGGGTGAGCCAGCGCAGGCGATAACCGTATTTGTCGATATCCAGCAGCAGATCTTCGAAGATCTCTGCCGCGCTCTGGCCACTGCCGACTATGGTGATGTCATTTTGGCTCTGCAGCGCCTGTTTACGGTGCAGATAGTTGGCCGAGTGCAGTACTCGCTTGTCGGCGCCGGGGCAGAAGTGGGGCATCCAGGGCTGGGTACCGGTTCCCAGCACCAGGTGACGGGCGCGCAGGCTCTGCTCTTGGCCACTGACTCTGTCCTGCCCTTTGACCAGATAAGTGTCGGTTTCGGCATCGAAACTGACCCGGGTGACCTTGAAATTGAATTTAAGGTTACTCAGCTCGGCGCAGACCCATTGGCAGTAGAGATTATATTCCTGCCGCGGCAGGAAGAAGCTTTCGCGAATATAGAAACTGTAGAGTCGGCCGGTTTGTTTGGCGAAGTTCAAATAGCTGTAGCGGCTGGTGGGATCGGCCATGGTCACCAGATCCGACATGACAGGGGTCTGCAATCTGGACGATTCCAGCAACATGCCGGGATGCCAGTCGAAACCGGCGCCGGCATCGACAAACAGACACTCAAGACCGTCAAGCGGCTCGGCCAGGGCCGCCAGGCTCAGGTTAAAGGGGCCTATCCCTATGCCCAGGATATCGTAGACTTTGGTTTGCATCAGTTCCTCCTCAGGCGCTGCAAAGCGCGCTGGTCTTGTAGTGACGGGCCTGCTCGCGACCGATTTTGCAGATGTCGGTTAATACGGCTTCGATATCCTCGAGACGGGTGTGAGGGTTGAGCAGGGTAAACTTGAGATATTGGCTGCCGGCCACCTTGGTCGCTGCAATCATGGCGCGGCCTTCACGGGCCAGACGGGCACGGATATGGCGATTGCATTCATCCAATTCGGCGCTGCCGAGTGCCGGGTCGTTGAAGCGAAACACCAGGGTAGTCAGCGACGGGCGCTGCGCCGTCTGCAACTCGGGGAAACGGCTAAAGCTTTCATAAAGCTCGGCTGTGGTGGCAATCAGGGTGTCGAACATTTCGCCTATGGCATCCGGCCCGGCGGCTCTCAGGCTCAGCCACAGCTTGAGGGCATCAAACCTGCGGGTGGTTTGCAGGCTCTTATTGACCAGATCCGGCACTCCGGCCTGGGCCTGGGACTCAGGGTTGAGGTAATCGGCATGGTAGGTGAGGTAACCGAGCACGCCTTTGTCCTTGACCAACAGCGCCGAGCAGCACACGGGCTGGAAGAAGGACTTATGGAAATCCAGGCTGACAGAGTCGGCCAACTCTATGCCTTCGAGGCGTTGGCGCTGAGTGCGTGACAGCAACAAGGCGCCGCCGTAGGCCGCATCCACATGCAGATAACAGCCGAACTCGCGGCAAAGGGCAGCAATGGGCGCTATGGGATCTATGGCGCCAAAGTCAGTGGTCCCAGCGGTAGCGACCACGGCGATGGGGATCAGTCCTGCCGCTTTGAGCTGCCTGAGTTTGCCCGCCAGTGCCTTGGGATCCATGCGCCGATTGGCATCACAACCGACACTCACAACCGCCTCGTGTCCCAACCCTAAAAGTGCGGCTGCTTTTTGAATGCTGAAATGGCTGAATTCAGAGCAGAGAATGCGGTAGCGGCGGGCATTGGCAGCCAGGCCGGCCAGAACATTGCCTCTGTGACCCGGCTCAAGGCTGCCGGCCAACTCTCTGGCAAGCAGCAGCGCCATCAGGTTGGACTGGGTGCCGCCGGTAGTGAAGACACCGTCGGCAAATCCTTGATATCCCACGCGCTCGCAGGCCCAGTCGATAACCTTCTGTTCAATCAGAGTCCCGCCGGCGCTCTGATCCCAAGTTTCCACCGCAGTATTGATGGCAGAACTCAACTGCTCGGCCAACAAGGATGTGAGCATTACAGGGCAGTTGAGGTGGGCCAGATAATCAGGGTGTTGGAAGTAGATGGCGTGGCTGAGATAGAGCTTGTCCAGTTCGGCCAGAACTTGCTTCATGTCCCCGAGGGGGCGGTCGAGATTGATATCGGAAAATGCGCTTTGCAGCTCTTCGGGGCGAATGCCACTGCTGGGGCCATCCAGCCGTTCAAGGCGGTGTTTCAGGGTATCCATGCCCAGTTGCATCAAGCGGGAGTAGTGGTGTTCGGGTGCGATACCAAAGAGTTCAGTGTGGGGAGCGAACGGCAGGTGGCCGGCGGCATCATAGCTCGGGTCATTGCTCGCCTGTTCAGGCTCCATGCTGGGGTGTGTCACTTTTGCCTCCTTTGCGACTGACATGAGGTCAGTCATCAATGACAAGTCACCCAGGGACAGGAACTACTTCGGCCTTTCCCTGGGCCATTCCTTTTTTGCTGTCATCCGTTTCTCAACGACAGCGGCGACAAATTAGCATGCACTCAAATACAAATGCAAATGATTCTCAATTGATTTATGTAAAGATGTAACTGGTCTGATTAGAAGCCTGTACCGATAACCATAAATTGGTCGGATAAAGACGGCATTTACAGCATTGGGAGCGACTGATTTGAGAGTGGCTGAGTTGAGAGCGATTTGCTCAAGAGTGACGGAATTCCCATTGGCTCCGTCGGCGGAGAGGTAAAGGACGGGAGTCGAAGACGGTGGAGCAAGCTTGCTCAAATATCCTCTTAACTGGGCCGACTAAATTCCCCAACATAGGCACGAATGGAGAATTAACTCACTGCCATATAAGCACTAAACTGAGTATATTCATCACAAGAGGAATTTTTGAGGAGCAGGGGATGAAAGCCACAGCCGGTCGTCCTAAAGGCCATTCAGGGGCCAGGGATGCTTTGATAGAAGCCGCGCGCAGTTGCTTTACCCTGAAGGGGTATGAGCGGGTTTCCACCCGAGAGTTGGCGCGCAAGGCGGGAGTGGATGCGGCGATGATCCGTTATTACTTCGGCTCCAAGGCAGGCCTGTTTGAGGCCATGGTCAGAGACACAATCGCTCCAGTGCTGGAAGCCTTCAAACATTACAATGCCGCGCAAAGTCATCAATCTGCCAGTGAGGGCTCTGCAAACAGCCCTGAGCCCAGCAATAGCCGCCTTGAGCTTGGTAATAACAGCCTTGAGCCCAGCAAGATGAGTCTTGATTCGAGCAAGAAAAGACCCGAGCCAGGTTTTGGCGGGCCATTTGAGCTGATGCAGGTCTATTACCGCGCCATGGCTGCCAACCCGGCCTTGCCCGGGCTTATCATCCAGGTGTTGAATCACAGAGAAGGCAGTGAAGCCTTCGATGCCCTTGCCAGCGTATTCAGTGACATGCTCAGCCGCTCGAGGCTGTGGATCCGCCAGCTTGGGCAACATCAAGGCCTTAATCCCAACCTGGACCCTACCTTGGCGCGGCTGAGTTTTGTCAGCCTGATGGTGTTTCCGCTGATCGCCCCGGCCCATCTGATGCGGGACTTCGGTGTCGAATTGAACGAAACCTGGCTCAAACAGCTGGCAGAGCACAATGCCAAAGTCCTGCATCAAGGCTTATTGCGCCAGGATATTGCCGCCAACCCAGGCAGTGAGGAACCCCAATGAACAAGATATCCCTGATACTGACAGCGACACTATTGCTGTTGCAAGCTTGTGGCGACAGCGACAAAAGCCGCGCCATGGGCACACTGGAGCGGGATCGTATCCAGCTTTCAGCCCCCGTTGCCGAGCAGATAGCCGATATCCATGTGGCCGAGGGTGACAAGGTCGAGGCGGGGCAGTTGTTGCTGCAATTGGACAGCCGCAGCGCGGCAGCCAGAGTGGCACAGCGCCGCGCCGAACTGGCTGAGGCCGGCGCCAGGCTCGATGAGCTGCAACAAGGTGCCAGGGTAGAAGAGCGGCGGGCGGCCAGAGCCGCCATAGAGGCGGCAACGGCAGCCGCGACCGAAGCCAGACTCAGATATCAGCGTACCCGCGAGCTGTTTGCCGCCAAAGTGGTGGGGCAGGCGGAGTTGGATGCGGCCATCGCCGAGCGGGATCACACCAAGGCCTTGGTCGAGCAGGCCAATGAACAATGGCTGCAACTGGAAAACGGTACCCGCAGCGAACAACTGGTCCAGGCCGAAGCCAGAGTGGCTGCCGCAGCAGCGGCGCTCAAGGCCGAGGAGAAAGCCTTGGACGACCTCAGTCTCAGGGCGCCGCTGGCATCAGAGGTGGACATATTGCCCTGGAAGAGGGGCGATCGAGTGGCTCAGGGCACTCAACTTGTCGCGCTTTTGGCGCTGGATAAACCCTATGCCAGAGTCTATCTGCCGCAAACGGCCATCAGTAAGCTTTCCCGCGGCGACAAGCTGGAGGTCTGGGTCGATGGGGTGGAGCAGCCGCTCAACGGCACTGTCAGAAATATCCGTTCTCAACCTGCCTTTACTCCGTTTTATGCCCTTAATGAGCGCGATCGTGCCAGATTGATGTATCTGACAGATATCGATGTCGAGGGCGCCGAGTCTCTGCCCTCAGGGCTGGCGCTGGAGGTACGACTGCCATGACTCAGTCAGCTGATGCCTGTGCTTCTTCGGCCATTCAAGCCACCTTGTCCATTGATTCTTCCCTGGCCATTGAAGCTCCCCTAGCCATTGAAGCTCACGGACTGACCCGGCGCTTTGGTGAGTTGACCGCGGTGGATAATCTCAGTCTTGCCATCCCCCGTGGCAGCATTTACGGTTTTCTTGGTCCCAACGGTTGCGGCAAGTCCACTGCGATCCGGCTGCTTACCGGCCTGTTGTTGCCGGATGCCGGTGAGGTGACCGTATTGGGAGAGCCGCTTGCCGGTAACGAAGAGGCGCTCAAGCAACGTATAGGTTATATGACCCAGAAGTTCTCTCTCTACGATAATCTGTCTGTGCTGGAGAACCTCAGATTTGTCGCCAGTATTTATGGCCTGTTCGGCCGCCGCGGCAAGGCGCGCATTGAAGAGCTACTGCATCTGTATAGCCTAGAGGGCAGGGAGTCTCAGTTGGCCGGCTCCATGAGTGGTGGCCAGAAGCAGCGTCTGGCACTGGCCTGCGCCACACTGCACTCCCCCGAGCTCTTGTTTCTCGATGAACCCACCTCGGCGGTCGATCCGGAAAACCGCCGCGAGTTTTGGGAGCGGCTGTTCGATCTCTGCGCCGCCGGGACCACTATTTTGGTTTCAACCCACTACATGGACGAGGCGGAGCGCTGCCATGCATTGGCAATCCTGGAGCGCGGCGCCAAGCGGGCCGATGGCTCCCCGGCCGAATTGATGCAGCAGATGGGCGCCAGCGTGGTGGAAGTGAGCGGTGAGCAGCTAAGGGCGCTCAAGCAGCAGCTGGTGGCCTTACCTGAGGTTGTTTCTGCCGCTCAGGTAGGCACCCGGCTCAGGGTGTTGGTGCGGCGTGATGACACAGATCCCATCGCCTTTCTCAGCCCCTATTGCGATGGGCACAAGCTCGCCATGGCGCGCCCCAGTCTCGAAGATGTGTTTGTATCCTGCACCGGAGGTCGACATGTGGGCTAGGATATTGGCAATCATGCTCAAGGAGCTCAGGCAGCTGTCGCGGGATAGGATGACCTTCGGCATGATAGTGATGATCCCTCTGGTGCAGCTGTTGCTGTTCGGCTACGCCATCAATACCGATGCCAGGCATCTGCCCGCCGGATTGGTGGATATGTCCGCCAGCAGCTACAGCCGGGCCTTGGTGCAGGCGGTAAAGGCCACCCAGGTGGTGGACTTCAAGGCAACATACGCCTCTATCGAACAGGCCGAGGCGGCCATCACCTCGGGAGAAGTGCGCGCCGTGCTCTATTTGCCGGCGGATCTCAATGCCCGTCTGGTGAATCATCCAGCCTTCGACCGTCGTCAAAGCGACAGCCAGCTTACCCGGCCCGTGGCCCAGTGGCTGGTGGATGGCTCGGATACGGTTATCGCCGCCGCGATTCGTAGCCTGAGAAGCATGCCGCTGGATGAGGTGGCCGGTTTCAGCAGCCAAAACCGGGTGCCAAGCTTTGAGGTGGTGCAGTATTTCAACCCGGAGCAGCGCACAGTGGTTAACATAGTGCCCGGCTTGCTGGCGGTGATTTTGACCATGACAATGATCATGTTCACCTCTGCTGCCATTGTCAGGGAAAGAGAGCAGGGCAATATGGAGTTTCTGATCACCACCCCGGTTAAACCCATGGAGCTGATGGTGGGGAAAATCATCCCCTATGTGCTGGTGGGGCTTATTCAGGTGAGTATTATTCTCAGCGTGGGCCACTTCCTGTTCGGTGTGCCTGTGCGCGGAGGTCTGGACAGCTTGTTGCTGGCCTCTTTGCTGTTTATCTTTGCCAGCCTCAGCCTGGGCCTGGTGATCAGCACTATTGCCAAGACCCAATTGCAGGCGATGCAGCTGACGGTATTTATCCTGTTGCCCTCTATTCTGTTGTCAGGCTTTATGTTTCCTTACGAAGCTATGCCAATTGCGGCGCAGTGGATAGCCGAAGCGCTGCCGGCGACCCACTTTATGCGTATGGTGCGCGCCATAGTCCTGCGTGAGGCCGATATCCTGATGTTGGCTAAAGATGCCTTTTGGCTGGGGGCGTTCACCCTGGGAGGCGTGTTGCTCGCTTCATTGAGGTTCCGTAAGCGTTTGGGATGAGCGCTGTGGTTCAGCGCTCTTCATCTCTGAGGGTCAACACTTCATAGCCGGTATCTGTCACCAGTATGGTGTGCTCCCACTGGGCCGAGAGTTTTTTATCCCGGGTCACTACTGTCCAGCCATCTTTCTTGGTCTTTATTTTGGCGCCGCCCTGGTTGATCATCGGCTCTATGGTAAAACACATACCGGCTCGCAGTTCCAGGCCGCTGGCAGCGCGGCCATAGTGCAGCACCTGGGGCTCTTCGTGCATCTCGCGCCCTATGCCATGACCACAGTATTCCCTGACCACACTGTAGCCCTGGGATTCGGCATACTGTTGAATCGCATGGCCAATATCCCCGAGGCGGGCACCGGGCCTGACCATCTTGATCCCTCGCCACATGGCTTCATAAGTGGCCTGTACCAGGCGTTTGGCCAAAGGCGATGCCTGTGGCATCAGGTACATCTTGCTGGAGTCGGCAATAAAACCATCCTTTTCGAGGGTGATATCCAGATTGACAATATCGCTGGCCTTCAGCAACTGCTGCTCCGACGGAACCCCGTGACACACGACTTCATTGACCGAACTGTTGAGCACATAGGCATAGCCGTATTGGCCCTTGCTGGCCGGGCGCGCCTTAAGCTCGTTGACGATAAAGTCTTCTACTCTGTCGTTGATGGCCATGGTCGAGATGCCGGGAACAACAAAGTCGTCCAACATGGCAAATACCTTGGCAAGCAGGGCGCCTGAGCGGCGCATCAGCTCGGCTTCAGCTGCAGTTTTTAAATGAATTTTTCTTTTTTGTTCAAGCATTTTGCACTCCTGGTACCTTGATGGCTTCCCGCTGATACAGCTCGGCCATCAGCTCATTAAAACTCCGGTCGGGGTTAAGCTCGGCCAGCATGCCCATCTTGATCCAAAATTCCGCCTGGGCGTTGATGGAGCGCGCCATCAGGCCGCTGGCCTTGCGCAGCTCCTCATGGAGTTCATCGGAGATCTTGATAATTCCCATATGCCAAAAATACACTTTATATATAAAACATATATGAATCGTATACTTTGTGGGTTCAAAAGAAAAGCATGTAGGTTGAAAGATTGCGGCGCCTTAAGGAAAGGGCTTAAGGCTGTTCTTTAGACAAGCATAAGCAGCAGCCTTGGCGGGGCAAGCTGGTGGGCGGCTATGATGTTAAAAAGCCCGCTTGGGGAAGCAGGCTTGAGATTGAGCTCGAGGGTGAAGCTAGAGAACCGTTTGCTGCTCGTCTTCCGTTGTGCTGAAAGCGAGAGCCGGTTTTTAACAGCCCTGATTTTTTACCGCTTTGGTTTATAACGGCTTTGGTCTTAACTTGTTGCCAGCGGCAGATGGGCCTTGCTGCCCCAGTCGGCCCAGGAGCCATCGTAGAGTATCAGGGCGTCGAGGCGTACCTGATAGGCCGCCAGGATCAAAATACAGGCGGTGATCCCTGAGCCGCAACTGAAGATTAAAGGTTTGCCGCTGCGTCTGGCGTCCATGGCACCCAGATGCAGAAAAATCTGCTCCAGTGCCGGCTGAGGTTTCAGGCTGTCGCCATCCAGCACTTCGGCAAACGGCAGATTCACGGCGCCGGGAATATGGCCGCTGCGCACGCCTTCTCTGGGTTCGGGACTCTGGCCGAGAAAGCGTGAACTGGCCCTGGCATCCAGTATCATGGCCTGCTTGCCTGCCAGGGTATCCAATACCTGGGGGGCGTTACAGACCTTTTCCGCTTGATATTGCCCACAGGCGTTACCGCGCTGAAACTCGGTCGCTAACTTGCCGGCACAGGGGCGCAGCTCTTTGAGCCATTTGGGCAGACCGCCGTCGAGAACAAACACCTGCTCAAAGCCCATGACCTTGAAACACCACCAGCCCCGGGGCGATGAGTAGATACCCTGGTTGTCATAGATGACGACAGTGCTGTCCTGGTCGATGCCGAGCCGCTGCACCAGCTCGGTAAATTGGGCCTGACTCGGCAGGGCGTGTAACTCACTGGATTGCAGATCTGTGCACTCCCGCTCCAGATCCAGCCGCCGGGCACCGGCAATAAAGCAGGGCTCATCGTAGACTATCGGCTCGCGGCCTATCACCTTGTCCATGCTGGCATCCAAAATGACCAACTTGGGATCAGAAAGATGAGCGGCCAACCACTCGCTGCTTACCAGTGCAGATTGCATCTCGACTCCTTAAGCTAGGTAACGGCACCAAGCAATGAAACTTGGCCCAAATTACTGGAGCGCTACGGATTTCTCAAGCTGTTATTGCCACAGAACCTCTATAGGCGATTATTCTCAATAGTTATTGGCATGCGGTTTGGATTGCAGCCTCGGCAGCACTTTGCAGGCTGGCATCAATAATGGCCTCAAACTGTGGCTGTTGTCCGGCGGGCAACAGCTCCCTTAGCATTTCCCGGCGCTTCTCTTCGCCTAGCAGGCGTTCGGCCAGCCAGGCACACAGATACATGGCCGACAGGCAGCCACCGGCGGTAGCTATGTTGCCTCTTATCACCAAAGGTTCATCCAGTACTTCGGCACCTGTCTTTTGCAATGCCGTTTTGGCATCCGGATGCGTGGTGGCCGCGCGGCAATCCAGTAACCCCAATCTTTGCAGGATAAAGGAACCGGCGCAGATAGAGCCGAGCAGTTGCTTGTTGGGATCCAACTCAAAAGTATTGATAAAGTCCGGATCTTGCAGCGCCAGCGGGATCCCCTGTTTGCCGCTGATAAACAGCACGGCATCAGCCTGGTTGGCTTCGCGAATATGGCCCTGCATCTCAATCTCAAGACCCAATGCCGATTTGTGACTTTTGCTGCTGCCGAGCAGCTTGACCTGCCAATCATTCTGGATGCGGCCCACTATGTCCCACATCAAAAACAGATCGATATCGGTAAATTCATCGAAAGCCACTATGGCGATAGTGGGTTTCTTGTCCGCCGCGCCATAGCTGGCGCTCGGAGTTTGGGCGTTTGGTGAAGTATAAACAGACATACAGCCTCCTTGTCTGGTATCAGTTTGACAATTGGATTCTTTAGGAATGTTATTCAATGCTAATGCAAGCCGGGATTCAGTCTCTGAACTCTTCGTCATAGGCCAGGCCGCTGACATCGGCCAGCTCTTTACCCAGCTCCTGCATTGCGGCCTTGCCCTTACGTTTCAGCAGGGTCACTCTCTGACCATCCTTGAGCATCAAGATCAAGTCCCAGTATCTGGGTTCGCCGAAATGGGGGCAGAGGCAAAATCCGCTGATTTCGGCCAGTGGCACCTTGAGTTGCCCTATGGGGTAGATACTGCGAATACTGTGCACCAGCACACAGGTATCTTTGTCTATCAAGATTTTATGGCGACAGAACAACGCGTGCCAGCCGAGTGTTGCCCCCATGGCCCAACCGAGCAGCAATTCAGGGTTAAGCCCGAAATACACCTGTGCCAGAGTCAGCGCCGCCAGCGGCAGGCCGATTAACCAGGTCCAGCGGCCAAACACCAACTCGGCCCTTTGTGAGGAGTACTTGTTCCAGTGCGCCATGGCTCAGCTCCCTAAGCGTGTCAGTAGCAGTCCGAGCAGGGTAAAAAGCGGCAGCGGCAGCGCCAGTTTCCACATCAGGTGTTGCTCCCAAATGGGCCGGTACTGACTGATGGATTGGCCAGTTTGAGTCGCGGCTTTCAGAGGCTTGGTTTCGGTATGGGGGGATTTTGCGGCCTGGCTCTCGGCCTCCGGCGCCGAGTCGCTTGGAGCTGTGTCAAAGGGCACGGCTTTCAACTCGGGCCAGGCAGTGACTTTTTCATAGACTTCAAGTTCATTGACTGCAAGCGGGCCG
This sequence comes from Shewanella sp. 38A_GOM-205m, assembly GCF_000518445.1. NCBI lineage: Bacteria > Pseudomonadati > Pseudomonadota > Gammaproteobacteria > Alteromonadales > Shewanellaceae > Shewanella > Shewanella sp. 38A_GOM-205m. Next base: position 17,171 of record NZ_JADP01000009.1, on the reverse strand, counting down.
GCGCAGCCGCGCAAAAAGCCTATCAATGCCAGCGCCTCAGCCATATCTGTCAGGGTGTGGCGCTGTCCGAGCAGCACCAGCTGTACCCCATTGGGCGTTTGCGCCAGTGGGGTAATATGAATAGAGAGTTGACTGTAGGGCAGGGTTTTACTGGGTTTGGCTTTTATACGCCACCAGCCAGTGTATTCTTTAATCTCAGCGCTTTTGGGGTCAAACAGCCAACGCCTTCTTACCCCCAAACAGCCAGTTGCCAGAGTTAACAACAGCAAGGCCGAGACGGCATGAAATACCTGTGATTTTCCTGTCAGCACCACAGCCATTAAACTTGAGGCCGACAGGGGAACCAGCATGATAAAGCCCCAGATTGTAGCCAGGGTTTGCTGTCTGCCAATAAAGTAGGCTCGTCCATGGGCATCCAGCTTTAAGTGCCAACGAGCGCCGCGGGGCAGAGCGCGATATTTTTTGTTTAACTCATCTTCCTTGGACATCAATCAGTTATCCTTTTTGCTGAAGTATCAAGCGCCAGATGCAAAATAGGGAAGGGCTTACCCATGGCATCGAGTGCCGAGCGGGAGATCTGTTTAAAGCCTTGATGCCGGTAGAATCCGACCGCCTGTGGGTTTTGCTCATTGACATCGACCAAGTTGGCGCCGAGGTCTTCGATGGCATGCTTGAGCAGGGCACTGCCTACGCCTTGGCCGCGAGCCCGGCTGTGAACAAACAGCATCTCTATCTTGTCGTCTGCTACGCCCAGAAAGCCGACAATGGCTTTGGCCTCATCTCGTATACATCTGAGCGTCACCGCCGGGAAGGCCTTATCGAGGATCAGCGGCTTGAAAAAGGCGATATCGGCTTCGCTGATAAAGTCGTGGGTGGCGCGCACTGAATCTTCCCAGACTTGCAGCAGCTCAGCAAAGTCGGCACTGGATGGGGTTTCAATGTTCATATCTTGTGGTTTTCCAATCCTGGGTCGGGTTGTGGTGCTCTTTGAGAGCCAGGCCGAGCAGGATGCGCTCATCTTTCCCCGGCGCTTCCTGCAGTTGCATGGTTTATATCCATGGGCTTAATTAGGCTCTGGTTAGCGCTACTCAGCCCCTGAGGTTATTGCCCGGCTTGCACCATTTGCAGAATTTTGCGGGCCTTCTCAAAGTGATCCAGTTTGTGGGTCTGGATCCACCAGGTAGCGGCCTCCATGAGCAACTCGGGATCATCATTCTTGTTGGCAAAGAAGGCATAGAAGGAGACGCCAACATTCTCGCCCTTCTGGGCGATTTTTTGCTGGCAGACATGGATAACTTTTTGTCGCAGGCTGGCACGCATCTCGATTGTTCCCTCAATCTGAAAAGTCATTTTTAGGTGTTTTGCTGTTGCAACTGGGCTTGTTGCGCCTTGGTCAGTTTACTGACAACCAGAGCGTAGGATGCCTCAATCAGGTCACGGAGCATATCCTCGCTGACCTCACCATTCAAGGTTAGCGTGAACCAATGCTGCTTATTCATGTAATAGCCGGGCACTATCGCCTCAAAGCTATCGATCAGTGCCTGCACGTCGGCAGGTTTGGCCTTGAGTGTCACCCTAGAGGGCGTTTCTTGCTCGGCCAGCAGAGCAAACATCTTACCCATGACCTTATAGACTCTGGCCTCAGGACCAAAAGGATAGTCGGCAGTGGCGTTGGGGCATTGCTGTAACAGTTTCTTGAGTTGTGTCAGTGTCATGGCGTTCTCTGTCATTTTGGAGGGAGTATAATAATATCTCTTCAGTCGACGTTTTGTTGATAACCGAACAGGACAAGCGTATCGGTCCCAAATTGGCAAGGGAGCTGACCTAGGGTTTTCAGTTCCGTGCTCAGCTCTGAAAATAAATCTGTCATCTCGTTTGCTCCCCAAGCCGATATTCTGGCTGGACGTTTTACTTTCAACTTGTCTATCTCGTTGTAGCTGACTGAACATCTGACATAAGTAAAGTGTGTCGCATCCAGCTCAGATAGAATCAGATCGGCGCGTTCGACATCCAGTGGAAAGTCTTCATCCTGCAAGCGTTTGAGCTGTAGATAGACGGGGTACTTGGCCAGAACAGTCAATACCTTGCGCCACTTGGTGTTACTCATGAGTCCGTGCATGGAAACAAGTCTCTAAATTGAACAAGGCGCAAACACGCTCTCAGGAGAAAAGGCATATTGCAGCCTGGCCAGGCCTTCAGCCATTGAAGCGTTTACACATAAAATACCTGTCCGGACTGCCGGGAATTCCGCTGACCGAGCCGACAACTTCAAACCCTTGTTTGGCATAAAATGCCGGCGCCTGAAACGACAAAGTGTCGAGTTGCGCAGCCAGGCACCCCCGTTTGATTGCCTCTTGCTCGCACAGAGCCATTAAGCGGCTGCCAAGACCTGAACCTCTATGCTCCTTCGCGACCCAAACCACCTCAATCAGCAACTGGCGATAGATGCTGCGGCCACTCACGCCACCAATGAGTTGCCCCTCGGAATCGCGGGCTATGGCGGCCAGAGGTTGGCTAGTTTCGTTTATATAGCTGTGATTATAGGTTCTGAGCTTGTCGATAAGCTCATTTTGCAGGTCATCATCAACTTGCTGTAAAAGGTCAATCTGCATACCGATTTCCTTCAGTTGTTGTTGGTTGTTTTGGATCCAGTCTTAATCAAATCAGGGGTTAAGGCTGCTGTCGTTTTATGCTCAAGGCCCAAGATCAAGGCTAATGCTCAAGGTTGAGTGTTGCGTTATCTATCAAGGTCAGATATCCCTGCTCTTCGGTCAGTTTGAGCAAAACCGACAAGGTGACTTCCCTTAACGGTTCGCTTGTATCAGCAAGGCCCGCGTCGATGGAAAAGCTGTACTCTGTGGGTGTCTCGGTATTTACCAACGCCTGCACTTGCCTGAAACTGCTTATTGCCGTTTCAGAGAGTGCCAATTGGTAATGGTGTTTCATAGGGCTGGTGCTGAACAGTCCCTCGTTTTGGGGGATAATCTCAGTCGATTCCAGTCTGAGCGGGAAACGATAACTGGATATTCCCTTACTGCTATCCAGCTCCAGGGTCAGTTCAGTGGTATCAAGGTCGAGTTTGCCCGGCGCATCGATAAGGATCTGCGATCTGATGACTTGCGGGTTTAATTGAACAAAATCCTGCTCATCGAAGGAACTTAGACTGAGCATGGTGCCAAGTGGAATATTGGCACAACCGACAATAAAAAAGCTTATCCCAAAAACAGCTAACATCCTTTTTATCATTATTCTTTCCCTGTCCTTTATACAATCAAGTCTGATAGTGAATTTGGATTTGCTGATGAGCATGCTAATCGAGCCATTGCCCGGATTGTTCCAGGATCAACTCGCCATGTTGATTGGTGACGCTAAGCTCGCCAAAGACAGAAACAAAGTAATTGATTGAGCCGTTTTGAAACTCATAGCCCAGGAAGGTGCAGGGAGTAACACCATCATTGCACATAGTGTGTACTGTTCTGCCGGTTAATCTTATTTGATTCCCCGACTTTTTGGACTGGCCTATATACGTCACATAACATTTCACTTTCACAGTTGATTTCTATCTCTATTTTATAACCATCCGTTTCCAGTGTTTAGGCCATAGCGGCAGTCGAGAATAGAATTATCGGGAGGCAAAACAGTCTTTTCATACTTGAGTTCCGCTTGGTGTAGTTGGTTGTCAGTCGCGGTTTGAGACTGGGCTCCTGAAGCGTATCTGAGTGCTGCGCGGCTCTATCCCAAGCTATTGCCTTAAATACAGCTTTAAAACAGTGCATGAAAATAGTGCATTAAGACAATAGCTACCGCACGGCCGAAAGTCCCTTTCGTCCCTGAAGCCGAGATGATTAGCTTGATACAAGGGGCTCGGTTTTACATGCTTCTCTTTGCAACCGCATAGAGAATGATTCAAGGGTATCTTGTTACCCTGTGCCAACACAAGCAGCAAGCGCAAAGTCATTGTAAGGCAAGCATAAAAAAGCCAGGGAATACCCTGGCTGGAGGATTAAAGAGGGCTGAGATTAGCTGGCGTCCTTCATGGCACGGGTAAAGTCGGCCAGAGTGCTCAGTAGCATATCGGGTGCATTTTGGTGTTGCTCAATGATCCTGACCACGGCAGAGCCTGAAATGGCACCGGCGGCGCCGGCGGCAATTGCGGCGCTGACCTGAGCCGGCTCGGCAATACCGAACCCCAACAGTGGAGGCGGCGCATCGAAGGCTTTGAGCTTGGCCAGTACCTCATCCACCGGCATACCGGCCTTATTGTCGGCGCCTGTTACCCCGGCGCGGGACAGCAGATAGGTGTAGCCTTCAGCGGCTTCACTCACCGCCTTGAGGGTATCATCATCGGCATTGGGTGGCGCAATAAAGATAGGCGCTATGGCATGGGCCTTGGCGGCTTCTATAAAAGGTGCGGCTTCCTCGACCGGCACGTCGGCTATCAGCACTGAATCCACCCCGGCCTCGGCGGCGCGGCGATAGAAGTTGTCGATGCCGTTGGCGTATACCAGATTGGCGTACAACAGCAGGCCGATGGGCAACTCGGGATAACGGCTGCGTACCTCGGCGATAAGCTCGAAGCACTTGGCTGGAGTAGTGCCGGCAGCCAGCGCCCGTAAGTTGGCGCCCTGGATCACCGGGCCATCGGCCAACGGATCGGAAAAGGGGAAGCCCAGCTCAAGGGCGTCGGCACCATGGGCAATCAGGGTGTCGATAATCTGCAGCGACAGCTCAGGGCCGGGATCGCCCAGTGTCACAAAGGGAACAAAGGCGCCGCGGCCTTCGGCCTGCAGCCGGGCAAAAGTGGTTTGATAACGTGTACTCATGCCTGTGACTCCTGTGATTTATCTGACTGCGCAGATGCAGCCTGGCGCTCTGCCAGGATATCGGAAACGGTAAATATGTCTTTATCGCCGCGGCCGGAGAGGTTAACCACCAGTATGGTTTCTTCGCGGCACTCTTTGGCCAGCCTGATGGCATAGGCCAGCGCGTGGGCCGACTCTAGCGCCGGAATAATCCCTTCGCAGCGGGCCAGTAACTGGAAGGCCGCCAGCGCCTCCTCATCGGTGGCCGACTCATAGGTGGCGCGTCCGGTGGCATTGAGATGGGCGTGTTGCGGGCCCACAGAGGGGAAATCCAAACCGGCAGAGATGGAGTAAGATTCTTCTATCTGGCCGTTGCTGTCCTGCATCAAGGGCGCCTTCATGCCAAAAAAGATGCCTGTCTTGCCGTGCCGCAGCGGCGCGCCGTGCATCGGCGTATCTATGCCTTTTCCGGCCGGCTCAACGCCTATGAGGCGCACCGAGGCTTCATCTATGAAGTCGGCAAACATACCTATGGCGTTGGAGCCGCCGCCAACACAGGCAATGACGGCGTCCGGCAGTCGGCCTTCACGCTCAAGGAGCTGCGCCTTGGTTTCGGCGCCTATCATGCGCTGGAACTCCCTGACTATGGTGGGGAAGGGGTGAGGTCCGGCGGCGGTACCCAACAGGTAGTGCGCCTTGTCATAGCTGCCGGACCAGTCGCGCATCGCCTCGTTGCAGGCATCTTTGAGAGTGGCAGAGCCTGAGGTGACAGGAATGACCTCGGCGCCCATCAAACGCATGCGGAACACATTAGGGCTTTGGCGCTCCACATCTTTGGCGCCCATGTAAATTTTACATTTAAGGCCCAGCAGGGCGCAGGCCAGGGCGGTGGCCACCCCGTGTTGACCGGCGCCGGTTTCGGCGATGATTTCTTTTTTACCCATACGTTTTGCCAGTAGCGCCTGTCCCAGCACCTGGTTGGTCTTGTGGGCGCCGCCGTGCAGCAGATCTTCACGCTTAAGGTAGATTTTCACCTTGTCATTGGGCGACAGGTTACGGGTCAGGGTCAAGGCGGTGGGGCGCCCGGCATAGTTTTTCAAAAGCTCGGTGAACTCGGCCTGAAAGGCGGGATCATTCTGGGCTTCGACAAAGGCACTTTCCAACTGCTTCAGCGCCGGCATCAAAATCTGCGGCACATACATGCCGCCGTATTCCCCGAAATAAGGGTTGAGTTTTAACTCGCTCATACTGCTTTCCTTAGGATACTTGTTGCGCCTGTCTGACAGGCAAATACTGTTGTTCTTGTCAGGCTTTGAGCTGCTTAAACACCGCCTGCAGTGCTGCTCTGTCTTTGATGCCGGGGGCGCTTTCCACCCCTGAGTTAAAGTCCAGCCCGAAAAAGCCCTGGGTGGCAGCCAAGGCGGCGTTGTCCGGACTCAGGCCACCGGCAAGCATGGCACGCTCACGCTGGGCAAGCCCTTGCTGCCAATCGAAATGTTTGCCGGTACCACCAAAGCTGTCGCCGCTTTTACTGTCATAGAGATAGCGGTCGGCGCCTTCCGGCAAGGTTGGCAGCTCGCCGCCGTCGACATTGACCGGAACAGCCTTCCAGATCTCGGCCTGGTGCCCATTTTGCTCAAGCAGCTGCTTGAGCTTGGCAATATCTTCGCTTGATTCACTGCCATGAAGCTGCAGCGCGCTCAGTTTCAGTTCATTGGCCAGCTCGGCCATCTTAGCCGGTGATTCATTGACAAATACCCCTACCATCGCCAGTTTACGCGGCTGCTCGGCGTTATAACGGCACAGCTCGGCGGCGTGGGCGCGGCTGACACAACGGGGGGACTTGGCGGCGAAGATGAGGCCGCCATAGACGGCACCGGATTTTGCCGCATCCAGCAGATCCTGCTCCCGGGTCAGGCCACACACCTTGTTGTTGCCATAGATAAGGCGGCGACAGGCCAGATCCAAATCGGCCTCGGCCATCAGCGAGCTGCCTACCAAAAAGCCGTCGACCAGCGGGCTGAGGCGGCGCACATCCTCACGGCTGTAGATCCCGGATTCGCTGATGATCAGTGTCCCCTCGGGGATCTTGGGAGCTAAGTACTCTGTCATCGCCAGATCTGTACTCAGATCCCTGAGGTTGCGGTTGTTGATGCCAATAATCGGCGCACCCAGAGCCAGCGCCCGCTTGAGTTCTTCCTCGTTGGAGACCTCGGTGAGGGTGTCGAGGGCATATTGCTCGGCTTCGCTCGCCAGCAATCTATATTGTTCATCGCTGAGTACCGATAGCATCAGCAAGATGGCATCGGCGCCCTGATGGGCCGCCAACTTAACCTGATAAGGCGAAACAAAAAAGTCTTTGCACAATACCGGCTGTTTGATTCTGGCGCGCACCTTGGGCAAATAACGAAAGTCACCCTGAAAGAAGGCCTCGTCTGTCAGTACCGACACCGCGGAGGCGTAGCGGCTGTAAACATCGGCAATGGCAACCGGATCGAAGTCTTTGCGGATAAGCCCTTTGGAGGGGCTGGCCTTCTTGCATTCCAGAATAAAGCCGGCGCCTTTTGCTCTGAGTGCCTGATACAGGCTGCGATCCGACGTCTTGGGCGTCAGGCTCTCTTCGGGAAAACGCAGCTTGAGGGCTTCAATATGCTGCTGCTTGGTGGCGACGATACGCTCAAGCACGTTACTCATGATATAGCTCCTGCCTTGCTGGGTTGTGGTGAGTTGGCGTCATTGTTTTCAGTCTGGGTTTGGTGGGCTTTGTCCGCCAGGGCGTTGAGTTTGGCGCAGGCGCGGCCATCATCCAGGGTGGCCAGTGCCAGTTGGGTGGCCTGCCTGAGATTGTCAGCCTTTCCGGCGAGATAGAGCACGCAGGCGGCATTGATGGCCACGGCGTGACGCTGGGCGGCGCTGCCTTTACCGGCGAACAGTGCTTGGGTAATAAGGGCGTTTTCTGCCGGGGTGCCGCCTTCCAGCTCGGCCAGCGTCGCTTGTGGCACGCCAAAGTCTGCCGGGGTGAGGCGATATTCCACTATCTCTGCACCCTTGAGTTCGGCCACCTGGGTTTCGCCGTGCAGCGCCACTTCATCCAGGCCGCTGCCGTGAACGACCATGGCGCCTTTGACGCCAAGGGCCCGCAACACCTCGGCGATGGGGCGAACCAAGCTCGGGCTGTAGACCCCGAGCAGCATATAGTCGGGGCGAGCCGGATTAATCAGCGGGCCGAGTACATTGAACAGGGTGCGGGTCTTGAGCGCCTGGCGTACAGGCACAGCGTGCCGCACTCCACCGTGATAATGGGGTGCAAACAGAAAACACAGGCCGTTGTCTGCAAGGTGTTTGGCGGCGCACTCGGGCGACATGGTCAAGTCTATGCCGAACTGTGCCAGCAGATCGGAAGAGCCCGACTTGCTGGACACCCCGCGGTTGCCGTGTTTGGCAACATTGACCCCGGCTGCGGCGGCAACAAAGGCGGCTGTGGTAGAGATATTGATAGTGTTGTGGCCGTCACCGCCGGTGCCGACAATATCCACTACCCTTTGGCATTGGTGCGGAAACGGCTTGGCGGCGGCCAGCAGGGCATCGGCGGCGCCGCTGATCTCGTCTATGGTTTCGCCCTTGAGCTTGAGCGCGATCAGCATGGCTGCCATCTGGCTTTCACTGAGCTTGCCGTCGATAAGCTCGGCAAACAGGCTGGCGGCTTGGCTACGGCTCAAAGACTCGCCCCGGTACAGGCTGTCGAACAGAGGTTGCAGTTCAGTCATGGCAGGTTTCCTCGCGGCTCATGGTCAGGTATTGCAGTGTTTGCACCAGCAAGGTGCTGCCAAGGGTGGTGAGAATCGATTCGGGGTGGAACTGGAAGCCGACGGCGGCATCACAGCGATGGCTGATGGCCATAGGCATGCCTTCGGTGGTGGCAATCACCTCCAGGCAGTCGGGCACCTTGGTTGCCACCAGTGAATGATAGCGGGCCACAGGCAAGGGAGATGGCAGGTTGGCAAACAGGCCGTCGCAGTTGTGCTCTACCGGGCTGGCCTTACCGTGTACCACTTGGGGGGCGCGTTCAACCTTGCCGCCGTAATGTTCAACCAGGGCCTGGTGACCAAGGCAGATACCGAGAATCGGCAGTTTGCCGGCCAGCAGCGCAATAAGTTCCATCATGCAACCGGCTTCTCTGGGGGCGCCCGGGCCGGGAGATAGAATAAGCGCCGCCTGACCCGGCTCCGCCAACATCCGCTCGGCGAGCAACTGAGCACTGACATTATTGCGGTACACCAGCACTTCAAAGCCCAGGCTGCGGAACTGATCCACCAGGTTGTAGGTGAAGGAGTCGAAGTTATCCAATAGATAGAGTTTCACAGGCCACCTCCCATCTTGATTGCACTGATCACTGCCTGCGCCTTTTGCGCGGTTTCGTCGGCCTCGGCCTGGGGATCTGAATCATAGACCACTCCGGCCCCGGCCTGGATGTGCGCCATGCCTTCGCTGACGAAGGCAGAGCGGATCACTATGCAGGTGTCCATATCGCCAAGGGCGTTGAGATAACCTACGGCGCCGCCATAACTGCCGCGGCGCTGCTGCTCGGTTTCACGAATGAGTTGGGCGGCGCGCACCTTGGGGGCGCCCACCAGGGTGCCCATGTTCATGCAGGCCTGATAGGCGTGCAGGGCGTCGAGATCTTCCCTAAGCTGCCCGGTTACCCGGCTGACCAGATGCATCACATGGGAGTATCTGTCTACCTTCAGCAGCTCGGCCACTTTACGACTGCCACTCTGGCTGATGCGGGCGATATCGTTGCGGGCCAAGTCCACCAACATGATGTGCTCCGACAACTCTTTCTTATCTAGTCTCAGCTCCAGCTCTATGCGGCTGTCGAGATCGAAATCTATCTCGCCATCTGGGGTCTTGCCGCGTTTGCGGGTACCGGCGATGGGGTAAACCTCAACCTGATTGCCCTCGGCTTCATACTTGAGGGCGCTTTCCGGAGAGGCGCCAAACAGGGTGAAGTCGGCGCTGCGCAGGTAAAACATATAGGGGCTGGGGTTGGTCAGTCTCAGTGCCCGATAGGCGCCCAGAGTATTGGGGCAGGGCAGGCTGAAACTGCGTGATGGCACAACCTGAAAGATATCACCGGCGCAGATATGCTCCTTGAGGCGACTCACCTGGCGGCAAAAATCGGCGTCGCTGATATTGACGCTGGCCTCGGCATGTACGCCGCTCAAAGGGGCGACATCTTCCAGCAGCTGGCAGTTGGTTTCTATGGCATCCAGTCTGGCGCCAAGCTCGGCCTGCACCTCGCTGTTGCCATTAAACTCCATCACCACGGCTTCGGCGCAGCCCTTTTGGTGATCTACTGTTATCAGGGTTTCAGCCAGATAAAACAGATAGTCGGGGCAGTGGTTGGCGCCCTGGCTTACGCTTGGCAGCGGCTCTGTGCTGGCGATAAGGTCGTACCCTAAAACGCCGCCCAGAAAACCAGTTTCAAACTGGCTCTCGTTCTCATCAACCAGACCCTGCTGCAGTAATCTCAGGCCATCGAGCGGCGAGCCTGCCTTGAGTCTGGCATCTTCATCCAGCTCGGCAGTGATCGGGCGCAGCACGACCTTGAGGCTCTGCTGCTCCAGGCTGACCTCACCGCGCGAGTTAAAGAAGTCGTGAATGGCGGGTAGCAGTCCGGCGCCGTTGTCTGTCAAAGCCTCGAAGCTTAAGGTCGACCCGTCACAGCGAATGGCCAGCGCCGCGTGGCTGAGGATAATGCTTTTCAGGTGATCCTTGCTGTCGATTTCGGCCGACTCCAGCAACATGCTGTGAGGCTTGTCCCGCGTCAGTTGCTGATACAGTTTCAGGGGATCGTCGTAATAGGGCAGTGACCGCGTCTGGCGGTGTACTCTGGCGATTGGCTCGATTCTGTTCATCTGTCCTTCCTGTTGTTCCGCTGTTTAGCCTGGCTGCGGGGTTTTCCTGACCGTTAAGCACAAAAAAGCCCGCAATCTCTTGCGGGCTTTTTGTTGAATTTGGCTGCGTTATTTTCAATCGTGCACAGCGCTTCACACTACCCGCGTTAAGGGAAGTGCCACCACCAGATGATGTTGAGTGAAGCGTTGAAGTGTGTCATTGAAAATTTGTCCTCTCGACGTTTGACCTATAGAAAAACCCAGCTGCCCGCCAATGTCAATTGAATATTTTTAATTTAGATAAATTTCTGCCAATTTGCCGTCGCCCAGCGGAGATAAATCGCATTTTGCCAACAAAACCAAGTAGAATAGCGCTATGATAACTGAAAATACTTTGGCCGATCTTCACAGCCATACCACAGCCTCAGATGGCCAACTGACACCGTCTTTGCTGCTCGAACGCGCCCTGGAAAAGGGGGTTGAGCTGCTGGCGATTACCGATCACGACACAGTCGCCGGGCTGGATGAGGCCCATGCCTTCAATGCCGGGCAGAGCGCGCCTTTGACCCTGGTGGACGGGGTTGAGATCTCTACCCGTTGGCACGCCTATGATATTCATATTGTGGCACTGGATATCGACCGTCACGACGAAAACCTGCTTGTCTTTCTTGAGCGTCAACGTGAGCTCAGGGAAGAGCGGGCTCGCGAAATAGGCGCAAGGCTTGAAAAGGCCGGTATTCCAGGGGCCTACGAAGGCGCCAGGGCGCTCGCCGGTGATGCGGCGCTGAGCCGTGGCCATTACGCCCGTTTCCTGGCCGAGCAGGGGCACGCGCCGGATAGCGCCAGCGTGTTCAAGAAGTTTCTCGGCCGCGGCAAGACGGGCTATGTGCCCAACAACTGGGGCGAGATGGCGACGGCCATAGAGGTAATTCACAACGCAGGTGGAGTGGCCGTGTTGGCCCACCCCAGTGGCTATCAACTGTCGGCCAAGTGGCTCAAACGCCTGGTGCGTGAGTTCAAGGCCGCCGGTGGTGATGCCATGGAGGTGGTGCTCGGGCAGCAAACCACAGACGACAGAAATAATTTAGGGGCGCTGGCCACTCTCAACGGCCTCTACGCCTCGGTGGGATCCGATTTCCACTTTCCCGGCCGCTGGCTGGAACTGGGCAAGAATCTGTATCGGCCCCAGGGATTGAACTGGGTCTGGCAATGCAAGCAATGGACAATAACTAAATGAGTCAATTTTTCTACGTACATGAGGTGAATCCTCAAACCCGTCTGATAAGCCAGGCGGTGAGCATTCTGAAAAGCGGCGGGGTCATAGTTTACCCCACAGATTCCGGCTATGCGCTGGGTTGTATGATTGGCGATAAAGACGCCATGAGCCGTATCGCCAGAATTCGCCAGATAGACAATGATCATAACTTTTCGCTGATGTGCCGCGACTTATCTGAGCTGTCGACCTATGCCAGAGTCGATAATCAGGCGTTTCGCATTCTGAAGAACAACACGCCGGGTTGTTACACCTTCATCTTCAAGGCCACCAAAGAGGTGCCAAGAAGGCTGCAGAATGAAAAGAAACGCACCATAGGCATTCGGGTACCGAACAATGTTATCGCCCTGGCGCTGCTGGAAGCTCTGGGTGAACCCTTGATGTCCACCAGTCTTATTCTGCCCGGCAACGACTTTACCGAGTCGGATCCCGAGCATATCCGCGATATTCTCGAACATCAGGTAGATGCCATTCTCCACGGCGGTTACCTGGGCGAAAAGCCCACCACAGTGATAGACATGTCTGAAGGCGAAATGGTCATAGTCCGTGAAGGCAGTGGCGATATCAGCCCATTTCTTTAACCGCTCAATAAAGGTATAATCGCGCGTTTGGTCGGCCTATGCCGCCTTAAGGATGCTGCCAGAGGAGAGAAAACGGCTTGAGTGAAGGCGTTCAACAGAGTCTGCCGCTTGCCGTAGTGCGGGGTGAGGCGCTCAGAGAGCTGCCTGCCGATCTCTTTATTCCTCCCGAGGCGCTTGAGGTGTTTCTTGAGGCGTTTGAAGGGCCGCTCGACTTGCTTTTGTACCTGATCCGCAAGCAAAAAATGGATGTGGTAGATCTGCCCATTCACAGGATCACCGCCCAGTATCTTGAATATATCGAGCTGCTGCAGGGCGCCAGGGTAGAGCTGGCGGCCGACTATCTGGTGATGGCGGCAACATTGGCGGAAATCAAGTCGCGCTTGCTGTTGCCAAGGCCGGAGCTGGAAGCCGAGGAAGAGGAAGACCCCAGAGCCGTGTTGATCCGCCAACTCAAGGCTTATGAAGCCATCAAAGAGGCGGCGGTGCGGCTGGATGAACTGCCCCGGCTCGAGCGGGACGTATTCCAGGCCAAGGCGGGCAAGGCGCCGGATATCAAGCCCTTGCTGGTGCCGCCGGATGTGTCTTTGGCCGAACTGGCCCGGGCCTTTGGCGAGGTACTCAAGCGGGTGGAAGCCGGCACTTCTCACCAGGTGCAGCGCGAGCAGCTCTCTACCCGGGAGCGGATGAGCCAAATTCTGGCCATGCTCTCCAGTGAGCATTACACCCCTTTTGAAGCCCTGTTCAAGGTGGAAGAGGGGCGCGCCGGAGTGGTGGTCAGCTTTCTGGCGTTGATGGAATTGGTAAAGGAACTGCTGGTGGAACTGATCCAGGCCGAACCTTTATCGCGAATTTATCTCAAGGCGTACTGACGGGAGCCGACTTGGCGAAGATTAACGACCTTCAGCTGAAACAACTGATCGAAGCCAGCCTGTTTGTGCTGGCCAAGCCCATGACCTTGAAGGCGCTGAGAGAAACCGTGCTGGCCGATTTCAGTGTCTCCCGCGAGCGTATTCGCGCCGCGGTGGATGAATTGACCCTGGATTATCAGGAGCGTGGAGTACAACTGGTCAAGGTTGCCGGCGGTTATCGGTTTCAGACCCGCGACAGCCTCAGCCCCTTGCTGCAACCTCTGTGGCAGGAGCAGGCGCCCAAGTACTCCAGGGCAACATTGGAAACCCTGGCGGTTATCGCCTACCGTCAGCCTGTGACCCGCGGCGAAATTGAGCTGGTCAGAGGGGTGGCTGTCGGCAGCCAGATTATCAAGAATTTAACAGACAGACGCTGGATCCGCGTTGTGGGGCACAAAGAGGTGCCGGGAAGGCCTTCGTTATACGCCACCACTACAGAGTTTCTGGCTTACTTCGGTCTGGACAGCATAGCGGATCTGCCGCCTCTGTCTGACGCCGAATCATTAGAGGCGGTATTTTCGGGGATGAAAACACCGCCGGAACCCTTAGAAGAGTCAACTTGAATGAGCGAAAAATTGCAGAAAGTCTTGGCCCGTGCAGGCCATGGCTCCCGTCGTGAGATGGAGGCATGGATTGCTGCAGGTCGCGTGAGTATTGACGGAGAAATCGCCAAACTGGGTGATCGCATCGAAGCCGACGCCAAGGTACGTATCGATGGCCGTGCGGTATCGCTGAAATCTGCCGATGATGTGATCTGCCGGGTACTGGCCTACCACAAGCCGGAAGGGGAGATCTGCTCGCGCAAAGATCCCGAAGGCCGGCCCACAGTATTCGATCGTCTGCCCCGCACCCGCGACAGCCGCTGGGTTGCAGTGGGACGTTTGGATATCAACACCTCGGGTTTGTTGCTGTTCACCTCAGATGGTGAGCTGGCCAACCGCCTGATGCACCCTTCCAATGAAGTGGAGCGTGAGTACGCCGTGCGTACCTTCGGTGAAGTGCCGGAAGCGGCGCTGCAGCGTCTGCGCAGCGGCGTTATGCTGGAAGATGGCCCGGCCCAGTTTGACCACATCAAGGCCGCCGGTGGCGAAGGCATCAACCAATGGTGGCATGTTACCCTACGCGAAGGGCGTAACCGTGAAGTGCGTCGTCTGTGGGAATCCCAGGAAGTGCAGGTGAGCCGCCTTATTCGGGTGCGTTACGGCATAATAGAACTGCCCAAGAGCCTGCCTCGTGGCGGCTGGATCGAACTGCCGCTGGAGCAGGTCAACTACCTGCGCCAACTGGCGGGCATGGATCCGGAAACCCGCTCCATGCTGGGCGCCGACAAACACAGCGTGGCCCGTAACAAGGTGCGCAGTGCCAAGGTGCGCCGCGCCGTGCGTAAACACAAGACGGCGGCGGGCAAGCCCAAGCCAACCCGGCAGCGCAGCTGATACTGCCAAGGCTTTATCGGCAGTGTGTTACAGCTTGTCGATAGCCTATCTAATCCCATCTAAAGATGTGATTCCAATGCAATGAAAGGTCGCCGCGGCGGCCTTTTTCTAAGCTTTTTGGCACTGTTTCTCGCTGCTTTTTTGCATAGTTTTTGCATAGTTTTTGTCGTTGTTTTTGCCATAGCTTTTTACCAAAGTTTTTTGCCATCACTTTTTACGATAAAAAGTCCACTTACCTTGGCGCAGTTAAGTAATGGTATAAGATAAAGGAACAGCAACTCAGGGAGCCAAGGCATGCAGCTGATCTCACACACAAAAATTTGGGACCAAGGCGAACACAACGCCTTTTGCGATCTATGCCGCTGGCAGGGGGCGCTCTACTGTGTCTTTCGGGAGGGCCAGGCCCATGTGTCTGATGATGGTGCGCTGAGAGTGCTTAAATCCACCGACGATGGCCAAAGCTGGCAGGCCGAGGCGCTTATTCAAAGCGAGCTTGGCGATCTGCGCGACGGCAAACTGCTCGCCCATGCCGGCCGTTTATGGCTTTTTGGCGCAGCCTCCAAACATGGCAAGGCGCCGCTGCAGTCCTTGATGTGGCACTCGCTGGATGGCATCAACTGGTCGGCCCCCGAAAAAGTCGCCGATACCGGATACTGGCTATGGCGGGTGACCGAGGCTGAAGATGGCCTCTATGGCGTGGGTTATCGCCCAGGCGCAGATGGTGATGTCAGGCTCTATCGCAGTGAGCGCCTGCAAGCATCACAATCCGGCATGCTGCAATTTACGCCCTGGGTGGCCCCCTTGCAAAATGACGGTTATGTCAATGAATCATCACTGTTGTTTCGGGGCGGCGAGCAGACTCGCTCTGCTCAAACCTCTTCAGATACAGAAGTGCTTTGCCTGCTTAGGCGCGATCCTGTGTGGGACGCACAAGAAACCGGGCTGCTCGGCAAGGCCAAGGCACCTTTCAAAATCTGGCACTGGCAGCAGCTCAGTTGCCGTATCGGTGGCCCGGTGGCCTTTTTCTATAACGACCGCCTGCTGGCCGTGGTGCGCCTCTATGACAATAAGGTGCGCACCTCGCTGGTGGAAATCGATAGCGCCACAGCCAAGGTCACCGAGCTCTTAACCCTGCCATCCGGCGGCGATACCAGCTACGCCGGTATCGAGCTGGACGGCGATGAACTCAAGCTGGTGTACTACTCAAGCCATGAGGGCAAAACCGCCATCTATTTCGCCCGTATCGGGCTTAAAGGCTAAAGTTCCAGGCCATAATACCAGTGTGCTCGACACCAGCCAGCGCGACTGAATCAGGCCCATTAACACAGAAAGTGATTCAAGCCTTAAAAGTCAGTCAATTCTGTTGCAAAAATCAGCCAAATCAGGGTTTTGTGGCCTTTGTCAAAAACTTGACCTTTGGCTAATTGTTTTAACATTCAGTACTGGGTATTGTATAACTAATTCAACCGCTTAGCTTTAGCGCTTCCTTAAGCTCAGCGGCTCAAAGTCGGCGGCAGTGGCATTTTTCCGTTTTCAGCGGAATTCAGGGATGAGCAGAGTTTGGACTTGTGCGGTAGCTATGGCTTTACTTAACTTTTTTTGTAAGGCCTGGGTTGTAGGGCTCTCGGTTGTACGGCTTGGCGCGCTCATGACAAACACCTCAGAACTGATTTTTTATACAGTATTATTGTTCTTCTCGACAAAATGCCGGGAATTTGCAGCTAAGCTTGCGCGTTATTTCTGTAACATTTTAGAAAATAGATTTAAATTCATAAAGTTAAAAAATACAGCTGGTAGATAATAGGTTTGGAAACCGCGCATGCGCGTTTAGCTGCAAGGGATATTTGGACTAAATGGTATTATATCCAGCCAATACAAATAGATAGCTATGCGTGTTTACACTCCTCCGAGGACTAAAACGCGCATGCGCACTATACAGCTGTTATGAATCCATCGCAATAATGAGATAAAAATGAAAGTGACATTAAGTGAATTCTTTTTTGATACTCCAATTTATACACCTGTGACTTTTGATGAAGGAAGTATGGATGTATATAAAAAGATTCTTGATCGGAATGAAAAAGAAGAATTTCATGGATATAACCCGTGGGACAAAATTGAGTCCACATTCGTTGTGTTGACTGATCTGATCCCTAATGGCGGCTATCTCCGTGGACATGGTGCAATTCGTATTAAGTGTAAGCGAACTGATAAAGAGTTCCGTTTTTATGTTCTAGGCAATCCCAATGAACCTACAATCATGAAAACAGGACA
>NZ_JADP01000008.1:0-189521 GCF_000518445.1 Shewanella sp. 38A_GOM-205m | reverse complement strand
GGCGTCAGCCACACAGGCGAGCAGGGCAATGCGGCGGAAGAGGACAACAGCAGCCGCGGCACCACTTACAGTAACGAGATAGTGGCGGTGCCATCCTCCATGCAATGGCAAGCGGAGCCGAAGGCCAAACCACAGATGGCGGGGCCGCAGATAGCGACCGTGGTGGGGCCGAAGGATGAAGAGATATTTTGTGACGAATACGGCCGAGTGAAGGTGCAATTCCCCTGGGACAGATATGCCAGGGGTGACGAGCACGGCAGCTGCTGGATACGGGTCAGCCAGGGCTGGGCCGGTGGTCAGTATGGCTTTATGGCACTGCCGCGGATAGGGCATGAAGTGATAGTGTCGTTTCTGGACGGCGACCCGGACCAACCCATCATCACCGGCCGGGCCTTCCATGCAGTGAACCAGGTGCCTTACGCGCTGCCGGCCCACAAGACCCGCACAGTGCTGAAGACCCAGAGCCACAAGGGCGAGGGCAGCAACGAGCTGAGGTTTGAGGATGAAGCGGGTGAAGAGGAGATTTACCTGCACGCGCAGAAAGACCTGAACCTACTGACTGAGAATGACAGGCACGAGCATATCAAGCACGACAGCCATCTGGATGTGGACAATGAAAGGCGCAGCCGCATCGGCGGAAACGACCACCTGACAGTGTTGGGCGAGTCCCGTCAGCAGGTAACAGGCGACAAGAGCCTGATAGTGGATGGCAGCCAGCAGATCAAGGTTGCAGACAAATACCTGTTGCAGGCCGGGCCGGAAATTCAACTGAAAGCCGGTGCCAAGATAGTGATCGAGTCCGGCGCCGAAGTAACACTTAAGGCCGGTGGCAGTTTTGTCAAAGTCGATCCGGCCGGGGTGCATCTTTCCGGCCCCGGGATCAACCTCAACTCAGGGGGCAGCCCAGGCAGTGCCAGTGGTTTCAGCGGTTTGGCACCAGTGTTACCCGGCGCGGTTGAACAGGCAATATTGCCTCAGGGGGGAAGTGTTCCCCTATCTGCGCTGTTGGTTGCCGAGGAGTTCGCCGCGCCTGCGGTGCAGGTGTGCCCGCTGACCGAAGAGGCGGCTCAAGCTCAGGCGCAAAGCTCTGCTGAGACTTCAGCTGAAGTCGATACGGCAGAAACAGCAGACGCTGCGACCGGTGGCGGAGCGGCTTCTGCGGTGGCGCCCGGCGCCGCAGATAGTCAACAAGCTGAGACCCAGCCACAGACAGAAGAAACTGAAGCCGAGCGTTTTCGCCGTGAAGTGATCCGGCCAACGCTGGCAAAACTCGATGTGGTCGATGAAGATGCCGAAATTCTATTGCTGGGGACGGCAGCTCATGAGAGTCATCTGACCATGAGAGATCAGATGGGTAAAGGACCCGCCAAGGGGCTGTACCAGATGGAACCGGCGACCCACAATGATATCTGGGACAACTTCCTGAAGTATAAGTCGAAATTGGCGAAGAAGGTTTCGGCACTGCAAGGCTCGGATGACAGATTATCCGAGCTGCGCAACAATGATGAATACGCCACCGCCATGGCTTATGTGCACTATGCCAGAGCCAGATTCAGAACCGGAGAGGCCTTCCCTGATGGTCAGGATATCAAGGCGGTAGCCAAATATTGGAAGCAATACTACAACACTGTGCTTGGCAAAGGCACTGTGGAGAAATTTGAACAGGACTGGTGGCGTATCACCGGTAAGGCAGACAAATAATGAGGCAGTTGGTATTAGCTTGGGTATTGTTGTGTTGCGGTGCGATTCCGGCTTGGGCAACAACAGCAGAAAACGGTTTTTCCCAGAAGTCAGCGGAGGCGAGTTTAACGCTTGAGTTGCGGACTATCGCCAGAGTGGATGTCTCCGCCCTCTGGTTTGCCGATAGCGAAGGCGATCGCATGCCCACCGCGGAGCTTTATCTGACGCAATATAATCGCCAGGGTTATCCGCGGATCATCGACGGTTTCACTGGCCATACCCCCCAATTGCAAGCGGTTGATCTCGACGGAGATGGACAAGTTGAGATTCTGCTTAGATACAAGGCAGGCGGGCATCAGACCCTGATGAATGTTTATCGGCTCGAGGGCAATCTGCTGCGGCAACTGCCTTCCGATGACTTGGTATCGGATAGAGATGGAATAGAACTGCAGTACACATCCGCCGGAGAGCCAAGGATCAGAGTCATCAGCGGCAGAGATACAAATGCTGATAAGGCTTTGCTGGTTACCACAGATTACCGCTTGCAAGATGGCAAGCTGGTTGAAGCCAAGGATTGATTGCTGCCGGAGTCGCCGCGCGGCTTTGGTTATCAAGGAGTGGAAATGTTTGTGCAACGGAATGACACCCTGAGTGAATTAGGCTATTGGCTGCTTAATCCCCTGGCCAATGAAAAGCTGCTGCCCGCTTATTATCAACAGGGCGGCGTGGATGCCGTGCCTTTGTTTCAGGGCACCTTGCTCGAGTCCCATAAGGATAAGGGGCCATGGTTGGTGCCGGCACGGCCGGAATTGTTGCAGCAAGCGCCATTTGCCGATTGCCCTATTCTGGCGCTGGAGAGTCATTTGCCCAGGCCGCAACTGCTTGCCCACTTGAAGAGCCTGCTTCTGGCGGCATGTGATGGTGAGCGAGTGGTATTCCGCTTCTATGACCCCAGAGTGCTGCAACCTATGCTGCCGCGCTTGAGCCAAGTTGAGTTGGGGGCTTTTCTGGGGCCGATAACCCGTTTGAGCTTTGTCGGCAAGCCGCTGCCAAGCGGCAACAGCGACGACCCTATGGATGAGGCGCAGCATCTTGATCCCGCCAGCCCCGTTAAGGCCCAGCATAGCAGCATTGTAGTGCAGCACCCGGGCGAGCCCGGTTATACCGAGCATGCGGATATCTGGTGGCAGATGAAACCCGAGCATCTGGCCGGACAAAGTGACATCCAGCGCCATATCTATATTGTTGAGCGCCAGTTATGGCGAGAGTTGCATCCCTTGATGAGTCAGCAACCCAAGCGGCGGGAGATCATTAAGGCGGCGATTCTGCGGGGGCGCGAACAAGGGGTGGATGAAGAGGATATCCCTGTGTTCGCTGCAGCGCGTCTGGGGCGCAGTGTCAGCTATCCTATGCCGGCGATCGCCCAAGGAATGAGATTGAATCAACAGGACTTTTTGAATTTGGCTAAATGGATGGAGCATGCATGAGTCAGCACACTATCCCCTGTGAAACCTTAACTGACTGGATTGAAATCGACTTTCGTGATGAAAGCAATCAGCCCTTATCCGGGTTAACAGCCACTGTTACCGATGCCGCCGGCAACAGTCGACAGCTCAGGTTGACGGGGGGGCCGCAACTGATCACCTGTTTGGCGCCGGGTGCGGTGACGCTGACTTTTGATACCGACAGCTGGCTCAAGGCTGTGATGTCCAGGCGTCCCCTGAATGCTGCCGAAACCTCCGCCGTGCCTGAATATGTTAAGGCGGTCAAGGGCTTCAACAATACGGTTAAACAGCATTTGCAGGCAACGGTTGGTGATTTTTGGCAACAGCCGCCCACAGCAGCCGTGGCCGAGCGCCATCAAGCCGGGAAAGGCAAGAGTGGTGCCGTAGAGTTGCTCAGCCGCAACGCCTATGTAGTGGAGATCCAGGCATTCAAATGGTTAACCGTGCGTATGGGGCTGTTTTTCGATGGCACAGCCAACAACACCTATAACGTTGATTGGGGCCGGCAACAGCAGGAGCGGGCGGCGCATTACTGCATGAACCGCTTCTCGGTGGAGTCACAGGAGCAGGCCCTGGAACTGGCGGCTCAGTGTCAGGCACCCATGCCCAAGGCGATGGAGAATCTCAGTGCCACCAATGAATACACCAATGTGCAGAAACTTGAGTGGCTTTACGCCAATCAACTCTATGGCGCTGGCCTTTTGCAGTTTGGCTTGTATGTCAAAGGGATAGGTACGTCTCTGGAAGAGCCGGCTAACGGTATAGATGATGATGATGCCTTTGCCGGGGTGGCAGCCGGACGTGGGGATAACGGTGTTGAGTCTAGGGTGGAGCAGGCATTGAATGATGTCTGTCAGAACAAGCTCAAGTCGCAGTGGGGCCGCCTTGCCAACCAGTATGATGGCGTAGGTAAGTTTGAGTTTGATCTCTTTGGTTTCAGTCGTGGTGCAGCGGCGGCACGTCATTGCGCCAACATGGTGCTCAGGGAAAAAGATAACCTGTTCCAGGCCGCGCTGGCGAAGCATTGCAGCGATGTACCGCTGCGCTCGGATATGGACTGGCAAAACAATGAGCATTGTCAGATCCACTTCGTCGGTATTTACGATACCGTCGCCGCAATTGCGACCCTGTGGGACGGCATAGATCCCCATGATGAACACAATGGTGATGTGAAGCTCTGGCTGGATCCCAAGCGGGTGAAGAAGGTGGTGCATCTCACTGCCAATCCAAGGGATGAGTTCAGGTATAACTTCTCGCTCAATAGCCTCAACAACGCCTCTCGAAACCCAACGGCCCCCTTCTTTGAGGCTGTGTTGCCCGGGGCACACTCGGATCTTGGCGGTGGTTACTATTCACGCCAGTTTTTCGATGGCAAGGTGCAGTCCTACAATCCGCTGTTTACCGAGACCAAGCTGGTTGCCGCCTATCACAGCCGCTTGCCGAAAAACGCCGTCAGCAGCAATAGCCAGGTGGCTTTTGGTCAAGGGGACGATCCGGCATTGACCGCCAAGGTGATGGCCTCCAATGCAGGTAAAAAGGTGCTGCGGGAAATCGACCGTTTGGTCACCATGAACTGGTGTCAGACCTCGGACTTGAGTATCGATTATGTAGTCAGGCCTGTATTGCAGGGCAACAAGAACAGGGAGCCGGAAGAGAGGGTAACGGTGAAGCTGACCATGACGCGGATTGTTGAAGGGGATCTGTCACGCCTGTATCTAAGGCTGATGGCCGGTTTGGCCAAGTTCAGCGGCGTGAACTTTGATGACGGCGCCTTCGAGCAGAAATGGAGCTCGGACAGCAGCTACAAGGTGGAAGATCTCAACAGTCACTTTAACCTGCTTGGCCGTTCATTCGCCACTATTTGCGAAGAGGTATTGCAGCAGGCTACGCAGGGGCAACTGCACCCGCTGCTTGGCGATGAATCTTTCAGGCGGGCACTGAGGCCACACTTTATTCACCACAGCGCCGATGTGGTATCGGTCGCCGGTGGTTTTATCGTGCCTTATATCCCCAACGACGGTAATGCTCGCGCCGTGCACCCGGCCGTAAAAGGGAAATAGTATGCCTATGGGGTTTGCCACAGTACTTCGCCTGTTGTTATTGCTGATGAGCGGCTTTCTGTTTGCCTGCTCGGGAGGCAGCATGAGCGCCAGAGCCGCGTCTCAGAGCGAAGGTATTCCCTGGGATATAGAGATAGTGGCGCCTTTTTATTATGAAGTCATGCCCATGGGCAATCCTGTGCCGACTGTCTATGGCCTCAACAGTAAGCAGGACTGGACTTCGGTGCATACCGGCTTTCGGCGGATCCCGGACCTCAAGACCCATAAGGCCAATGCCCCCGGAGGGCTGGATCCCTGGACACTGGATTTTTGTTTCAACTGCATCAGCAGTTTTTATAACGCCGATGCCTATGTTCAGCCGCCGGAAGAGATATTTATCCGCTATCTGGCGCTCACTGAAGAGCGGGTCTATGAACTGAGTTTCCGCCTGCCTGATGAGTTGCAGCGGCAGATGTTGGCCGCGGCAACCGGCGATAATGACAGTGGTAAAGCTTGTCAAACCGGCATTTTATTTGGCCTGTTGCCGGGCGGCGAAGCCAAGGTGTGGCTCGCGGTTTGCGGCCGTTATCAGTACCTGCGTCAGGCCCAGGCTCAGTTTGGCCCCATGACACTCGATGCAAGCGACAGGGATTATCGCCAGTATATGCTGGCCATTGAGGGGCAGAGGCGCAAAAATGCCGCGTCCGCAGAGCCTTTGCTGCCTGTCCGCCCTGAGAGGCTGGAGTCGATGCGCCAAAGTGGCCCGGGAATGGAGCAAGAACCTGCGTTGGTGAGCGATAGCCGCTGCTGGGCCGATAAGCCCGAGCGCCCCTTGAGCCCACAAACGCCGCTTAGTCGGCAGCAACAACGCTGGCTCAGCCGTTTATGGCTCGATGCCAAGCCGCTGCTGGATAGCAGTGAACTCTATTACAGCTTGCCGCAGGCGGTAACTCTGGCCTGGGAGGAAGCCGCCGCCAAGGGCCTGAGTCCAAGAGAGTCTGAATTATGGGTGCTGGCCAGAGTGGCTGCATCATCGAGCGGCGAGTTGGCACCCTTGGCAGCCAGGCTGCAGTTGACAGATACAGAGCTTGCCAGGGTGCAGCAATGGGCAGATAAATTTTGCGGACGTTAATCAAGGTATTAAGGAGTCAGTTATGGGTAATGCCGTTAAGTTGGGCGATATAGGGACAGATCATGATGGGTTTCCACCCACGCCGGTGACTTCGGCCTCTTCCACGGTCAAGGTGGATGGTATTCCGCTGGCACGTCAGGGCGATTCATTGGCCCCCCACGACAAGCCCAAACATCCGCCGCACCCTCGTACCATTGCCGCGGGTTCGGGCAGTGTTTTTATCGATGGGAAACCCGCCGCCAGAACCGGCGATGCGGTTGACTGCGGCGGTACTCTGGTGGGCGGCGGCACAGTGAATATTGGTTGAGATCTGAGCGGTAAAAATGGCCCATGGGACTGGCTCGTTGCAGTGGCCTTCTGTATGATGGCGGCCTTGAAAATTCAGTCAGTTCCACAGAGGTATCGAAATGGAAGTCAATCAAGAGCAGAGCCAGCGTCGTGGCGCCAAAAAGATCAGATTTGATAATCAGGAGTTGGTGAAAACCAGCTTTTGGGTCAGCCAAATTTTTATGATTATCGCCACTGTTGCCGGGGTTTATTTGGCGGCGCAGGAAGGTCTGTCACAGGCGATTAAGTTTGATAGCCTGACCAATATGCAGAACAACTATCATCTGCAACATTCTCTCTATGAAGAGCTGAAAGACAATGTCACTGTAATGACAGAGTATGCTGAGCGAATAGAGAAAGAAAAACCTTATAATATCAAAGAATATCATCCTGTTATGGCGGACTTTGTCTGGCAAAACATGAAGTATTCAGCCTACACCCTGGAAACCCCCAGCGATATCCTCTCCGGTGCCCGTCGTTTCTACATGGGCTCTGAAGATATTGTCGGCAAGATTGAACGTAAGTTCTATGGCCCAAGCTTTGGTACCAAACAACTGAGAGTGCTGATTGAAGAGGTCGAAACCAAGACCTTGCCCAAGTTGGAGCAGAGCTATAAGAAGATGGCCGACGAACTGAGACGTGCCGGTATGGATGTAAACTGACAACTCCGGTTGTTGCTTGGGAATCGGCCGACGGATAACTGAGTTTTCCTGACTCACAATGACAGGTTAAATACCATCATTGGGAGTTGCTATGGAAAGGAAATCTGAGCCGGTATCAAACGGCAGTAAAATTCATTTTGACAATAGTGAGCTGGTGAAAACCAGCTTCTGGGTGAGCCAGCTGTTTATGGTGGTGGCAACGGTTCTGGGCGTTTATCTGGCGGCGCAGCAGGGGCTGTCACAGGCGATTAAGTTTGATTCTCTGGTCAATACCCAGAACAACTATCATCTACAACGTGCCTTGTATGACGAAGTGCGGGATAACTTGCAGACGTTGGAAGCCTATATGGCGGACATAGATAAACTCAGACCGCTGGACTTGCGGTCATTGCATCCCCAGCTTAGCGATTTTGTCTGGCAAAACATGTATTACTCGGCCAATGCACTGGAAACACCGGCTGAGATCCTGACCGCTATCCGCAGGTTCAGAATTGAATCTGCCCAGCTGATTGAAAAAATGGAAAAGCAAGAGTTGAGCCGTGGTGTCGGTACAACCAGGTTAAGAGCCTTGGTAGGGAAGATTTCGGCCGATACTCTGCCTAAGCTGCAACTGAGTTTCCAGCGTATGGAGCTTGAGTTGCAGCGTAGTGGCATGGATGTGAATATCACAGAGGAATAATCCATGAGTTTAAAATGTCCCGGGTGTCACAGCGAGTCGATGCGCACCTTTGAGCTTTACGGTGAGCAGGTGGACAGCTGCAATCAATGTGAAGGCATCTGGTTTGACAACGGCGAGCTTAACGGTGCGCTGTCAACAGCCGACAATGGCAACGATCATGTGCGCATCGAGGAGTCGCTGGGACCGCACCTCGGGCTTTCCAAGCGCCAGTGTATGCACTGTGAAGAACAGATGCACAGATACCATCTGATGGACGGCTATCAGATAGAGCTGGATGTCTGCCACAGTTGCAGTGGGGTTTGGGTCGACAAGGATGAAAGGGATAAGGTGGTGCAATCCCCAAGGCTGCAAGGGCTACTGGCCGAGCTGAATGGCAAGATCAGTGTGAAGACTTGGCTGTTTCAGTTTTTGTCGCAAATGCCGGTGGAGTTTAATCTCAAAACCCGTTCACAACCCGCCATCACCTACCTGCTGCTGGCACTCAATATCATGATCTTTGCCGCTTATGGCACAGACTTGGACATAGCCGACACCGTATTTGCCAACTTTGCCCTGCGGGCCGATGAGGTGTTGCACGGCAGCCATGTATGGACCCTGTTCAGCCATATGTTCCTTCACGGCGACTGGATCCACCTGGCGGGCAATATGTACTTCCTCTATGTGGTTGGCGACAATCTGGAAGACGCCTTGGGACGCATGAGATTCCTTGGGCTTTATCTGCTTTGTGGCCTGGCGGCTGCGGCGGTGCAGATTATTGCTGATCCCGGCTCCAATATCCCTATGGTGGGTGCCAGTGGCGCCATTGCCGGCCTGTTCGGCATGTATCTATTGTGGTTCCGTCATGCCAGCCTGACCTTTATGTTTGTTATCTACCAGAAGAAGCTGTCGCCTATGGCTTTCTTTGCCATCTGGCTGGTATTCAACGTGGTTGGTTTGATGATGGCCGGTGAAGGCGTGGCTTACTGGGCTCATATCGGTGGCTTTGCCATGGGACTTATCCTGGGGTTTGGCCTCAAATCCAGAGTGATGCAGCAAAATCCCTTGCTGGCGATGCTTAATGAGCCAGAGGTGAAGATCCGTCGCTGAGTTTCAGTTAGGTTAGTAGGGAAGGTGCGAATAAGTCCTCGTGCCACTCTCTTATGCAGAGAGTGGCTTGCACAGCAATTGGCGTTCAAGGCATCCGACTGAAGGCATGCCGGGGCCTGTCGAAGTCGGCCTTCTCCAATAAACCCCGGTCAGTTCTCTGAGCGGGGTTTATTTTTTACTGCTGAAAAATATTGCGCTTTTTTCCAAGGCAGTGTTATTGTCGGCAAATAGGTGTTTTGAGATCTGGATCACAGATGAGCCGAATCGAGAGGTGGTTTGCATTATTTCTGGTCAGTATTTTGCTGACAGGCACTCTTGCAGCTATCCCCAAGGCTCATTCTCAGCAGGTTTCTCTGGTACCGGTTTCAGCCTCAATACCTCTGGCGGTGCAGGGAGATAATTCCCAAGGCCTGTTCCTCAAGACGCTGACAGATTCTCAGGAGCCGACGCTTCCGAAACAGAAATCTACTCATCTGGCGCCTTCGGCCGAGTTGGTACTGCGTCTGCCGTCGCTGGAGTCACTGCAATCCCATGCACTGCATGTCTTTCCTCAGGCACAGACCCGCGCACCGCCATTTTCCCTCATTTGAAAACCGTCTTTCGGGTTCGCACTAATGCGAAGCCCGGCAACCCAGTTTCCAAGTGAGGTAACAATATGAAAACACTTCATCCTTTTGCGATTGCCAGCAACGACAGGCTGCAAGCCTCTGCTTTAGCCAATCAACTCAACCCTTATGACAATGCCTTAGAGGCCATGATGGACTTCAGCCACAGTGCGCGTATGGTCATCAGCGCCGATATGCCGGCGCCTGATGCCTCAGCCCTGATGCAGAGTGAACACAGCGCATTGCACTTTGTCATTAATGCACGTCATGAAATGCTGGGCATTATCACCCAGGAGCTGTTGGCGCCGGACAATCTGCTCAAGCTTGTCGACAAGGCCCATCAACCTTCCTCCTGGACGGTATTTGATTTGATGCTGCCAAGAGAGCAACTGCAGGCACTGGCCTATGATGAGGTTGCCAACGCCAGTGTCGCCGATGTGTTGCAGAGCCTGCGTCACAGCCGCGAGAACTACTTTGCTGTGGTCGATACCCAGACCCATCAGATCCGCGGATTGTTGAGTCTGGCCGATATCAGCCATCGTTTGAATGTCGGCCAGTTGAGGGAAGACAAGGGCGGCAATCTGCTGAATATTCTGCGGCAGATAAACACCAGTCATGGCTTGGTTCAGCAGATAGCCTGATTTCGGCGCTGTTTCCAATAATGTGATTGATAAAGGTCCGGTCGCCTTGGCGCGCCGGGCCTATTACTGCAGTTCCCACCACTCCCAGCTTTCCAGTTGATAGGCTTCGGCCAGCTCCAGCGCCTTGGCATGAGCTGCTTTTGCCCCAAGGCTGTCGCCTTCAGCCACCAGTGTCAGGCTCAGTTGTTGCTGCCAATCAGCCTGGGTTGCGCCCGTTTTTGAGGTCATCAGCAAGAGTTCCTTGGCCAGCTTAAACTCGCCCCGGTTGTTGAGCACTTTGGCAAAGCCGGCACTAAGCTCTGCAAGATCCTCTGGAAACTGCTTCTTGGCCAGGGCGAGCACTTCGGCCATCTTTGATTTCTGCTCACTGTAATAGAGGTACTTTCCCAAGGTGTAGGCCTGCAGCCAGTCGAAATGAAAGCCGCTCCAAAGTGTTTTCTTGGCCTCAAAGTGCGCCAGTACCGCTTCGTAATCGCCAAGCTGCATCAAGGGGCCAACATCGGTAAAGTAACCTGGCGTCAGGCTTTCCAGCCCGGCAAGCAGCGCCGGCATGGCGGTACTGTAGTGCGTCTCTGAGGGAAAGAAACGGTAGTCGAAGTGCCATTCGGGCGCCTGCTCAGCGAGCAGTTTTCTGAATTCATCCACACCCATGCCTTGCTCGTTGGCCAGAGAGAGAAAAAGCCTGGGGTAGGCCGATGTCTGCCTAGGCTGTTTCAGCCAAGGAATTGCCCGCTCAAGCAGCGCCATGTTGTCGTACCAGATGCTGGGACTCATGGCGAGAAAGGCACTGAAAGGACTCCTGGATTGCAACATCATCTGCAGGCTCAGCAAGCCCCCCAGAGAATAACCGGCAAGGGCATTGTGGCCCGAGGTGCGGTAGTGTTTGTCGATATAGGGCACGAGTTCCTGTTGCAGGTGGGCGAGCATTTTGTCGCTGCCGCCAAAGTCAGCGCCCTCAGCCGATGGCCAGGTGGTGGAGTAGAGGTAGTCTTTCTGGCCCTGCATGGCGATACCCACTACTATCATGGGCGGTATCTTGCCCATTCTGGCGAGGTTATTGACCGCAGCGGAGACATGGCGGAATTGGAAGTCGGCATCGACGATATAGAGCACGGGATAACGGCGACCACTGTCTTGGGTGGCATGGTAGCGTTCCGGCAAGGACAGCATCCAGCGCCGCTCGCTTTGGTAGACCTTGGATGCCAGAGTATCACTGTAGCCATAGAGCAAAGGCTCTGGCTTGGCCAGGGCGACTGAACTTAAAAGAAGTGCCGGCAATAAAGCCAGCAGCGGCAGCCTGAGTTTCATGGTTCATCCTTGGTTGTTTTTTAATTTTGTACCTGAATAAACTCCTGGAGGAAAGTGGCTATAGGCACGACCACTGGCAGAGGCAAGCACAAGACAAAAGAAGAGGGAGCCGTCAGGCTCCCTCTGTTAGTCATGCTGTAGCTGTGATAGGCCGCTTAGAGTGATTTCAAAATCGCTTCTACGCTGGCCTTGGCATCGCCGAACAACATCTGGGTGTTGTCTTTGAAGAACAGTGGGTTCTGCACCCCGGCATAACCTGTGTTCATCGAGCGTTTGAAGCCGATGACATTGCGGGCCTTCCACACTTCCAGTACCGGCATGCCGGCGATTGGGCTGGAAGGATCTTCAGTGGCCGCGGGGTTAACCGTGTCGTTGGCACCTATCACCAGTACTGTATCTGTGTCTTCGAAATCATCATTGATCTCGTCCATCTCCAGCACTATGTCATAAGGCACTTTGGCCTCGGCCAACAGCACGTTCATATGGCCCGGCAGACGTCCGGCAACCGGGTGGATACCGAAGCGCACCTTAACCCCCAGATTACGCAGTTTCTGGGTGATCTCGGCGACGGGATACTGTGCCTGGGCTACTGCCATGCCGTATCCGGGGGTGATGATCACTGAGCTGGAGTTTTTCAGCAGCTCGGCCACATCCTCGGCTGTGGTTTCACGGTATTCGCCCATCTCTTCATCACCGCTGGAAACGGCGCCATCGGTACCGAAACCGCCGGCAATCACAGAGATAAAGGAACGGTTCATCGCCTTACACATGATGTAAGACAGGATGGCACCGGAAGACCCCACCAGGGCACCTGTGACGATCAGCAGGTCGTTGGACAACATAAAGCCCGCCGCTGCGGCCGCCCAGCCAGAGTAGGAGTTGAGCATGGATACCACAACCGGCATGTCGGCGCCGCCTATGCTGGCTACCAGGTGCCAGCCAAAGGCAAAGGCTATCAGTGTCATGATAAGCAGAGGCCAGATACTGCCACCTACGTTGACGAAGTAAATCATCAGCAGCAGGGATACCACTACCGCCAGCAGGTTGAGCTTGTGGCGATGAGGTAACATCATCGGCTTGGAGGAGATTATGCCTCTGAGTTTTCCGAATGCGACTACTGAGCCGGTGAAGGTTACGGCACCGATGAAGATCCCCAAGAAGACTTCCACCAGGTGGATGTTGAGCATGGCGCCTGTCATGGGCTCATGCGCTGCCGAGGCGGCGGCTTGCTCTATGGCTGCCCTGGCGGCTTCCAGAGTGGCATTGAGGTCATTACCGACAGTGACTATCACTTCGTTCATCGCCTGTGGGTGCAGGCCGAGGAAAGAGTTGAAACCCACCAATACGGCGGCCATACCCACAAAGCTGTGGAGAATGGCGACCAGCTCAGGCATTTCTGTCATCTCAACCTTGAGCGCCAGACGAATACCTATGGCACCGCCTATCACCATGGCGAGAATGATCCAGTGAACACCATTGGTTTCAGGATTCAGTATGGTAGCGATCAAAGCGATCGACATCCCTATGATCCCAAACAGGTTTCCATTTTTTGCAGACTCCTGCTTCGATAAGCCGGCGAGGCTTAAGATGAAGAACAGGGCCGCTATGATATAGGCTGCTGTTACCAGTCCTTGAGACACGATATACCCCCTTAATCCTTACGGAACATCTTCAGCATGCGCTGGGTGACGGTAAAGCCACCGAAGATGTTGATACTGGCAATCAGCACGGCGATAAATGCCAGTGCGGTCATCAGGGCCGAGCCCTGGCCAACCTGCAGCAGTGCACCTACCACAATAATGCCGGAAATAGCGTTGGTGACTGACATCAATGGCGTATGCAGCGCATGAGTCACGTTCCAAACCACGTAGTAACCCACCACACAGGCGAGCACGAATACAGTAAAGTGCGACAGGAACTCAGCCGGAGCCACCGAGGCTACGGCACCGAAGGCGGCCACACCCAGAGCACCCAAAATATACTTGAGCTTGGATGGCGCTTTCTCTTCTGCTTTTTTCGGCTCGACTTTGGCTGCCGGTTTCTTGGGCGCCGCGGTCACAGAGATCTGTGGTGGCGGGAAGGTGACTTCACCTGCCTTGACGACCGTCATGTTGCGCATCACCACGTCTTCAAAGTCTATGTTGGCGTTGCCGTCTTTCTCCTTGCACATCAGCTTCATCAGGTTCACCAGGTTGGTGCCGTAAAGCTGAGAGGACTGTGCCGGCAAACGCCCTGGCAGATCTGTGTAACCTATGACTTTAACGCCATTGTCGGTCACAAAGAGTTCGCCGCTTTGGGTGTATTCGCAGTTGCCACCGGTAGCGGCCGCCAGGTCCACTATCACAGAGCCAGGCTTCATGGAGTCGACCATCTCTTTAGTGATGAGCTTGGGCGCAGGTTTGCCTGGAATAAGTGCGGTGGTGATGATGATATCCACTTCCTTGGCTTGCTCGGCAAACAGCGCCATTTCAGCCTTGATGAATTCATCAGACATCACTTTGGCATAGCCATCGCTGGAAGAGCCATCTTCCCCGCCGAAGTCCAGCTTAAGGAACTCACCGCCCATGGACTCGATCTGCTCGGCCACTTCCAGACGGGTATCGAAGGCGCGTACTATGGCGCCCAATGAACCGGCGGCACCTATGGCGGCAAGACCGGCAACCCCGGCACCTATCACCAGCACCTTGGCCGGTGGTACTTTACCCGCGGCAGTGATTTGGCCGGTAAAGAAGCGGCCAAACTCATGGGCAGCTTCCACCACGGCGCGATAACCGCCGATATTGGCCATGGACGAGAGGGCGTCGAGGGACTGGGCACGGGAGATCCGCGGCACCATGTCCATCGCCATCACGTTGATGTTGCGCTGTGACAGCTTTTCCACCAATTCAGGATTCTGGGCCGGCCAGATAAAACTTACCAGGGTGGCACCATCTTTGATTTGGCTGATTTCATCTTCGGTTGGCGCGTTGACCTTAAAGATCAAGTCGGCCTGCCATACATTCGGTACCACACTGGCACCGGCGGCTTCGAAGGCGGCATCACTGAAGCTGGACAGCGCACCCGCGTCTGCTTCCACTGCCACTTCAAAGCCGAGTTTTTTAAGTTGCTCTACCGTTGCCGGGGTCGCAGCGACCCGGGTTTCACCGGCGAGACTCTCTCTCGGTATTCCAATCTGCATGACTATTCCCTGATGGTTGATAAACAAAATTCACCCCGCCAAAACTCCGCTGGCAGAGTGAAAGAATGCAAGTCTGTTGACCTGGACTCGGGGACTGGTCTTTCCCTTCCATTGGGGACTTCCTGAAATGTTTTCAGGAACCAAGCCCGCTCATGAATGAAATCCTGGGTGTGGGGTACAGATATTCCCTTCATGGCACCTAGCGTGCTTTTGGCATTGTCGCAAGTCTTTCAATGGAAACAAGCTCATATTCTTCATGTGGTGTGTTTCTCCACTGGTCAGAGCAAATTCTTTGCGCCAGGCCACACTTTTGTAGCTTAATTTTTATACCATGCATATTCCTTATTGATATAAAAAATTAAATATTATTCTTTTTTGCTTTTCGATGGCGGGGCTAAGCTTGCTGACATTACTCTGTCACCGGGCCGTCTCAATGTTACTGAAAGAACTCTCTTCACTGGCTTCGCCACTCTCAGCGCCACAAGTGGATAAGCTTAAACAACTCACCGCCGAGCTCAGCCCGCTGCAGCTGGCATGGGTCAGTGGTTATCTGGCCGCCAGCGCTCAGGGGCAGGAGGGCGCTCCCCCCCAAAGCCAGAGCGGGCAAACTCTGACCATACTCTATGGCAGTCAGACGGGCAATGGCCGGGGTATCGCCAAGGCGTTGGCCGCCAAGGCCCAGAGTCTGGGCTATGGCGTTAACCTGACATCTATGGGCGAATACAATGTCCGTAACCTTAAGCAGGAAACCCTGCTGGTGGCCGTAGTGAGTACCCATGGTGAAGGTGAAGCTCCCGATGATGCCATTGAGCTGCACAAGTTTCTCGGCTCCAAACGCGCCCCCAAGCTGGATAAGCTTCAGTATGCGGTTCTCTCTCTGGGAGATTCCTCCTATGAGTTTTTCTGCCAGACAGGCAAAGACTTCGATGCTCGCCTGAGTGCCCTCGGGGCCAAGCCTTTACTGCCGAGAGTAGACTGTGATGTGGACTATCAGTCACAGAGCGACAACTGGCAAACCGAGCTCCTCGAGCGGGTTAAGCCTCTGCTGCAGGCGGCCGATGGCGCAGCGACCAATGTGGTGTCTATCAATGCTGCCAATGCAGGTATCAATAGCAATACCGGCCAAGAATATGACAAGCAAAACCCCTACAGCGCCGAAGTGATAGTCAGCCAGAAACTGACCGGGCGCGATTCACTCAAGGATATCCGTCATCTGGAAATCGATTTGGGCGAGTCGGCCATCAGCTATCAGGCGGGTGATGCGCTGGGGGTCTATTTCCATAACGATGAGGCTCTGGTGGCCGAAATTCTCGAGGCGCTGGCACTGGCGCCGGATACCCGGGTCCAGCTTGGCGCCGAGTCTGTGGAGTTGCGTGATGCCCTGATTGAGCACAAAGAGCTGACCCAACTCTACCCCGGTCTGGTGCAGTTTTGGGCCGAAACCGTAGAGAGCGACGAGCTGCTTACTATTAGCCAAGACAAGGAGCAGACCCGGCGGTTTATTCTCAGCCACCAACTGGTGGACCTGGTGAAACGTTACCCTCTCAATGGCGCCAAGCTGGATTCTGCCCAAGCTTTGTTGGACAAGCTGCGCCCCATTACCCCAAGGCTTTACTCCATCGCTTCGAGTCAGAGCGAAGTGGAGTCCGAAGTGCACCTCACAGTGGCGCTGGTGGAAGAGGAGCGTGACGGCCAACGCCGTTTCGGCGCCGCTTCTCACTTCCTGGCCCGGGCCGAGGAGGGCGCTCAGGTGCGGGTGTATGTGGAACCCAACAAGCACTTCCGCCTGCCCGAAGACCCACAGACGCCAGTGATCATGATAGGGCCGGGAACCGGTGTCGCGCCATTTCGGGCCTTCATGCAACAAAGAGTGGCCGAGGGCTTGGCCGGCGACAGCTGGCTGTTCTTCGGTAATCCCCATTTCGAGCAGGATTTTCTCTATCAGACCGAGTGGCAACAGTACCTCAAGAGTGGCGCCCTGAGCCGGATCTCGCTGGCCTTCTCCCGGGATCAAGCGGAGAAAGTCTATGTTCAGCACAAGATTAAACAACAGGCCAAAGAGCTGTGGCAGTGGCTTGAGCGCGGGGCTCATATCTACCTGTGCGGCGATGCCGAGCGAATGGCCAAAGATGTGCACCAGGCACTGCTTGAAGTGGCCATGGAGCAAGGCGGTTTGACGAGCGAGGCGGCCGAAGTGTTTCTCGATGAACTGCGCAGCGCCAAGCGTTACCAGAAAGATGTCTACTGAGCTGAAGAACCTAGGAATAAAGAGATAAGGCCATGAGTGAGCAGAAATTATCCGCCAACGAGCATATCAAGACCGACAGTGACTATCTGCGCGGCACTATACGCGAGGGCCTGGGCACGGAAGTGACAGGCGCCTTCAGCGACGACGATCAGCAGCTGATCAAGTTTCACGGTTTCTATCAGCAGGACGACAGGGATCTGCGCAACGAGCGTAAGGAGCAAAAGCTCGAGCCGCTGTACAGCTTTATGCTGCGTGCCCGGGTGCCGGGTGGTGTCTGTACTCCAGAGCAGTGGCTGGGAGTGGACAAGATAGCCTCGGAGCTGACCAGCTCCAACAGCATACGTTTGACGACCCGGCAGACATTTCAGTATCACGGCATCCCCAAGCGCAACCTGAAAACCATTATTCAGGGGCTGGACAGGGAAGCGCTGGACTCGATTGCCGCCTGTGGTGATGTGAACCGCAACGTCATGTGTAACCCCAACCCGGTAGAGTCCAAGCTGCATCAGCAGGCTTATTTCTGGGCCAAGAAACTGTCGGATCATCTGTTGCCGCACACCCGTGCCTATGCCGAAATTTGGCTCGACGAGGAGAAGCTGCTCAGCACAGAGGACGAGCAACCGGCCGCGGTTGAGCCTGTGTACGGCAAGACCTACCTGCCGCGTAAGTTCAAGATGGCGGTAGCTGTGCCACCGGACAACGACGTGGATGTTTACACCAATGACCTGGGTTTTATTGCCGTGGCGCAAGAGGGTGAGCTGGTGGGCTTCAATCTGGTGGCCGGTGGCGGTATGGGTTCGACCCATGGCGAAGTGGAAACCTTCCCGCGGCTGGCCGATGACTTTGGTTTTATCAAGGCCGAGGACACCATTAAGTTTGCCGAGGCCGTGATGACGGTGCAGCGCGATTGGGGTAACCGCAGCAATCGTAAACGCTCCCGTCTCAAATACACCATAGTGGATCACGGCTTTGAGGCCTTTAAGGCCGAGGTTGAGAAGCGCGCCGGGGTTAAGTTCGCCCCCAAGCGTGAGGTGGTCGTAGGGGATCGCGGCGACAGATACGGTTGGGTTAAAGGCATAGACAACCACTGGCATCTGACCCTGTTTATCGAAGGTGGCCGGGTGAAGGATACCCAGGGTAAGTTGTTGCAGACCGGGCTTCGGGAAATCGCCAAGATACATAAGGGCGATTTTCGGATGACTTCCAACCAGAACATCATCATCGCCAAAGTGGCGGATGAGGATAAGGCTGAAATCGAAGCACTGGCACGTAAGCATGGCCTGATGGGGCAGGTGATCACCGCAACCCGTGGCCATTCTATCGCCTGTGTGGCGCTGCCGACTTGCGCCCTGGCCATGGCCGAAGCCGAGCGTTATTTCCCCGAGTTTATCGACCATGTGGATGCGCTGCAGGCCAAGCACGCCATAGGTGAGCAGGCGATAGTAGTGCGCATGACGGGCTGTCCCAATGGCTGTGCCCGCCCCTTTGCCGCCGAAATCGGTTTTGTGGGCAAGGCCCCTGGGCGCTACAACATGTATCTGGGCGCCAGCTTCGAAGGCACCCGATTGAACAAGATGTACCGTGAAAATATTCAGGAAGCCGAAATCCTCAGCGAGCTGGATAACCTGTTTGGTCGCTATGCCGCCGAGCGCAAAACCGGCGAGAGCTTCGGTGATTTCACGGTGCGCGCCGGAATAGTGAAACCTGTATTGGACGCAGCGAGGGACTTTCATGGCTGATACCACAAGTTTATTGCACAGCGCCGAGGCGCTGCTGGCCTTGCTGGATGCGCCGGCCGCTGAGCAGCAAAGCGCCCTGGCTGCCATCAATGGCTATCTTGACGGATTGAGTGCCGAGGCGCGGATCCAATGGGCCCTGGCCTATCTGCCCGGGAGCCATGCCTTGTCGTCCAGCTTTGGTATTCAGGCGGCAGTGATGCTGCATCTGGTGAATTCGGTGCAGCAAGACACGCAAGTGATCTTGACCGACACCGGCTACCTGTTTCCCGAGACCTACCGTTTTATCGATCAACTGACAGAGCGGCTCGGACTCAATCTCAAAGTCTATCGGGCCGAGACGAGTACCGCCTGGCAGGAGGCCAGATTCGGTAAGCTTTGGCAGCAGGGGCTTGAGGGGCTGGAGCAATACAACCGCATCAACAAGGTGGAACCGATGCAGCGGGCACTGGCTGAGCTGGAAGTTGGCACCTGGTTTGCCGGTTTGCGCCGTTCTCAGGCATCGACCCGGGAAGGGTTGCCGATTTTGGCCATCCACGGCAAGCGCTACAAGATGCTGCCGATTATTGAGTGGAACAACAAACAGGTGCATGAGTATCTCAAGCGCTATGACTTGCCCTATCACCCTCTCTGGGAGCAGGGTTATGTCTCTGTGGGTGATATCCATTCGAGCAAGCCACTGGAACTGGGGATGACGGAAGAAGAGACACGTTTCAACGGGCTAAAACGCGAGTGTGGATTGCACTACGAGATCTGATTTGTGGCCGCTGTCATCAACGGCTTTTTTCTGCCTGTGGACAAGTTGAAATGATTGTCATCTTGTGGTCATCTTGGAAAGTTAACCTCTAGGATTCCTATTGTTACGGTCTTCTAATCGTTGAGGTTCATACTTTAGTACATATTTGTTCACAGGGTTATGCACAGGGCGTTTTTCTGGTTTATAATCCAAAGTTCCCGCTGGGGAAAGTGTGATATGCCATTCTGTATCGGGTGTTTTTATGAAACATCGGCTTAGCGGCAGGCAGTGAGGTCGGCAATACACATCAAGACGGCTCGCCCTTTTGGCATCGGTTGCCCAGATTTTTCAGCAGTCGGTCGCGAGTGACCCCGAGCTTTGATTGGCTTGCTGGCGCAGCTTCAAAGCACTCTCCGTGTCCCGGATAGCCCGATCACCCTTTCATGGGGCTATCCGGGAATTGTTTCTTCCTTGCTTCAATCCTCTTTGACTCCATCTCCTTTGACTCAAATTCCCGCAGGTTTTTATTGATGCTGGGCTTGTTACTGCTGATCTTTTTCTGCTTGGCTGTCCTTTACTTGAGAGCCCTCTACTTGAGTGTCTTTTGTCTGAGTGTTCTCTGCCTGAGTGTCCCCGGATTGCCCCACTGCAGAATGCTGCAGGCTTTGCTCCGGAGAGATGAGAGACAGCAATCCCTGCCATTGCAAGGGTTCATCTGTTGGCAGTTGCAGATCCGGCTCTGTGCCGATGCCGGAAAGCAACTGGCCATAGCCGTCATAGCCAAGCGAGGCGCTGATACTCAGTTGCAGGCCACTGGCCGGCAGGGTGAAATGATGCAAACGCCCCAGATCGCCACGGGTCGGCTCGCCGACCAACAGCGCCCTGCGCCAACGTTTGGCGGCAGACGCAATCCATTCACACTCCTGGCGGCAATCCGGGCCGATAAGCAGTACCAGGCGTCCCGAGTCAGGCACAGGCGCAGCAGCCAGCTTGGGGATAGGGCGGGCATACCAGTTACTCAGGCTGGGCAGGGGCTGGTTGTCCAGCGCGGCCCGC
The DNA here is from genome assembly GCF_000518445.1 of Shewanella sp. 38A_GOM-205m. Taxonomy (NCBI): domain Bacteria; kingdom Pseudomonadati; phylum Pseudomonadota; class Gammaproteobacteria; order Alteromonadales; family Shewanellaceae; genus Shewanella; species Shewanella sp. 38A_GOM-205m. Next base: position 168,903 of record NZ_JADP01000008.1, on the reverse strand, counting down.
ACCGGCGGAAACGGCGCGAATTGAGTGAGCGGCTCAAAGTGCAGCGGCTGCAGAAAGTCGCGCCGTAGCTGCGGTGAGCGGCGGTAGCGGCCATAGCCCAGAGGTTGGCTGCTGAGCCCATTGTGATAGTTGCCGAGAAATTGCAGCAGGCTGTCGCTGAAGCCTCGGGCGTGGCGCAGATCCAGTACCAGGGTGTGATTGCTCATCGCGCGCAGCAGATCTTGTTGCAGCTGAGGATCTGTCTCTATTGCGTTGAGATCCGTCAGGCTAAACAGGGCTGTGTCAGGCGCCAATTGTTGCCAGCTGGCCAGAATGGACAAAGGGGCACTGCGAAACTGCAGCGGTACTTTCATCTCTATGTTTTGCGGCTGGAGATCGGCGCCATAGAGAGTCAGCAGCACCTCTTCTTTGACCCTGAGTCCCATCTCCCGCCTTAGCAGATCCAGCTGTTGCAGCCAGGGCATCTGCATCTGCACGCTATTTTGCTGCTCCGGTGGCAGGAAGCGATTGGCAATCTTCTGCCAATGGCTGATGGGCAGGCCGTCGATATGGCTGATAAAAGGCGTGTCACTTTGAAGGGGCTCGTCTCTGTCATTGAGGGCCAGCCACTTGTCTTCCATGGGCCTGAGCCTGAGGGGCAAGACTCCGGAAGGCAACGCCGCTTGGCTGAGTCGAATGCCCGGGTCTTTCAACTCTCCCAGCAGCTTGTTGACTTCGGCGGTGAAACGGTTGATGGCAATGCTGTCTCGGTATTCCTGTTTCAGCCGTTGCAGCCGTTTCTCGAGCCGGGATTCAATGTCCGGATCCAGCACCATAAAGGCCGAATGCTGCTGCAATTGTTTGAGCAGCACAGTCAGATCGGCCTTCATCTGCCTTTGGCTAAGCTGCTCTTTTTTCGGTGGCTCCGGTAGCAGGAATCGTCCCAACTGCAGACTGGAAATCAGCAGCAGGAGAATAAAACAGCTAACCACTTCACGGAATCCCGGCTTCATATCACTCCCTGATATCAACCTCTGAACCAAGAGATGGCGCAGAGGCAGTCATCGAGTTTGTTCTTGGCGGCTCAAAGAATATCGTTGATGGCGACACCTATGCCTATACGCTGGTTATGGGCGTTATAGTCGATAAGGCTTTCGCCGTAGCCATTGAAGTATTGTGCATACAGACGCAGGTTACCCAAGATGGGGTAACTCCAGGTAAATTCCACTGCGCCGCGGTTGGGGCTTTGCAGATTGTTACGCAACATCAGGCTGAATCTGTGGTCGTCTATGCCGTAGACACCTGTCAGCTCGAAGTGGCCGAGATAATCACTGATATCCGGGTTGTCGTCGCCACGGGGATCGCCCTCATATTCTTTTTCACTTTCCGGGATCCGCCACCACACCTTGGCCGCCAGCGCTATAGGGCCCTTGTCGAACACCATGGTGCCGTAAATGCGGTTCCAACTGCGGGACAGATCGCCTGACTTGCCATTGGATTGATGCACGGCGCCAAAGCCCCAGAAGGAGTTGGTGAAGCCGGCTATTTTCCAGTCGTTGTTGAACAGCATAAAGAGTTCGGGTTCGTGGTTGGTTTCCCGAAACGGCGAGGAGATATCCTTGTTGTATACCTGCCACCAGGATTGGTTGGTATAGGCGAAAAACAGGTGACCATTGTCGCCAAACACGTTGTACATCAGCGGGAATTTAAAGCTTATCTGAAACTTGGCTTCATATTCGTCCAGGGTATAACCCTCTTCAGCCGCTTCCGCCGCAAAGGGAGTCATATTGGGTGACGGGTTATAGGTGACCGGCAGTATATAGTTGACCTTGTGTGGAGTGATCACAAAGGGCCGCTCTGAGGTTTCCAACTCCTCTTTTACCCTCTGATCGACCAGCGAAGGCTTACTGTCTTCGGCGGCATAGAGTTGGCTGGTCGGCAGTATTGCCAGGGCCAAGGTCAGGCCGCTGAGGCTGGAACGGATTTTGGTATACATATTCTTCCCTGTTGTCTCTGAGGCTTGATGGAGTGCCCGGCTGTTGCTTCGGCTTGAGAGTGTAACATCCCGGCTTTACTGTGCACATTCCCATCCCAAGCCGTTGTCACCGAGATAAAACTATAATTTTTTGCCATAAGTTAGTGCCAAAAGCGGCAGTAGACAATAGGAAATTTCAGTAATCCACTTCCGCTTTGATTTTGTAATCTATTGAAAATAAAAAGTAATGTTTTTTATTAACAGATTTCTCAGTCTCCGGGCGCTTTCTTGTTACCGCGATTCTTGTCTATATATCTAAAAGTAATAACAACTAATGATTCTCTATTTATAGTGGAATATAAGTAGCCGCTATATTGCTTACATCAGCAAGATGGGGAATAGCGCATGGAATTACTGACACTGCCCGGCAAGCGGGCCAAGGGCAAAGTTTATCTGCTTGGAGCCGGTCCCGGCGATCCTGAGCTATTGACCGTCAAGGCTTGGCACCTGCTGCAGCGCGCCGATGTGGTGCTGTTCGATGCCTTGGTCAGTCCCGAGATCCTGGCGCTGATCCCCGAAGGTGCCGAGCGCATCGCCGTGGGCAAACGGGCCGGTGAACACAGTGCTTCCCAGAGTGAAATCAACCGTTTGTTGCTGACCAAGGCTTTTACCCGTCAAACCGTGGTCAGGCTCAAAGGGGGCGATCCCTTTATCTTCGGTCGCGGCGGCGAGGAGTTGCAGACTCTGGCACAGGCCGGCGTCGCCTTTGAAGTGGTGCCTGGCATCACGGCCGCCAGCGGTACTGCCGCCTATGCGGGTATTCCCTTGACCCACAGGGATTTTGCCCAAGGGGTCAGCTTTATTACCGGTCATTGCCAGCTGCAAAACCGCCCCATGGATTGGCAAGGCTACGCCAACCCGGCCAACACCCTGGTGGTGTACATGGGGATCCTCAATGCCGGGCTCATTCAGCAACAACTGATTGCCCATGGTCGCAGCCCGCAGACGCCGGTGGCCATAGTATCCAAGGCCACGACCAGACAGCAGCAGCGTGTTATCGGCACTCTGGAGCAGTTGCAAACCCTGGCTCAGGACTCGCGGGTAGTGATGCCGGCGCTGATGATCATAGGCGAAGTCGTCGCTCTGGCAGACAGCCTCAGCTGGTTTGAACCCGAGGCGGCGAATAATGACCAGCAACTACAACATGATGCTGCTACAGCACTTTGAATCAATTGGAGAAATAAGATGTCAGGGCCAGTGTTGAGTCACCTTGAACAGTTGGAAGCCGAGAGCATCCAGATCTTTCGCGAAGTTGCCGCCGAATTCGACAACCCGGTGATGTTGTACTCCATCGGCAAGGATTCTTCCGTGCTGTTGCATCTGGCACGCAAGGCCTTTTATCCGGGCAAGATCCCATTCCCCTTGCTGCATGTGGATACCGACTGGAAGTTTCGCGAGATGATACGTTTTCGTGATCAGGCGGCCGAGAAGTACGGCTTCGAGCTTCTGGTGCACAAGAATCCGCAAGGCCTGGCGATGGGCATGAATCCCTTTACCTTCGGCTCGGCCAAGCACACAGACGTGATGAAGACCGAAGGCCTGAAACAGGCCCTGGATAAATACGGTTTCGATGCCGCCTTTGGCGGTGCCCGCCGCGACGAGGAGAAGTCCCGCGCCAAAGAGCGTGTCTATTCCTTTCGCGATCGCCATCACCGCTGGGATCCCAAGAACCAGCGCCCCGAGCTGTGGCATACCTATAACGGCCAGGTCAACAAGGGGGAGAGCATCAGGGTCTTCCCGCTCTCCAACTGGACCGAGTTGGATATTTGGCAATACATCTATCAGGAAAACATCGACATAGTGCCGCTCTATTTTGCCGAGCAGCGCCCGGTGGTGGAGCGCGATGGCAGCCTGATCATGGTCGATGACGAGCGGATGCCGCTCAATGAAGGCGAAGTGCCCGAGTATCGCCGGGTGCGTTTTCGCACTCTGGGGTGTTATCCCCTGACCGGCGCCATAGAGTCCAGTGCCGCGACACTGGCAGAGATTATCGAAGAGATGTTGCTGTCCCGCTCCAGTGAGCGTCAGGGACGGGTCATCGACAGGGATTCGTCCGGGTCGATGGAAAAGAAAAAGCGTGAGGGGTATTTCTAATGTCGGTTGCACAACAAGTCAATGAGCTGGGTATAGAGCAATATCTTAAAAATCAGCAGCATAAATCGCTTTTGAAGTTTCTGACCTGTGGTTCCGTGGATGACGGCAAGTCGACCCTGATAGGCCGTTTGCTGCACGACAGCGCCCAGATCTATGAAGATCAACTGGCGGCACTGCACAAGGATTCCAAGAGCCATGGCACCACGGGCGAAGCTGTGGATCTGGCTTTGCTGGTGGATGGCCTGCAGGCCGAGCGCGAGCAGGGGATCACCATAGATGTGGCCTATCGTTACTTCTCTACCGAGAAACGCAAGTTCATCATTGCCGACACTCCCGGGCATGAGCAGTACACCCGCAATATGGCGACCGGCGCTTCCAACTGCGATCTGGCGATTATTCTGATCGACGGTCGCTACGGGGTGCAGACCCAGACCCGCAGACACAGCTTTATCTGCTCTCTCTTGGGGATCAAGCAGTTCATCGTGGCCGTCAATAAGATGGATCTGCTGGATTTCAGTGAGGAGCGTTTCGAGGCGATCAAGGCCGACTATCTGGCGTTTGCCGGCCAGTTGCAGTTGGACGATATCCACTTTGTACCGCTGTCGGCACTCGATGGCGACAACCTGGTGAACCGCTCGGCGCGCACCCCTTGGTATCAGGGCGAAACCCTGCTTGCCATGCTGGAGAGTGCGCCTGTGACCGGCTTTAACCACGCCTTCGATGCCCGCTTCCCGGTGCAGTATGTCAGCCGTCCCAACCTGGATTTCCGCGGTTTTGCCGGTACCTTGGCCTCCGGCAGTCTGCAAGTTGGCCAGAGGGTCAAGGTGCTGCCTTCGGGGAAAGAGTCGACTATCGCCTCGATTGTCACCTTCGATGGTGAGCTCAAGCAGGGCTATGCCGGCCAGGCACTGACCCTGACCCTGAGTGATGAGATTGATATCAGCCGCGGCGATGTGATAGTGCCGGCGGCGAGCCCTGTGGGCGTTTCCAACCGGCTGCTGGCCAAGGTGGTGTGGATGCACGAGCAGCCGCTGACACCCGGCAAGCAGTACAACATCAAGCTGGGAACCAAAAAGGTGCCAGCCAGTGTCAGCCGCATACTGCACAGCATAGATGTGAATACCCTGGCACAGGACAGTGTTGCCGAGCTGAGCCTCAACACCATAGCCCTGGTTGAGCTGGAGCTGAGTGAGGCCGTGGTGTTCGATGCCTATAGTGACAATCGCGATACCGGCGGTTTTATCTTTATCGATCGCATCAGCAATGTCACTGTCGGTGCCGGTATGGTGCAGCAGGCGCTTGAGGAAACTGAAAAAACGACCCATTTCAGTGAGTTTGAATTGGAACTCAATGCCTTGATCCGCAAGCATTTCCCCCATTGGCAGGCGCTGGATATCCGCGCTCGGGGAGACTGAATTGTCTGAAACCTGGATCCTGGGGTTAATACTGCTCGCGCTGGTGGCCGGACTCGTCAGTGGTCTGGCATCACCGGCCATGCTGTTTACCATAGCGGCGCTGCTCAGTTACCTCTTGGGTATGCTGGAGCTTGAGTCGCTGCTGGGCAGTTTTACCAACGCCAGTCTGGTGACTCTGGTGCTTCTGGTGCTGGCAACCACGGCACTGGAGAAGACGCCCTTGCTCGGTAGGCTCAGCCAGGTCATAGGCTCAGGCTCCTTGGGGCTGACCATGGCCAAGCTGGGGTTTTCCACTGCGTTGCTGTCGTCTTTCACCAACAATACTGCAGTGGTGGCCTCGCTGATTGGCGTGGTGCGTCGCAATCAGCAGCATGCACCGGCCAAGTTATTGCTGCCCTTATCCTACGCGGCGATTTTGGGCGGCACCCTGACCCTGATTGGCACCTCGACCAACCTGATAGTGAACTCCTTTGTTGAAAACGCCGGGCTGAAACCCCTGGGCTTTTTTGAGTTTTCCTTGATTGGCCTGGCCGTGGTGGTGGCCGGTATCGCGCTTTTGGTGTTGCTGTCACACTTGTTGCCCGATGGCGATGAGCAACATGGTGATGAAAGTCTGCCCTATCTGTTGGAAGCCAAAGTGCTGCCCGGCTCGACCCTGGTGGGCCGCAGCGTGCAGGACAACAGACTCAGAGCCCTGAAAAAGCTCTATCTGGCTGAGCTCGAGCGCAGCGGCATTCGCATCTGCCCTGTGCCGCCGCAACTCGTGCTGGCCGCGGGGGATGTGCTGCGCTTCAGCGGCGCGGTGGAGTCGGTGGAGTTGTTGCATCAATTCGATGGTTTGGAGTGGTTCGGCAAGCAGCAGGCCAGGGGCCAGAATCTGGTGGAAGCCGTGCTGGCGCCGTCTTCGGCTTTGGTGGGCTCTTCGCTCAAGGCCTCGCGATTTCGGGAGCAGTTTGATGCCGCCGTAATGGCGATTCGCCGCGGCCATCATCCACTCAAGGGCGGCTTGGGCGACATAGTGCTGCAGGCCGGAGATGTGTTGCTGTTGACCCCGGGTGATGGCTTTGGCCGTAATCCGCGTCTCAGTACCGACTTTGCCGCGGTCAGCGGCCTGGACTTGAGTGTCAGGCTGGACAGTCGCCGCAGTCAGTGGGTGCTGGCGGGCTTTGTGCTCACCATAGCTGCCAGTCTGCTGGGCTGGCTGCCGCTGGCCAAGGGGCTGGTGCTCTTGCTGCTCAGTTATCTGGCGATAGGTGCGGTGACCCTGGGCGAGCTCAAACGGCGGTTCCCGCTGGAGCTGGTGTTGATTGTCGGCAGCGCCCTGAGTCTGGCCAATCTGATGTTGGATACCGGCTTGGCCAAAGGGATGGCCGATACTCTGCTCGGCGCCTTTTCCGGCTTTGGGGTCTTTGGCGCCTTTGTCGGGGTTTATTTGTTGACCTTGCTGTTGACCGAACTCATAACCAATAACGCGGCGGCGGCCTTGGCTTTTCCCGTGGCCTATGCGATTGCGACCAGCTTCGGGGTCGACAGTCGGCCCTTTATTCTGGCAGTGGTGTTTGGTGCCAGCGCCAGCTTTATTTCGCCCTATGGCTACCAAACCAATCTGATGGTGTTCAACGCCGGTAATTACCGCTTTATTGATTTTGTGCGCTTGGGGCTGCCGCTGTCGCTGCTTTACTCGGCGATAGTTCTGTTTCTGGTGCCCATGCTGTTCCCCTTTGATGCGGGTCTTTAAGGAGTGACGATGAAGAATTCTACCCAGCCCAATGCCGATATCGTTTGGCATCAGCATGCTGTCGATCAGGCGGCCAGGGCAGCCCAGAAGGGCCAACAACCTGTGCTGCTCTGGTTCACCGGGCTGTCCGGCGCCGGCAAGTCGACCCTGGCAGGCGCCCTGGAGCGGGCACTGTTCGAGGCGGGGTTTCATACCTATCTGCTCGATGGCGACAATGTGCGTCATGGTCTTTGCAAAGATCTCGGCTTCAGCGCCGCCGATAGGGATGAAAACCTGCGAAGAGTGGGCGAAGTGGCGCACCTGATGGTGGATGCCGGTTTGCTGGTACTGTCGGCCTTTATCTCGCCGACCCGGGCCGAGCGTGATGCCATTCGCTGCCGGTTTGCCGCGGGGCGTTTTATCGAAGTGCATGTTTCCACGCCACTGGCTGTGTGTGAGGCCCGCGATCCCAAGGGCTTGTATCAGAAGGCGCGTAAGGGGGAAATCCGTGACTTTACCGGAATTTCGGCGCCCTACGAAGAGCCGCTGGCTGCCGAGTTGACCATAGATACCAGCAAGGGCGATCTCAATACCCAGGTGCAGGCATTGCTGGATTACCTTTCTGCCTTGGAAGTGATCCCGTCGACGCGATTACAGGCCAGCGCCTGAGGCTCAGTTGATGCCTAACTGATGCTGAAGTCTTTGGTAAACAAGGCCTTCAGCGCATTGATATAGGCTTCGTCTTCCCTTGGACGCACCAAGAGTGCCAGTTCATCGCCCACTGGGGTAAAGCGGTAGTAGCTGAACAGCAGGTGGCCTGATTTTGGGGTCAGCTTCAGGTGTTGCTGTTGGATCTGCAGTTGCAGCGGGCTCTTGCTGTCCAATATGCCGGTCTCGAACTCGCCCCTGTGCAGTATGCCGCCGTCCACCAGGGTGAGTATGCTTGAGTAGGGCATGCCGAATTGCGACAACCCCAGGTTGACCGCGCTGTGTTTACGAAAATACTGGCCTATGCCGCCGCTGACTCTGTAACCACTGATAAGCTTGAGTCGGCTCTCATTGTTGACCTTGACCGCCATTCCCAGCGCTTTTTCCAGTATGTGTGCCTCTCTCAAGGTCAACTGTTTCAGGGTTGCCAGGGTACGCAGGCTGAAATTGCCTGGATTGATGATTTCACTTGAGAGTATCCGAGCCCATAGATCTTGCATCTTGCGATTGTGGATCTGCTCGGCCATTTGGAAGAATTGATGTACCCAGTCGGGATCCAGCTCCACCCCGGTCACATCGGACGGGGTATAGCTCAGTGCCATGGCGTAGATGTTTTCCAGGTTGCGTTGGTACTGGGCTTGTTGTTTGTCGATGCGAAAGGCCGCCCGTTCGGCGACGCTGGCATTGGCGGGTTTATAGTCCTGCTCAGAGGCGAGTCCCAGCAGGCGCCCGAGGCGCAGTGCCTTCTTGCGGGCCGATGCCTGACCGGGTTCCTCTATTTCTCTGGGGAGTTTTTCCTCTGCCATCTTGATTATCTTCTCGCGAAAACTGTGCTTCTTTATGCATAATTTTCAGTTAGTTGTCCAGTAATTCAGCCGGCTTCCTGCTGTTGGGTTTCTGTAACGAGGGCCTTGTGCCAACTGAGTTCGCGTCCGGGGGCCGGGTCCTTGGGCACCAGGCGTGCCAGCAACAGCGAACAGGCGGCGAGTCCGGCACCGATATAAAACACTGCCGCCGGTGAACTGAGCCAGAGCACTCCGAGCAATACCGGGATCACCACGGCCGCGATATGATTGATGGTAAAACTGACCGACATGGTGGCGGCAATGTCTTTGGGATCGGCAATTTTTTGGAAATAGGTCTTGATGGCAATCGCCATGGCAAACAGCAGATGGTCTATCACATAGAGCGCCGCTGCCATGTGGCCGTCCTCCACCAGGGCATAACTGATAAACAGCAGCACCAGACCGATATATTCCAGGGTCAGGGCGTGCCTTTCTCCTATGCGGCCGATAAAGCGACCTATGGCCGGGGCAAACAGCAGATTGACTACATAGTTGATCAGAAACAGAGCCGTGATCTCACTGACGCTGTAACCGAACTTCTCTACCATCATAAAGCCGGCGAACACCATGAAGATTTGCCGTCTGGCTCCCGAGAAAAAGGTCAGCAGGTAATAGAGCCAGTAGCGTTTTCTGAGGATGATTTTCTTGTGCTGAACTTCGCCGGTATCGAACCTGGGGAAATAGCAGTAGAGAGTGATCACCATCAAAAGCCCCAAGGCGCCTATGAGGCTGTACATCCAGACATAGTCCAGCTTGAATACTGTCATCACCAACCATATGCTGCCGTAACCTCCCAGGGCGGCCGCGGCGCGCCATGACATGGCCTTTCCCATAAAACCGGCTGTCTGGGACTTGTCGACCCATTGCAGGGTCAGGGATTGATTGATGGTTTCAAAGTAGTGAAAGCCGACCGACATTAAAATGGTCGTCAGATAGAGCCCCAATACCTGGGGAAAGAAACCGGTAATGCCCACCCCGATACACAGCAGCGCCAGCGACAACAGGGCGAAGGCCTGTTCTTTGATCAATAGCAGCACAAAAATGGCGCTAAAAGCCAGAAACCCGGGAACCTCCCTGAGGCTTTGCAGCATGCCTATTTCGGCGCCGGTAAATTGTGCTCTTTCAATAACAAAGTTGTTCAGCAGGGCCTGCCAGACGGCGAATACCAAGGACATGACAAAGGTCATCCACAGTAGCAAGGCCTGGGGATTGCGTGTTGGTTGCTGCATCTTGTTTCGAACATGGCTGGGGAGTATCAGCTTATGCTAATGCCTGAACCTGGAGATAACCAGAAAACTTTGTTGAAAAATATTATCCGCCTGTAAAGCCACTGTAGCGCCAGGGTTCCACTGCCATAGCGGCTTCTTGAGGGGCGGTTACTCAAAGGGTCCCACAGCGGTTATTTTTTGTGAACTACCCGGTATTTCCGCGGCTTGGACAGCGTTTCGCCCTTTGGCCGTGATCTGTTTCATGTAAATAAGCTAATGGATCACCTAAGATGACACCAGTACTAAGAGATTGAACTACTAGGGGTTAAGGTGAGCAAGACTCTTCTGCTGTATTCCAGCGTGCATGGTCAGACCCGCAAGATCTGTGACGTTATGGCAAAGCAACTTGGCGCTCTGGGGCAGCAAGTGACCATGGCGGCGATTGATGATGCGCCGGATCTGGCCGATTTTGATCGGGTTGCCATTGGAGCCAGTATTCGTCACGGCAAACACAATCCCGCCGTATTCGACTATATCCGCCAACATCAGCAGCAGTTGGAAAGCAAGGCCAATGGTTTCTTTTCTGTGAGTCTGGTGGCGCGCAAGCCGGAAAAAAATACCCCTGAAACCAACCCTTACATGCAGGCGTTTCTTGCCAAGACTGAATGGAAGCCCAAGCAACTGGCTGTGTTCGGCGGCAATCTGGACTACCAGGGCTACGGGGCCATGGACAGAAATATCATACGTTTCATCATGTGGATCACCAAGGGGCCGACCGATCCCAATACCTGCATCGAATACACAGATTGGGGCAAGGTGCAGGAATTTGCCGAGCAATTGGCGGTGCAAACTCTGATCTCCAGGGCGGGTTAAAGCGAGGCTGAAATGGCTCTGTTGCAACGTCTTTGGCGCTTTTATAGTGCCCATCAACACTTGTTGTTAATCCTCTTGTGCCTGTTTCTGGTGCTGTGCAGTGGCAGTCTGATGATGATCCGCAGCATCAGGGCCAGCGCCGGCTTCTGGGATCTGAGCCATGTTTATCTCGGGCTCCTGTGCGTTCCTTTGTCGCTGACATTTCTTGTGAGCAACTGCACCTCGGGCCGCTGGCGCCAGTATTTCAGCCTGTTTATCGGTGATTGGCGTCAGATAGGCGCCGATATCGGCGGCTTGTTTAAAGGCAAGTTACCGGTCGCCGGAGGCAAGGGGCTGTTCAGCCTGATAGAAGGGCTGGGGATGTTGCTGCTGCTGGGTGTGGCCCTGACCGGCCTGCTCTGGTATTTGACCCAAGGCTCCAGTGATGCGCTGTTCTGGCGAGGCTGGCACAAACATCTGGCTCACGGTTTTATTGGCTTTTTGATAGTGCACGCCATCTGTGCCCTCAGTCACCTGCTTGACTTCTTTCGTCAGTAGGGCGCTTAAAGTAAAAAGCTTTGACAATAAAAATGCCGCTTAACAGCGGCATTTTTATCTGACTTATTTGCGCAGTTCACGCCTGAGTATCTTGCCGACCGTGCTCTTGGGCAGTTGGGCGACAAACTCTATCACCTTGGGCACCTTGTAGGCCGCGAGCTCCGCTCGGCAGTGTGCCTCTATGGCTGCTTGAGCCTTGGTGGCATCGACCTCAGGTTTGAGCACTATTACCGCCTTGACGGCTTCACCGCTGCGCTCATCTTCAACACCGATAACCGCGCATTCAAGTACCAACTCACAGCGGGCCAGCACGTTTTCGACTTCGTTGGGGTAAACATTGAAGCCGGAAACGATAATCAGATCTTTCTTGCGATCCACTATGCTGTGATAGCCATCTTCACTCTCAATGGCGATATCTCCTGTCTTGAAGAAGCCATCCTCTGTCATCACAGCCGCAGTTTCATCGGGCTTTTGCCAGTAACCACTCATCACCTGAGGGCCGCGCACCGCCAGTTCACCGGCTTGACCCGGTGGCAGCGGCTGGTCATTGCCATCGAGAATTTGCACTTGAGTCTCAATAACCGGTTTGCCTATGCTGCCCAGACGTTCCAGTCCTGGCGCGTTGAGGGAGATAACCGGCGAGGTTTCACTCAGGCCATAGCCTTCAGATATGGTGCAGCCAGTGGTTTGTTGCCAGAGTTTGGCCGCCGCTTCGGTGAGGGCGGTACCGCCTGAAATAGTGATCTTCAGATGGGAGAAGTCCAGTTCACGGAAGGCTTGCTGGTGGCACAGACCGACAAAAAGGGTGTTGAGCCCGGCAAATCCGGTAAAGGGATATTTGGCTAAGGTCTTGATCAGCGAGGCTATGTCCCTCGGGTTGGGAATAAGTACCGTCAGAGCGCCGCGCTCGAAGTAAAGCACCAGATTCACCAAAAAGGCGTAAATATGGTAGATGGGCAGCGGGGCGACGAAGATCTCTTCCCCCTGTACCAGGTTGGCGCCGATACGGGATTCACATTGCAGGGCGTTGGCAATCAGGTTTCTGTGGCTGAGCATGGCCCCCTTGGAAAGGCCTGTGGTACCGCCCGTGTATTGCAGCGCCACCAAATCGTCCAGAGTCAGCTCTACTTCGCTGAATTCCAGCTGACGTCCCAGCTCAAGGACCTTGGTGAATTCGATATTTTTCAGGCCGGTTCTGGGCTGAATTTGCGGCTCGATAAGATCCAGCGGGTGGGTGGAAATCACGGTTTCAATCGGGGTGCTGGCAACGACTTTGGCCAGAATGGGCAAGAGATCTGACAGTACCACCAGCGCCTTGGCGCCGGAATCCTTGAACTGATGGATCAATTCCCGCTCGGTATACAGGGGGTTGGTATTCACCAGCACCAGGCCTGCGCGAATTGCGCCATAGGCGGCAATAACGAACTGGCTGATATTGGGTAGCTGGATGGCGATGCGATCGCCGACTTGCAACTGGGTGTTGTGTTGCAGGAAAGCGGCAAAGGCGCGTGAGTCCCTCTCCAGTTCCCGGAAGCTGATGGCCTTGCCGAGGCAGGCAAAGGCGCTCTTGTCGCCGTAACGCTCACAACTACTGACTATCATATCTGCAAGAGAGTCATAGCGGGAAAAATCCAACTGAGTCTGGCTATCGTATACCTGATTCTGTATCACTCTTGTCATCACCTTTTCCTTTGGGATTTGTTATTGTTATTTGGTTTTGAACGCTTATTTAGCCCTGATATTAACTCTGGCCCCTGTCTCCCCCGAGACTTTCTGCGCTGTGCTGAATGCTGCGCCAAAAAGTTTTGCAACGATCTGGATTCAGGTTAGAGGCAAAGCGCAGCCAAGGCAATGGTGGCGAATGAAAAATCCTGTTCAATAAATAGGTTAATCGACTGTAATTAAGGATAAAAACATGCAGCAACTGCGGATAAAGATTATTTCCGGTAGCCTGAGAAAAGGCTCGTTCAACACCCGTCTGGCCCATTATGCCGCCGCCGTGGCCGCCGAGCTGGGGCTGGAGTCTGAGGTGCTGACACTGAATGCGTTTCCCATGCCCCTGCTCAATCAGGATGATGAGGCAGAATTTGGCGCCCCCGAAGCTGCCGTGGCACTCAAGGGAAAGCTGTTGCAGAGCGATTGTCTGGTGCTGGTGTGCCCCGAGTACAATGGCTCCATAACTGCGGCCTTGAAAAATGCCATCGATTGGCTGTCCCGCCCGGCAACTCAACCCGCGGGCAATGTATTTGCCGGTAAATGGGTGGCCCTGATGGCGACAAGCCCGGGAGCACTCGGGGGGCTCAGAGGCTTGACCCCGGTCCGCGAGCTGATGTTCAACCTGGGGGCGCTGGTATTGCCCGAGCAGTTGGCGCTTGCCAAGGCTCACGAAGCCTTTACCGAAGATGGTTCTCTGCTGGGAGATTACCAGCAGAGCAAGGTGAAAAGCATACTGCAGGGGCTGATTGCCCAGCAGAGTAAAGGATAAAAAAGCGGGCGGCGAAGCAGGGTGAAACACTTCGCCGCCCTGAGGCAACTCAAGGGGCAAAAAATACCGACTTCTGGCTGACGCTATTATCTGGTGCATCGGCCTCAGTCACTTTAAACAGCAGATTGCTGCGGTTGTTGTCGATTTGCGCCACAGGCACAGTCAGGGTCAGCGGCAATTCATACTGCTCGCCGGCGGCGATGTGAACGCTATTGGTCGACAACTTATAGGGCAGGGCGCCGCTGATCTCTATCTGGTAGTGCTTATCCTGCTGGGTCTTATTGCGTATTTTCAGCAGATAGCTGTTTTCTATGCCGTCATCCAGGGTTTCCCTGTACAGGCTTTGGCGGTCGCGGATCACATTGAGCGTGATGGGATCCCGCGAGTAGATATCCAGCCCCATGGTGCAGAGTATCGCCAACAAGGCGGCGCCATAGCCAATAAAGCGTTTGCGCTGCCATAGTGGCGGAGTTTGCCCGGTCAGTGACTCTTCACTGGTATAGGAGATGAGCCCAGGGCGATAACCAAACTTGCTCATGGTCTGATCGCAGGCATCGACGCAGGCTCCACAGTTGATGCACTCATATTGCAGGCCGTTACGAATATCTATCCCGGTGGGACACACCTCGACGCAGAGATTACAGTCGACACAGTCGCCAAGCTCTGTGGCTTGCTTGCGCTTTCTTGGGCCACGGCTTTCACCTCGCTGGGCATCATAGGTCACTGTCTTGGTGAAGGAATCGAACATAGCTGATTGGAATCTGGCGTAGGGGCAGCAGTGCAGGCACATCTGCTCACGCATCCAACCGGCATTGAGATAGGTACACAGGGCAAAAAAGTACACCCAGGCGCTATCCCAAAAACCGGCGGAGAAGGTAAAAATCTCCGGATACAGCTGCTTGGCCGGTACAAAGTAGGCGATAAAGCCACAGCCGGTGATCAGAGACATTAACATCCACAGCAGATGTTTGCCGCCGCGCTTGCCGGCCTTACTGACCGTCATGGGCGAGGCATCCAGCTTGATCCTCTGGTTACGGCTGCCTTCCAGCTTCTCTTCTACCCAGGCAAAGCCGAACGTCCAGGCGGTTTGCGGGCAGAGATAACCACACCAGACCCGGCCCCAAAACAGGGTCACAAAAAACAGTGCAAAGGCGGCGGCGATAAAGAACCAGGCCAACAGGGTAAAATCCTGGGGCCAGAGGCTGCTGCCAAAAAAGTAAAACTGTTGATTGGCCAGATCGAACCAGATGGCCTGTCGTCCCTGCCAGTCGATAAAGGGCAGTAACAGAAACAGGGCTATCAACAGGGCGTTGAGGCCGCTGCGCCAACGCTGAAAATAACCGCGTTGGCTACGAAAGTGGATTTTGCCGCCTTTGTGGCTGCTTTTCTTGTCTTGGGGGGAGGGGATAAAAGTGACCGGAATCGCTTCCGATGACTGTCTTGCCTGTTGAACCATGCTACTTCCTGAATGACGACTGACACACGGCTAGGCAATGGCAAGAGGCGTGCCAGTTAAAATGCATGTTTAACTTATTGATTCATATCTAATATTATTTCATTGGGATAAATAAAAGCTCACGACATAGCGTGAGTTGGCGATATATCGTGACTTTTGTGGTTTTTGGTTTTCAGCCTCGGCTTCAACTGCCCTGGCGGCGGATCCCCAGCTTTTGCATCCGGGATCTCAAGGTGCTGGGGGGCAACCCAAGACTGCTGGCCGCGCCCCTTGGACCGGATATTCGCCATTGGCAGGCGTCCAGTGTCGCCTTGATATGGGCCGCTTCCACTTCGGCCAGGGTCTGACCCACGGCCGGCAGCGGCGTATCACTGGGCAAGGGAGCGAGATGCAGTATCGGCTCACGGGCAAGAATGGCTTCCCGTTCCAGCAGGTTTTGCAATTCACGCACATTCCCCGGCCATTGATACTGCATCATCCGCCGCAGACTATCGCCATCAACACCCGCCAGTGGTTTACCCAGTTTCAATGATAGGCTCTTGAGCAGCTGTTGCACCAGCTCAGGGATATCTTCCCGCCGCTGTCTCAGTGCCGGAACCTTGAGCGGAAAGACATTGAGCCGGTAGAAGAGATCCATCCGGAACAGGCCTTGCTCCACCCGCTGCTGCAGATCGTGATGAGTGGCGGCGATCAGCCGAATGTCCACCTTGATACTGTCACTGCCGCCGACGCGTTCAAACTCCTGCTCCTGAATAACCCGTAGCAGCTTGGACTGAGCCTCGAGACTGAGCTCGGCCACTTCATCGAGGAACAGGGTGCCTCTATGGGCCAGTTCGAAGCGTCCCTTGCGCCGCTGGCTGGCGCCGGTAAAGGCACCTTTCTCATGGCCGAACAGCTCACTCTCCAAGAGTCCGGCAGAGAAGGCGGCGCAGTTGACCGAGATCATAGGTTTGTCTTTGCGGCTGCTGAGCCGGTGCAACTGGCGGGCGACCAGCTCCTTGCCTGTGCCGTTTTCCCCTTGGATCAATACGGTACTGTCGGTATTGGCCACCAGGCGCAGCTGTTTGAGCAGGGTTTGGATCATCGGGCTGTTACCGGCGATCTGCTGGCTGCCCGTCTTGTCTTCCAGCTCGGCCTGCAGCCAGGAGTTTTCCGAGGCCAGCTGTTCCGACAGCGCCTGCACCTGTTCCAGCGCCTGACGCAGCGACAACTCGGTTTGCTTTTGCAGACTAATGTCGCGAAATATCGCTACTACACCCTTGAGCTTACCGTCCTGCCACACAGGCGTGGAACTATAGTGTACGGGAAAGCAGCTGCCGTCCTTGCGCCAGAAGACCTCTGTGGTGATTTCTCTGGCTTTACCATCTTTAAGCGTCTGATAGATTGGGCAATCTTCGTGGGGGTAGACACTGCCATCGGCGTGGCTGTGGTGGTGAAAGTCGTGGATCTTGCGCCCCAATAGCTCGGCGGCGCTCCAGCCGGTCATCTTCTCGGCGGCCGGGTTGATAAAGACGGCATTACCTTTAAGATCAAAACCATAAATGCCTTCACTGACGGCATTGAGCAAGAGGCGGTTTTCGGGCAAAAAGCTGTTTGAGTCAGACAAGGGCGGCTCCTTCGGCACTGATGACTGCGCCAGTATAGAGCCGCTTACAGGGCTTGTCAGTACAGATGCACGATATATCGTGCCTTACTGGCTGGCTTGAACATGAGCCAGTACCTTGAGCAGATCGTTGACCGTCAGGACACTGGGCATCATGATCCCCTCGGGGACAGCCGGGCCATGGACGCGGTTGTAGGGGGTTCCCACAACGCCTTGGGATCTCAGGTAACTTTCCACAGCCGGATTGGGCGTGCTGAGATCGCCGCGCATCAGCACTATATTGGGCTCGGCCAGCGCCCTGACTATCTGCTCCCTATGGAGCACATTGGCCTTGTTGGCCTGACACACAAGGCACCAATCGGCCGTTACATCGACAAAGACAGTCTTGCCTTCGGCCACCAAGGCCGGGATTGATTGACTGTCTAGGGGCCGCCAGCGCAGTTCCCGGTAAGCCTCGTAATCTTCACCTCGATACACAAAACTGACCACGGCAGCGACACAAAAAGCCATTCCCCCCAGTACCAGGATCACCGCCATGGGGATCTTGGCGCCGCGACGCTTTTTGATTAACAGCAGCACAATCACCGCTATCAGGCTGAGTAGAGCCAGTATGCTGAGAGTAAGTATCATCCGGGCCTCAATGGGGTTAGGGAGCTATATAGGCGCTCAGTATAGTGAGCAAGCCTTAAAACTAATTGAAAATTGGCGGCTCGAAAGCGCTGGCATCATAGAGTATATTGACCAACCTGTTGTGGATGGCGTCTGTTATTCGCGGCTAATTGTTCGCACAAGACAGGGCAAAATGGTGTGTTTCATTGAGGGGGGAACAATGAATTGGAGTGATTGGTTGGGACTGGTGGCTATCTCGTGTCTGGGGGCCATGTCACCTGGGCCTAGCCTGGCCATGGTGGTGCGTCACACCTTGGGAGGCGGGCGCAGTCGGGGCATTACCTGCGCCTGGGCGCATTCTTTGGGGATAGGTGTTTACGCCTTTATCACTCTGCTGGGTTTGGCTGTGGTGCTGAAACACACCCCTTTGCTGTTTAACGGCATCGCCATATTGGGGGCGCTCTATCTCGCCTGGCTAGGCGTTCAGGCGCTGCAATCCAAGGGGGGAATGCAGCAAAAACTCAGTGCCGGCAAGCCGACGAGCATGTTGACAGCTGCCCGGGACGGCATTGCCATTTCGTTGTTTAACCCCAAAATTTTGCTGTTTTTCCTGGCCTTGTTCAGCCAGTTTGTCGCCGCCGCCGATAGTCTACTGGGACGAGGCATCATAGTCTTGACCCCCATGCTGGTGGATGGACTCTGGTACACCCTGATAGCCTTCCTCTTGTCTCAACCCAAGGTGTTGCCCAAGTTGAGAGAAAAGGCGCAATGGATTGACCGCCTCAGCGGCCTGGTGCTTATCCTGTTGGCCGGGCGGGTGATCTATTCACTGCTGTGACTGCAATGCCTGCTCGAGATGTTCCCTGAGGGCGATAACCAAAGGACTGAGCTGACGTCTGTCGGCGCAGAGCATATTGAGTGGCGCTTCTTCACCGCGCCACTCGGGGCAGAGTTGCAGCAGTTGACCGTTTCTCAGCTCTTCGCTGATATCGAGCCGCGACTTGTAGGCTATGCCTTTGCCTGCCACGGCCCAGCGCCGCACCAACTCGCCATCATCGGCGACTCTATCGCCTTTGACCTGCACTGTGATTTGGCCCGACTGTGACTGAAAATGCCACCTGCTGTGAGTCGCATCGGCCAGCATAAAGCACAGGCAGTTGTGCTTTGCCAGTTCCTCTGGGCTGCCCGGCGCACCGAACCTGGCAATATAGTCAGGAGAGGCGCACAACACCCTGTCATTTTGACGGCAAAGCGGCAGTGCGATAAGCGCCGAGTCGGCCGGAAGCCCGTAGCGGATCACTATGTCGACGGGTTGGCGGTAGATATCCGTCAGGCGATCACTTATCTGCACCCTGATACTCACCTGCGGGTGGCGTTCCATAAATTCATCCAATATCGGCAGCAAACGGTTGCGACCGAGATCCGATGGCAATGACAACTGCAACTTGCCCTTGAGCAGGCTCTGACCTTGTTGAATCGCCTGAAAACCATCGTCGAGAATATTCAGGGCTTCATTGCAGTGCTGCAGAAAGATTTCACCTTCCTGTGTCAGACGCAGGCTGCGGGTAGAGCGAACAAAGAGTACAGTGTTGAGTTGGGCTTCGAGGCGCTTGATGGCGGCGCTGGTGGCGGCCGGAGTCAGATCAAGCAGTTGTGCCACCCGCGACAGGCTGCCCTGTCTGGCGGTTTCGCTGAATATTTTCAAGTCCTGCAATGCTCGTATCATATGCGCTTCCCGGTAGTTGTTCCCTGTTGTTACCCCAGCTGTTATTTACGCCCGTAATCAACAGATATTCAAATAAATTTTGAAAGTGTCGCGGGAGAAAGGAAAGGGCAGAGATGATGATGCGCTGACGGGACCGAGAAGGGGAAAGCTGAAATGGTGTAATAGTGCGGGGACACAGGCCCCCGCAGTTGTCAGGAAACTCAGATCTTGAATTGCTGCACGGCGTTGCCTGCCGGTTCGGCAGCATCTTCGCTGTTGACCACTGGAGGGTTGGCAATGTGATCTTCCAGGTTGTCATCCAGCATGTCGCGATATTCGGCGGTAAACCACTCAAGAGCATTGGCTTTTTCGGCGCCCAGATCGGCAGACTTGATAGCGGCTTCAAAAGCATTGAAGCGGGCGGCGGCAAATCTCAGGGCGGTGCCGACTTTACCTACGTCGCCTTCTTGCTGGGTCAGCTCATTGGCGAGGGCGATAAACTGATCTGCTAACTGGAATATGGTGGTTTGGTTGTTGTCGTCTGACATACTATATTCGCTCTTGCTAAGCCAAAGATTGAGGGCCGATTCTAACCTAAAAAGGCGCTGTGCCAAGGAAAAATATTGGCGATTGGGATCTGAATCCCCGTGCCTGCTTGCCAAGATCCTGGCATTTGGGCAAAAAGTCGCTTCAACAGTGGCTGCAGTTGCTGTCACTCAATTCTGTGTCCGCGGGTTATCTTGGCTTACTCCTCAATAGGTTGGCTTGTAAAATCGACTCAGGTTCCTTTGAATCCAGGCCACAGAGCCAACACTCGGCGCTTGTATCCCGCAGTCGGCACTCTTAAGCTATGGCCTCTTTTACACAGAGGATTATCACCATGGCGCTCCCCACTGACTGGCAGGCATTTATCGCCGCTGAACAACAGGCCCCTTACTTCCAGCAACTCAGTGAGTTTGTTGCCGCGGAGCGCGCCGCCGGCAAGGCTATCTTTCCTCCTGAGGACGAGGTATTCAGCGCCTTTGAGCTGACACCACTGGACAAGGTGAGAGTGGTACTTATAGGTCAGG
This sequence comes from Shewanella sp. 38A_GOM-205m, assembly GCF_000518445.1. Lineage (NCBI taxonomy): Bacteria > Pseudomonadati > Pseudomonadota > Gammaproteobacteria > Alteromonadales > Shewanellaceae > Shewanella > Shewanella sp. 38A_GOM-205m. The sequence continues at coordinate 148,564 of NZ_JADP01000008.1, read as the reverse complement.
ACCCTTACCATGGCCCAGGTCAGGCTCATGGCCTGTGTTTCTCGGTTAAACCCGGGGTGAAGACGCCACCTTCGCTGGTCAATATGTATAAGGAACTGGCGACCGACATCCCAGGATTCTCAATCCCGGATCATGGCAATCTGCTGAGCTGGGCCAAGCAAGGGGTCTTGATGCTCAATACTGTGCTGACGGTGGAGCAGGGCAAGGCGCATTCCCATGCCAAGGCGGGCTGGGAAACCTTCACCGACAGGGCGCTGCAACTGCTGGATCAGCGTGAAGAGCCGATTATTTTTGTGCTCTGGGGCAGCCATGCCATTAAGAAAGGCAAGCTTATCAAGGCGCCGCAGCACAAGATCTTAAGCGGCCCGCATCCTTCGCCTCTGTCAGCCTATCGTGGCTTCTTTGGCTGCGGCCATTTCTCGGCCATCAATCAGCAGTTGAAACAGTGGCAGCAAGCCGAAATAGATTGGCAGGTTTAGAGAAGGGGCTTATTTCGCACTTTCCTTAGCTAGAGGAATAGCGGCTATTTCACAGTATCAAGCAGAAACCTGGGTTGCTGCTCGATACTGTGGATTGAATTGCCTTAGACCTTGAACTGAGCTGTGGTGACACCAAGCTGATTCGCCAGCCCCAGCAAGCTGCGGGTGCTTATGGCCACTTGGCTGATGGCGGTGCTGTTTTCCTCGGCCGCGGCACTGAGGCCGGAAATCCCTTTGGCCAGGGTTGCCGATACCGTCGTTTGTTCCTCGGCTGCCGTAGCCGTTTGGCTCATCAAGGACTTGAGTGTCTGCAGCCGGTTACTGATATCATCGACCGCTTCACGCATGCCTTCGGCTTTCTCGGCGGTAGAGGCGGCTTCATCGCTGCAGGTTTGACTGTGGCTGACCAAAGAACCGGATTGGCGCTGGATCCCTTGCAGTACATTGCCTATATCCTGGGTGGCTTCCTGCACCTTGACCGCCAACTGACGTACCTCGTCGGCAACCACGGCAAAACCGCGACCGTGTTCACCGGCTCGGGCCGCCTCAATGGCAGCATTGAGCGCCAGCAGATTGGTCTGCTCGGCAATGCTGTCTATCACTTCAAGCACAGTGCCGATTTTCTGGCTGTCCTGTTCCAACGAGTTAACCTCTTTGTGGATCTCGGCAAAGTTGTTGAGGGTGACTTCCAAACTGGCGCGGGTATGATCCAGGTTTTGCCTCAAGGTTTCACTGGCGACCTGACAGGCGTTCACTTCATCGGCCGCGTGGGCAGTATTCTGGCCCACTTCGGCGGCGGCATAGCTCATCTCTTCTACCGCAGTTGCCAGCATGTCGGTTTCCTTGGCCTGAAGTTGAATGCTGCAATCGGCCTGGGTGATGGCGGCTGAATTTTGCTCTGCTGCCGATTCCAGCTCCTGTCCCATACCTATGAGCTGGGCGATGATCTCCCTGAGCTTGCTTTGCATTCTGGCCAACCAGCTCATTAGATGGCTGTCGCTCTGTGCTACTTGCAGCGTGCTGGTGAGATCGCCGGATGCTATTACTGAGGTGAGCTGACACATGTCGGCAGGCTCGCCTCCCAAGGGGCGCAGTACAAAGTTGCTGACCAGCTTGGCTGCCAGCAGTGCCAGCACTATGGCGCCGAGGCACACCATGGCACCGACATAAACCATGTGCAGCGCCGGTGCTGCGACTTCGGCCTGATCGATTTCAGCCAAGAGCGCCCAACGAACCCCGAAGGCATCTATGGGAGCATAGGATGAAACCACTGGATTGCCTTTGTAATCCTTGAGCTGCATGACACCGCTTTGCCCCTTGAGTGCCTGTTCCACCGCTTGGGTATCTATGCCATTTTGCCTGACTGTACCGGCAAAAGAGGCTTTGACTGTGCGATTGACCGGGTCGAGAAAGGAGTCGGAGCGCATGCGCTTGTCGGCGCCCACCAGATAAGTTTCACCGCTTTGGCCCATACCCTCGCGAATTTGCATCACCCCATTGATCCTGTCGATGGAGAGCTGGGCGGCAACCACCAAGGGGCGGCCCTGATATTGAATGCTCTTGCCGATAAAGGCTGCCGCTTCATTGCCCGAGGGAGCATAAGGGCTGAAATCGGCCATCACAGTTGCGTCATTGCTGTTGATAGCGCTTCTGAACAGACGGCCGAGACCTGAATCTGCATAAGGCCCGGTTCGCAAGTTACTGCCCCAGTCGGCTTCATGGGTCACAGTGTCTTTCACCAAGCCTGAGTCTTCGATGATGAAAATATCGTAGAAGCCCAACTCTTTGTTGAGGGCTTCCAGCATGGGGCGGGACTGGCTGAGACTGTTGAGTGATTCACTGTTTTGGATCACGGCCGCGATTGCATCCAGATTGTTGCCGAAGTTGGCAAACATGGCATCGAGCTGGCGCTCTTTGATCTCTCTGACGGCCAGCAGCCTTTCTTCGGCCTGATTATAGAGCTCATTTTTGGCGAGCCAACTGACCAATGCCGTTGCCAGCACTAAAGGAACCAGCACGATAAGCAGACTGATAAGCTTGATTTTGGTGGTAAAGCGCATAGGTTGACTCCCTGTCAAACGGCTGAGAGAAACAGCATCCAATTCCATTCGATGTGACACAGCACAAAAGTTTTTGGCTGCTTAAAATTTAGAACAGGAGTGAGCAAGCGGCCAAAAATTTATTGTGTAAATTTTCGCCTTGGGAGTAACGCTATCCTGCCAGTCGCTGATCGCCTTTAAGCAATTGCTGTTGCAAATCTTTTAATTGTGATCTCCATCCATTGCCAAAGTGGGTGGAGAAAGGTAATTTTCAGCGTTATATATTTTTGTATATAACGACTGGTGGCGAGGAAAAACAAGATTGGATAGAAGGAGTGTTATCAAGGCCGGCTTGAGTCTTGGGTTGTTGGCTTGTTTCCCCGCGCTGGCCAATCCTGTGCCGGCCTATGGGACTGAGCCGAATCCAAACGGACAATTGGCGCTGCCGCCGGCTGCAGATATCAAGCGGGTGGTCAGTGCCGGCGGGCCGGCGGACCTGCTGTTGTTGGCCTTGAGTCCGGAAAAGCTGCTCGGTTATGCCCACCTCAAGCCGGCCTTGTTACAACAGCATGGCTTTGCTCCAAGCCTGTGGCAAAAGCCGAGACTGGGCCGTTTGGTGGGCCGTAATGCCAGCCTTTCGCTGGAAAAGCTGATGACTCTGGATGCGGATCTTGTCGTCGACTATGGCAACCTCAGCCAAAACTACTTATCTATGGCGCAAAAGGTGGAACGCATCAGCGGCGTGCCGTTTCTGCTGCTCGATGGTTCACTCACAGGCACCCCGGCGCAATTGAGAAAACTGGGGCAGGTACTGGGAGCTAACGAACGGGCAGATTTTCTTGCCAAGCGCACGGCCGAAATACTCAGTGATGCCAGAGAGTTTGGCCTTAGCCAGGAAGAGCCCATCTCTTTTTATTTCGGCCGTGGTGCGACGGGTCTTGAAACCGGGGTCACAGGTTCCATTCACACCGAAGCCATAGAGCAACTTGGGCTTAAGAATGTAGCCAAGGCCGGTGACTATCGCGGTTTGGCCAAAGTTTCTTTGGAACAATTGATGGCCTGGGAGCCTGAGCTAATCATCAGCCAGGATCCCGCCTTTATCCGCCATATTCGCCAAGACCCTATCTGGGGCACGCTGGCGGCGGTACGCAACAAGCGGGTCTATTGGTTGCCGAACAAGCCCTTCGGTTGGATTGACTCGCCGCCGGGAATAAACCGGCTGCTGGGCATGAGTTACCTTAGGCTGCTGTTGTCCGGCGCTGATGAGCAGGCCAGGCAGGCATTGGTGAAGGATTTCTACCGCGATTTTTACCATAGTGAGCTTAGCGAGGAGCAGGCGGCCAATCTGCTGCGCCCCGAATGAACGACAGAATCAAATACCCACTGGCGACCGGAATTTGTCTCAGCATTCTCTGTTTTGCCGCTGCCAGTGGCCAGTATCCTCTCAGTCTGGCGCAGCAGGGGCAGGCGCTATGGCATGCTATCGGCGGCGATGTGGCCGCCCTGGACAGCAAGAGCATCAGTGTCTTTTGGCATTTGCGGCTGCCCAGAATTTTGGCGGCGCTTATGATTGGAGCCGGTTTGGCCGCCAGCGGCGCCGCCTATCAGGGAATGTTTCGTAACCCTCTGGTATCACCGGATATTCTGGGCGTTTCTGCCGGCGCCGGTCTGGGCGCCGTATTGGGCATTTATCTGGACTTATCGGTTTACAACATCCAGCTGTTTGCCTTTCTCGGCGGTTTGCTGGTGGTGGCTCTGGTCTGTCTGCTGGCGCGGCTCAGTCGTCAGGGCGATCCTGTGTTGTCTTTGGTTCTGGTGGGCATAGCTATTGGCGCCTTGTGCGGCGCCGGTATTTCATTGATGAAATTGTTGGCCGATCCCTACAGCCAACTGCCTTCCATTACTTTCTGGCTGATGGGCGGGTTGTCGGATATCACTCTGGAAGATCTCAAGTCCAGCCTGCTGCCCATGATACTGGGATTGGTGCCGTTAATGCTGCTGCGCTGGCGTATGAATCTGTTAAGCCTGACCGACGATGAGGCCAGCAGCCTAGGGCTCAACATAGCGAAAACCCGGCTGATATTTATTCTGGCGGCCACACTGCTGACTGCGGCGGCGGTATCCATCGCCGGCATTATAGGTTGGCTCGGGCTGGTGGTGCCGCATATCGCTCGTATACTGGTGGGCGCCGATTTCAGAAGGCTGTTGCCCATGTCCATGCTGCTGGGCGCCTTTATGTTGCTGCTGACCGACACCCTGGCCCGCACTCTGGCGCCGATTGAGCTGCCGCTGGGGATTTTGACCGCGTGTATCGGCGCGCCCTTCTTTATGTTTTTGCTGCTGAGGGGGGGAGGCCGGGGTCAATGATAGCCAGCATGCAAGGTGTCACAGTGGGCTATGCCGGTAAGCCTTTGTTGGCTAATGTAGAGCTTTGCTTACCGGAAGCTGAAATCGTCTGTTTGCTCGGCTGTAATGGCAGCGGCAAGACCAGCTTATTGAAAACATTGCTTGGCTTGCTGCAACCACTGGCCGGTGAGATAAAGATAGCCGGCAGGCAAATTTATCAATGGTCGCAGCGCGAGCTGGCACAACAGATGGCCTATGTGCCACAGGCACAGTTGAACCGTTTTTCCTTTCGGGTGTTGGAAATGGTGCTCATGGGCTGCCAGTCGCGGCTGGGACTGTTTGCCGTGCCAGGCGCGAATGAGCAGAAGCGGGCGCTGGCGGTCTTGAAACAACTGGATATAGCTCACCTGGCCGATTGCGCCATGGATCAGATAAGCGGCGGCGAGCGCCAGCTGGTGTTGATTGCCAGGGCTTTGCTGCAATCTCCAAGATTGCTGGTGATGGACGAACCGGCCGCCAGCCTGGATTTCGGCAATCAAATCAAGTTGCTGGCTCAGGTTAAACGACTCAAACAGCAGGGAATCGCAGTATTGATGTCGACTCACCATCCGCGTCATGCCGAGCTGCTGGCTGACAGTGTGGCGCTGGTGGAACCCGGTCATGGCCTGAGACAAGGCGCAGTGGCCGGGCAGTTACAGGTATCGGGACTGGCGCAGCTCTATGGCGTCAGTGAGTCTGCGATTGCCGAGCACCTTTAAGGTGCCGGCTGAGGGTTAAATCTTAAGCAAGGTGATTTCATGATAATAGAAGAGCTGGACTTTGCCGCCATGTACCGCGAGCACCTGCAAAGGGCGGAACGCACCCACAAGAGTGCCGAACATTGGGACAAACGGGCCGAGAAGATGGCCGAAAACTGCGCCAGACCCAAGGACAGTTACTTGGAGGGCTTTTTCAAGCTGATGGATTTGAGTGATTGCGACACTCTTTTGGATATGGGTTGTGGCCCTGGCTCTGTGTGTCTGGGGCTGGCCGACAAGATGCAGGCCGTCTATGGCCTGGATTACAGCAGCGGCATGTTGGAAGTGGCCAAGCGCCGCGCAGATGCGGAAGGCTTGAGTAATGTCACTCTTATCCAAAGAGCCTGGGAAGATGATTGGAGCGACATCCCCGTGTGTGATATCGCAGTGGCGTCGCGCTCGACTCTGGTGGGCTGCCTCAAGAGTGCCCTGGAAAAGCTCAATCGCCAGGCCCGCAAGCGGGTTTATACCACTCATACCGTCAGCTCAACCTTTATCGATCCCGCCATTATTCAAGCCATAGGCCGTAAGCTAGTGACTCTGCCGAACTATCTGTATGCGGTGAATATTTTGCAGCAGATGGGCATTAAGCCCAAGGTGGAGTTCATCGAGTCCAGTGGTTGCATGAACCAGGCCGAGAGTTACGCCCAGTTTGAAGACAACGTTGCCTGGTCGCTGGGGCCGCTGGATGACGCCGAAAAACTGCGGTTGCAGGAGTATTACCAGAGTCATAAGCAACAGGGCAAACCTCTGCGAACCGGCGATCGCAGCTGGGCCATGGTCTATTGGGATGTGATACCCCAGGCCTGAGTCAGAGTCTGATTAGTTATTGCCCGGACTCGCATCGAGCTCCGGGTATTTTTTTAATAACCGATATATAAAAATTTACACATCGATTGAGTATTGAAGGTCTGTAGTATGAAACCAAAGCACTATTACTCTATTCTGCCGCTGATGCTGGCTTCTCCGCTGGCGCTTGCCGATGGCAGCGTGGCTGAGTCTGAGAATAAAAACGAAACCAAAATAGAAAGGATCAGTGTCTGGGGCAGCCCGGTTGCCGCCAATCAGGACAGCGTCAATCAAGACACCATCAAGATGCTGAACAAGCAAAACGTGGCCGAGGCGCTGAATATTATTCCCGGGGTCAGCCTGCAAAAATCCGGTCGTCGTAACGAGGTTCAGGTTAAGGTTCGGGGTTTTGACAGCAAGCAGGTGCCGCTGTTTTTTGATGGGATCCCGATTTACATCCCTTATGATGGCAATCTGGACTTGGGGCGTTTTCTGGCGTCGGATCTGGCCTCGGTGGAAGTCTCTAAAGGTTATGCCTCTTTGCTGCAGGGGCCGAACATGATGGGCGGTGCCATCAACCTGACGACCCGCAGACCCAAGAAGAGCTTTGAAGCACAACTGAACGCCTCCCAAGGCTGGGCCCGCGGAGAGGACAACGGTTATAGCCTGGATGCCAGTCTGGCCGGCAGCAATGATTGGGGCTTTATCCAATTGAGCGGCAACAAGCTGGACAAAGACTTTGTCGGCCTGTCCCACGACAACGACAACCCGATCGCCGGCAGCGACGGCAAACGCGTCAACTCGGCATACAGCGATAGCCGCGGTACCGCCAAATTTGGTCTGACTCCCAATGAAACAGACGAGTACATCTTTACCTATATCCGCCAGGAAGGGGAAAAGAACAGTCCGCCCTATGCCGGCACTGAAGCCGATATTCGCCCTACCTATTGGCAATGGCCGCAGTACGACAAACAGAGCTTTTACTACAGCGGCTATACAGAGTTCAGCCCTGGAGTTGTGCTGCACAGTCGCCTCTATCGCGATGAATTTGAAAACACCCTGAGGATATACAAGAGCCTGGAAAACCTGCAGCAACAAAAAGGCCCCTACAGTCATTATGACGATGCCAGCAATGGTGCCGGCCTGCAGCTCAGTATCGATATGCGCAAAGACGACATCTTGTCGTTTGCCGCTCACTGGAAGGAAGACCTGCACAAGGAGCAAGGGGAGCCTGACGGGGAGTTTGACAAGTACAAGGATAGAACCCTGTCGGCGGCAGTGGAGTATCAATGGGCACTGAGAGATAACCTGGATCTGGTTGGGGGCATCAGCTACGACTCCCGCAAGAGCCTTGAAGGCTACAAGCATGAAAAGGATGGCAGCCTGACCCGCTATGAAGACAACTCGCAGCACGCCTTCAACTGGCAAGTGATGGCCCGCTATGAATTGGCAAACCTGGATACACTGCAACTGTCTCTATCCCAGCGTAGCCGCTTTCCGACGCTGAAAGAACGCTACACCACTTTCAGGCCCGCCTATGGCCAAACCGCCATAGTCAACCCGCATCTGGAGCCTGAACGGGCGACCAACCTGGAGCTTAGTTATCAGGCGACATTGGCGACTAACTGGCAGTTGGACAGCAGTGTCTACTATAACCGGGTGTCCGATGCGATTTTGACCCATAACATCACCCCGACGCTTATCCAAAACCGCAACAGCGGTAGGGTAGATTACAGCGGGCTGGATCTGGGGGTTTATGGTGATCTCTGCGATTGGGCCAGTGTTGGCCTGAGCTACAGCTATATTCACGCCGATGTTGAGGATGAACAGCTCGATGTTACCGGCCTGCCGGATCATCAACTCTTTGCCTGGGTTAAGCTAACTCCGCTGGAGGAGCTGGACATCATTCTGAGTCAGGAAGCTCGCAGCGACAGCCTCAGCAATTCAAATGGCAATCAGGTCGCCAGTGGTTTCGGAGTGACCGGCATTCGCTTCGACTACCGCATCTGGCAGGGGCTGAGTGTTAATGCCTCGGTCAACAATCTGTTTGACCGTAACTACGCCTATAGTGAGGGCTTCCCCGAGGAGGGACGTAACTATTGGCTGGGGGTGGAATACCGTTTCGGTCACTAAGCCTTTCAAGGAGGCAGAAAACAGAAGAACCCGGCCATGAGCGGGTTCTTTGTTATCTGGTAGCGTTTTGTTCAGAGTGCGTTAGCGCAGCAGAATGAACAGCAAAGGCAGCAGGACGCCTGTGAGAGTCAGCCAGGTCTTGCGGCTCTTGAGCAGGTTGCCACTACGCAACATCACCAGCGCCGATAGCGCCAAAAACAGCAGCATGGTGGCATAGATGTCGGCAATCCAGGTCCAGGTGTCACGGGCATGGTTAAGATGCAGATAGTTGAGTGCCTGCAGTAATGGCCTGCTGTTTACCATCTCGGCCGAGACTGTGCCGGATACCAGGTTAGCGTTCAGCAGGCTGCCATCTTTGAGAAAGACTTGGTACTCATTGACGCTGGCACGATAACCGCTGCGGATATTATCCTGCAGCGAAAAGTGGCGGCTCAACAGGCTTTGAATGTCATTGTTACCCAGTGAAGGATTCAACCCTTCGACACGGCTCTCACTCTGGGTTATCTGGTAGTTGGGGTTCCAGTCATTGATGTGATTGACGGCAATCCCCGAAATGGCATACACCAGAGTCATGCCTATGCACAGATACCCTATGTCTCTGTGCAATAAACGGATCCTTTTGCGCAGCTTGTTACTCAGCATCATGGATTTCGACTCCGTATGGATGCAACTGATAGAAAGTCACTGCTTGAGTTACGGTCTCTGGATCGAAGGGCTTGTTGTGTTGCTGGGCCTGATGCCCGAGATAAGCGCGGGTCTGTTCGAGATCCAGCTCAATTGCCTCTAACGCTCCTGTAGCATAGGCTTTTTGCCCACGGGCACTGACGGGAAAGACCATCTCGCCGTCGCGAACCTTGACTCTCAATCGATCAAAGCTGTCGTCGGTTGCCAGTTCCATCCAGCAGCCCCGCTTGCTGCACACTGAGACTATGGTGCCTTCTACCGTGAGCTCCTTACCCACATAGTCATTCGGCGATGCCATCAATGTGGAAATGGGCACGAAGATATTCAGATCGACCGGTTCGCCGAACTTGCTGTCGGCACTAAAGGCCAGAGGGGTAAACAGGGCTGCCAACAGGATTAACTGATTGATACGCATGGGAGTAACCTTTGTAGTTGAATATGATTTATTGAGAATGGTTATTATTTAATTTTGCGATATTATTGAAGCCTGAAGCGATATTCAAGTATTCAGGGCATTGAAATCCCAATATGCGAGCTGGTCGGCATTTTGCCGATTAATCAAGATTATCTGTCTATTTTCAATAGGGTTTCCAAGAGGTGATACTCAGCTGTTGGGCCCCGGATGGCGAGACTGGCCAGAGTGTGGCCGAACGTGAAACAATAGCGCGACGGACAAATGGAAGGAAAACACATGCAGCCTATTTTGATCACCGGCGTCGGAAAGCGTCTGGGACTGGCAATGGCCAGGGACTTGATGGCTCAGGGCTATCCACTCATTGGCACCTATCGCAGCCATTACGCCGCCATCGACGAGCTCAAGGCCGCGGGCGCCGAGTTGCATCGAGTGGATCTCTTGCAAAATAGCGAGATCAAAGCCTTTATTGCTGATGTAAAAAGCAAGCATGAGTCTCTGCGGGCAATCATTCACAACGCCTCGGATTGGATGCCGGAGCGGCCTGATACAGATGCCGCAGAGGTTTTTGACAGCATGATGCAGATCCACGCCTCCGTGCCCTATCAGTTGAATCTGGCACTGGCGCCGCTACTGGAAACAGATGAGATAGGCAGCCGGGATATCATTCATATCAGCGACTATGTGGCGCAGAAGGGCAGTGAGAAGCACATAGCCTATGCCGCCAGTAAGGCGGCGCTGGATAATTTGACCCTGTCATTTGCCGCCAAGTTGGCGCCGGGCGTCAAGGTCAACGGCATAGCACCGGCACTGATGCTGTTTAATGAGCAGGATGATAGCGCCTACCGGCAAAAGGCGCTTGCCAAGGCATTATTGCCCAAAGAGGGCGGCGAGCAGGAGATGCTGGCCGCCGTGAAGTATCTGATGACCAGCCGTTATATGACGGGCCGCACTCTGTCACTCGAGGGTGGGCGGCCGCTTAAGTGATTCAATGCAGCAAGGGACAACTGGGCTTTAAGGCCAGCACGTCGCACTGTAGTTGATTGAGCATCTGCTCAGAGGCGTGGCCGTTGAGTTCGCTCAGCAACCCTCTGTGCTCTGCCGCGCCCATGATGACTATGTTGCTGTGCCATTTGTGGGCGGCCTCCGGTACCACATGATCCGGCATGCCGCTGGCCAGATGCAACTGCTCGTCACTCAAGGCCAAAGGCCTGGCGACCTGCCGCAGTTTTTGCCACTGATTGTCTTTCTGAGAGTGACAGCCGGGTTGCTGGTTATCGAAGGCCATACTGATGTCTGCTTCCTGATAGCAGTTGAGCAGATGCAGCCTTTGTTGCAGCAAACCGGCAAACTCAAAGGCCTGTTGCAGCAATCTGTGATTGAAATGGGAATGATCTTCCGTGTCTTCATCCAGCTCCAAAGCCGCCAGTAACGACCCTTGCTGCTCCCAGGGAGAGTCGCTGACAAACATCACCGGCAGGGACACCCGTTGCAGCAGTTGCCAGTCATCTGTATGACCCAATTCACACTGCAGGGCTGAGTAGCTGTGATGTTCTACCAACAGCAGATCGTAATGCGCCTGTTTTAGCTCGGTGAGAATGGCGGTTGGCAGATCCTTGGCCTGACACTGCTTCAAGCAAAGGTTCAGTTCCCTCGATGGGTAATGTGGACGCTTTTCCCTTAGATGGGAAACCAAGGGCTGTGGATGCACTTTTTGTTGTAGCCACTGACCAATACCATGATATTTAGGGGTTTTGACTCTGAGCAGTGTGAGCTCGGCATGGCTGGCATTGGCCAGTTGCACCGCTTTTCTCAGGGCCAGTTTTCCTCTGTTACTGTCGTCCGAAACGGCCAGCAAGCGTGTAAATACACTCATGACTCTATCCTCGAGGCCAAGTCTAATATTGGCTTCGTATAAGTCTAGCCATACCGCGCCACGTCATCAGATCCTTTTGCTCTTGAAATGCCCGTCAATAGCGGCTTTTGGTCTGTTTGGCCGCAGAGTTTTACATCAGTCTTTGCCCTGTAGCAGTGACTCCAACATATGGTATTTACGGCAGGCAAAATGGCGGAACGATTCGCTGATAAAGCTGATTAACCAGTCGGATTCCAGCGAGCCATAGCGGGCGGAAGAGATGTAAAGCTTGTAGGTAAACTCCACGTCGGAAAGGCAGGATGGCGCCTCCAGCACACTGAGTTCAGTACCTATTTCCTCTAACGGGAAAGCCAGAGCCGAGGTGTATACCAGAGCGTTGCTGCTCTTGAGTACTTCGATGATCTCGCTGATGCTGTCTATTTTGGCTCTGATCTTGAAGTCCGGAAACTTGAGCTTCATGGTTTTTTCTATCAGGGACTGGCCATAGGAGTTGAAGCCGCACAGGTCGTGCAATACCACAGGGAAGTCCTGCAGATCTCTCAGACAGATACTGCCCTTCTTGGCCAGGTAATGGTCATGGCGCATAAAGAAGTATCTGCGACAGGGCAATAGATCTACCTTATAGAGGGAGTTGAGCGAGGTTTGGTTGACGTGAATGCCGTAGTCGATTGATCCTGTGAGGATTTCATTGAAACTATTTTGGTTCCAATTACGGGTACAGAGCACCATTCTGGGGGCTATTTGACTGGCCTGTTCTATTAGTTCAGGGAACCAGTTGCAGATAGTGTTATCGGCCACAAGCCATACTTCCTTGTCAATATTCATAGGCGAAAAATCACTGCTGTTCAGCAGATCATCTTCAATCCTTAAAATAATATCCTGAATCGTACTTTTAATTCGCTTGCACTTTTCTGTTGGGGTAAAACCGTACTTGGTTCTGACAAACATTTCATCGTTGAATATTTGTCGTATCTTTTTCATGTGATAACTGATGCCGGATTGAGTTAATCCCAATTCTTGAGCAGCAACACTGGCATTTCCATGTTCCAGGATCAGCCTTATCAGCTGCAAATGAATTAGCGACAGATTGTTTATATCGGCTTTGTTCATGGCCTGCTCCCCTTTTATATAAGGTAATATATTAAAGGCTAATTTTCTGTGACCAGTATCAGTCAGCGGCAGTGCTTTTGTTAAAGTATGTAAAGGTAATAATGTGATCAGTATTACCTTTACAATAGGTTATGTGCTTTCTCGCTGATTATTTTTAAAACAGATACCCTAGTTCGAATAATAGTTCGCCTCCATGATGAATTGAGCCGCCCCAGGCATCACGATACTTATACGCCAATGAAGCCGAGGCTTGAGGCAGGAATTGATAATCCAATCCCAGAATCGCTTGATAACCTGAATCCCGGTACAGGAAAGTTGCCACTTGTTCATCACTGCGGTCGAATTGGGTCTCAAAGTAGAATTTACCCAGTAATTCCTGGGTCACAGGATAAGCCAATTGCACCATGGCGGCATAACCACTGCTGCCATTAAAATCTTGCTGGGAGGCGTCCATGTCACCCCAGGCGTAGTGGGCGCCTATCGCCATGGTCCCTTTGAGCTTCTGCCATTGGATGTCGTAAGACAGGCCATAGTAGAAGTTTTCTTCGGTACGGTTTTTATTGTTGGCCGTAAAAGACTGTAGCCAAAGATTAAAGGGGGTATCGCCCAGGTTATAGTCCAGTTTTAGCCAGGACTTGACTGTAGCACCGGCCTTATTGCCTTGCTGATTGTCGTTGTCGTCCAAGGGGTTTTCCAGTGTCAGCCAAGCTGCAAAATCGCCCCAACTGGCGCGGGTAGTGTTGGTAAAACTGAGATAACTCTGGCTGTAGAGATTGGGGTTATTGTCTTTGGCATCCAACAGATGCTCATAGCCGACTTTGATGCCATTTTGTTGTTGGAACACCTCGGCTTGGGCCGTGGGGAGCAGCAACAGCAATGGCAATAGCCGGAGTAATGAAGTCCTTATTAACATGGTGTTACCTTAGGCCGGGATGGTCCCGGCCGTTAGAGTCAAATCAACGACCGAACATCTTTGCCGGCTCGATAAACAGGCCGCGGTAATGGGGCTGGCCAGCCTTATCGGAGAGGACATCGATTTCCAGTTTCACTTCCTTGGTGCGGTAATCAATCTCATTGAATTTGCCCGTGACTCTGCCGGGCTCAAATAGATTGATAGAGCCACCAAAACCAAAGATGGAGTTGTGGTCGGCAACGTATTCCACGTTGGAAGTGATAGGGCTATACCACTCGTAGCCCCGCTCTTTGCCGTATTCCCAGATTTGCTGCACAGTCATATTGTTTTCGTCGATTTTGTATTCCACGAAGCGACTGTATTTTTGAGTCGGCAGGGCGGGTTGGGTGTAGTGGCGACCATCTCCGTTATCAAATACGGTCAAAGTGCCTTTGCTGCTCAGCCAAGCTGTGTGCTGGGTATAGGTGAAGTCAAAGTCACCTTGGCAGTCACCTTGTTCAGAGCAGGAGATGGCTTTGCCTTTGGCATCGACAGGTTTAAGGAGCTTTTTGGCCAGCTCTCCCTTCCAGCCTATGCTGGGAGTGAGGATCCATTTGACCTGTTTGTCGCGGGTGATCTTCACAACCCCTTGGTGGCGCAGCGATAGAATGATGCCGTCATCTTTGGGATCATAGGAGATGGAGTTGACGTGAGCCCAGTTCCGGCCGGCCGCTACTCCCGGAATATCGCCATAGGGCGCATCTATCTTCATTTCACCGGCAGCTTGACCTGCATGGTCGAGATCCACGTTGACGCAAACGGCCCCCATATCCAAAGCCTTAAGGAGGGCATCGCGGTAGGGATCGAGAATTTTATTGAGATCCCAGACATCGAGCAGGTTACCCTGTTGGTCTACCTCGAGGATATGATCCCTGACAGTATGGACCTTGTCCCCTTGCGGGTTGACATAGTTGGTTTTGGCGCCCCTGAGCAATAGGTTGCCATTGGGCATGGTCACGCTCTCATGGGATAAGTCTTGATAGCCCCTGGGGATCTTGAAGTCGACAATCTTGCCCATTAAGTCCAGATATCCGAAGTGCTGGCCTTGGACAAAACTCAGATTACCGCGACCATCCTTTCTCAACCCCATCAGGTAACCACGTTTATTGACGTCGATATTCCGACCATTGTAGGTGGCATCCTGATCCAACCACCAACGAGTTTCACCTTGTGTATCAATGATATAAGTTAGTGGTGCCATGTCGAAGGTCATGGAGCCCAACGCCGGGGTAGACTCGAAAATCCCGGCGTTTTTGCCCTTGACCCCGGACCAGTGCAGATCAGAACCCTGGAACAGCATAGTGTGGGAGTTCACCAGCAGCAGCCTGTCTTTAAAATCCTTATCGACTTTCCTGACCTTCACTTCCTGCATTGAGGTGATGTTACGGTTATCTATGTACTTGTTTTCGAGGGCACTGGTGAGAATTTCATATTTATCTGTGTATTTTTTGCCATCGAGAGTGAAGTCGACACTGACCTGATTCTTGTAGTCGGCATACAGGCCAAAAATAGGAATACCGTCGTGTCGGTTGATGGTTTTGGGGCCGACCGGATAGGAGATACTGACTCCGTTCTTGCCTTTCCCTGCCACGGTAACGGTAACATTGGACACTCGCTTGCTACCCAAATCGACCAGAGCAGTGAGTGGCGAATTACCATATGGGTTGACAAAAATACCTCCCAAATGCCCGGCCGGAGGTGCAGGGTAAAAACCTGCGGCAGAGACAGAAGTTGATAAGCCAATACCTAATATTACAGCCAATGAAGTGAGTGACTTTTTCATATCATATCCTTTGTTTTTAATAGACGCTTATTAATTAAGTTGAATGGAGGAATTTAATTTGGGGGCGTAATCACATTTGCTGTTTTTAATTTTTAGTTAATGTTTTGTTTGTGTTCTTGTTTGCAGCTTAATTTGGTAGTTCAAAAAATTTGATTTGCCTTATTGGCTTGTTTGTATTCTAAAGTTCTTGAAATCAATATCAGTTTATTTGAACTCTGTTCTCTATATCGTTGTTATTCACAGTATTGCTAATAAGCTGGATTTGCTTGTTGTTATTGAATTTTATCTTGGCATGATTTAATCGAATCTGATTGATGGATAAGAGGTCCAAAATGAAATTTATTAAAAGAATTGTAGTGGGTGCTTTTTTACTGGGAAGCTGTAATGCAATGGCATTGGATTTGGAGGAGGGGAATCATTACCAAGTTCTACCGGAAAGTGTTCAGTTTCAGGCTGATAAACAGGTAACCAAGATATTTTCTGTCAACTGCCCATTCTGCTACAAGTATGAAAAGTCTGTCATTCCCGGAATGGTTAAAAACCTGCCATCCACGATAAATTACGATGCTTATCATATATCGAGTAAATCTCCTTTTGGTGCTGAAGCTTCTGAGGTCTTGGCGGTAGCCAAGACTGTGGGAGAGGCCAAGTACAAAGCCGCCAAAATGGCTCTATACGCCAAGATCCACGATGAAAAGACCAAGTTTGCCACTGGTGATGAGTTAATCCGCTTTGGCCTGAGTCAAGCCGGGATCTCACAAGAAGAGTTCAACCGTCTCAAAGGTAATCCCGAAGTGAAGCAACTCCTGGCCAAGTGGGACCAAGGGATTGCCATCGCCAAAATCCAGGGGATCCCGGCGCTGGTGGTCAATGGCAAGTATCTGATCAACACCAAGTCGATTCGCAGTATGCCTATGCTGGACGAAATGATCCTTGAATTGTCCAAGAAGTGAGGATAATGAAGATGAATCTTGTGAGCCGTTTGTTCGTTGAATTCAAGCAAGCTCCTCTGCCTGCTTTGGGCCGCTGGCAGGCCCAGAGAGGTGTGTGGTTGCTGATGGCCGGAGCTGCGCTGTTTCTGTTGTTGTCGGCAATGGGGTATTTCCAGTGGTTTTTGGCCATGGATCCCTGTGAGCTCTGCGTTTATATCCGTTTCAGTCAGTGCTGTATCTTGATTGCCGGTATCGCCATGGCGATCAAGCCTTCCAGTCAATGGCTCAAGGTCTTGGGGTTGGTGCTGGCCTGGTATGGCGTGATCCAGGGGATGCTCTGGTCAGTTGAGCTGCAACAGATACATGCCGCGGCGCACATGCTGGATGGCGGCGATATCTTTGCTACCGGCGGCGGTGGTGCCGCTTGCTCCACCGAGCCGCATTTCCCCTTGGGGTTGCCGTTGCATGAATGGCTACCCTATGAGTTTGCACCGACAGGGGGCTGTGGAGAAGATGATTGGTCACTGCTGGGAATGAATATGGCTGACTACTGCATCATAGCCTACAGCATTTTCAGCCTGGCGCTGGGTGCCGTCACCCTGGGCTGGTTGTACAGTCTGTTTGCCAAGAAGTGAATCAAGGCGGCTCCCCCACCCAGTGAGCGAAGGCGAGGGAGCCTGTAAGGTTATTTATGACTGCTCTTAGCTAGGGCGATTGCGCTGCTTTGGCAGGTCGCTCAGGTACTGGACAAACTCCACTTCAAACCCGGCCGGGTCGATAAAGTACACATTGCGGCGCCAGGGCTCGTCAGCACCGTTTTTATCTATGCTATAGCCTGCGTCCTGCAGGCGCTTGATCACCCCGTCAATGTCTGCTGTGACAAAGGCGAAGTGGGCCAGCCCGGGTTGATGACCGCTCAAGTCGCGGTTATTGCCTTCGCCATTATCGCTGAAAGCCAGGTATTGATAGTCATCACCGAAGTGGAGCCATTTTCGTGGCTTGCCATACCAGCTTCCTTCTCCTTGGCAGCGGATCTGCCAGTGAGGAAAGGCGGCGCGGTAAAAATCCAGGGTCTTGGGGAGGTCTGCGACCACCAGGTTCAGATGTTCCAGTTGTATCATTTGCGTTCTCCTTGGTATTTGTCCTTTATTTGGGCCTTTTGTTTACATGCCGTAGCAATATTCCTGTTGTTTGGGAAAGGGGGCGTCCCTGTGGGCAAAACGTATCTGTGCCAGTGCGGCTGCATACTGGGCCAACATATGCAGGCTATAACCTATCCTTTCTCTTAATCTGGCATCGCGGATGCTGTCGCATTCGGGGTTGAGCATTTTCTCGACATCGCGGACGATCAAATGATCCGGAACGGCCACCAGTTTGTTGTTTTTCATGGCGTTCATTCTCAATTCACTGATGGGATAGGCGCCGCTTATGCCTGAGACAACTGCAACCAGCAGCACAGGCTTATGGGCCGTATGTTGGCTGTCACACATCAGCAGAAAGTTCTTCAGCAAAGGTGTCGCCATGCCGCCCCATTCCGGAGTGATAAGCACCAGAGCATCGGCTGCTGTCACCTTGGCTTCTATCCGTTGCCAGTCGGCTCCCTTGTTTTGTTGCTCACCATCCCAGAAGGGAAGATTGAAACCGCAGAGCTCCAAATGCTCCGCCTCCGCGAGTTGCTTGGTCTTTATTTCCCGGGTGATGAATTCTGCGACCTTGGCACTCTGGGATTGGAAACGTTGGCTGGCGCTGACGACTAGGTATTTCATGTTAAGTAAACCTTTTTGTTTATTTATTGTTTTATAAGGTATGTGCTTTACTTAATAATGTAAAGATAAAATAAACAAAAAAGTTTATTTATTCTGGATGCGGCGTCCTGAACCGGGCATAATCAGCGCTGGAGGTGCCATGAAGACCACAGACAAGATAGTCGACATTCTTAAGTTGAACGGAGCCCAGACGGCTCAGAGCCTGGCCGCAGAGCTGGGGCTGACCAGTATGGGGGTACGTCAACATCTGCAAGCCCTTGAAGCCGAGGGGCTGGTGCGGACCGAAGACAGGGCCGAAGGCCGCGGCAGACCTGCGCGTTATTGGACGCTGACCGAGCAGAGTCGCTCGCTGTTTGCCGACCGTCACGATGAGCTGAGCCTGCAACTGATAACTTCAGTGCGTCAGGTCTTTGGTGACGAGGGCTTGGATAAACTCATCAGTCACAGGGAGCAGCAGAGCCTCGAGAGCTATTCGAGCCAGATGGCCGCTGCCGCTTCCCTGGCCGATAAGTTGGAATGCCTGGCAGAGATCCGAAGCCGTGAAGGCTATATGGCGCAGATTGAAGCGGACTGTACCGGCTTTTGGCTGCTGGAAAATCATTGCCCCATTTGCGCTGCGGCCACGAGTTGCCAGAACTTTTGTCGCTCTGAGCTGGCATTGTTCCGGCAGTTGCTGGGGCCTGAGGTGGAAGTCAGTCGCCGCGAACATATCCTGGATGGTTCACGTCGCTGTGCTTATCGGATTGAAGCTAAAGGCGCCTTAAACGATGCGCAGTAAGAGGGGGCGACTGGACAGGTTTCTCGCCGGGCAGCTGAATATTCCCCGCAAACAGGCCAGGCAATTGCTTGCCGATGGCCGGGTTTGGCTCGATGACGAGCAGGTGTTTGCCGCAGACAGACTTATCCATGAGTTCAGTCATATTCGTCTCGATGAGCAATGGCTGCAGCGGCAAAACCCTGTCTACTGGATGCTGAACAAGCCTGCCGGAGTAGTGAGCGCCACCCAAGATCCCGAGCATAAAACCGTGCTCGACTGCCTGCCCCCGGCGGCATTGGTGCCGGGGCTGCATATCGCCGGCCGCCTGGATAAGCAGAGTACCGGGCTGGTGCTGCTCAGTAATGACAGCCGCTGGACCCAGGCGTTGACCCTGCCTTCATCGAGTAAAGCCAAGCGTTATCGGGTGCGTCTGGCCAATCCGCTGGATGACACTTATATCGAGGCTTTCAGGGGCGGATTTTTCTTTGAGTTTGAAAACGTCATCACAGCGCCGGCCGAGCTGAAAATTCTGGCAAGCCATGAGGCCGAGGTGATACTCACTGAGGGCAAGTATCACCAGATAAAACGCATGTTCGGCCGCTTTCGTAACCCTGTACTGGCGCTGCATCGCAGCCAGATAGCTCAGATAGTGCTGGATGACTCTCTGGCCGAGGGCGAAGCCAGAGAGTTGACCCGGGAAGAGGTGGAGTCGGTCGCTTACTGACGGCTACTGAACTGCGGCGATAATGCTATCTATGGCCTGCACCACCTGCATACTGGCATCTTCCATCCGTTGCAGCGCCATTACCTGCTCTGTGGTGTCGCCGGCTGCGGCGTGTTCCAGCGCCAGGCGGCCACTCTCGTGCACCAATGCATGCGGCGCTTCCAACTCGCGGAACCCCGGGAGTGAGCTATAGAGGCTGGCGCCTTGTCCTTCGTAGTACCACTTACCCAAACGGCAGTCATGGTGGCTGTTTACCGGCTGATCAAAACACTGGTTTTGCAGCAGTTCATAGATATTCTGCTTCCATACCGCATGATCCAGCTTGGTGGTGTTGAGGAAAGACACAGTCGCGGCATGGCTGATCACCTGCTGCATCTGCGCCGATTGCGCCAACACCTGAGTGACCACAGTGTCTATCTGTACCGCCGAGCTGGCCACTTCATCGGCGCAGCCTTGGTTGTCATCTGTCAGAGTTCGTATGCTTTCCGACTGAGTGATGATCTGCTGCACCAACTGCTCTATCTGTTGGCTGGCGTCACTGGCCTTGGCCGCCAACTGCCGGACTTCATCGGCCACCACGGCAAAGCCGCGACCAGCCTCTCCGGCGCGTGCGGCTTCGATGGCTGCATTGAGCGCCAACAGGTTGGTCTGTGCCGAAATACCCTGAATGGCGCTGACAAACTGGCTGATGCTTTGGGTACTGGTATCCAGCTGCGCCACTGTCCCCAGACTATGCTGTGACTGTGAACTGAGCAGATGGGCTCGCTCTCCCAGCCTGGCAACGGCGCTGCGGGTTTGCTCGAACAGGGCGTTGAGCTGCTCCAGCTTACCTTGCTCCTCAAGCAGACGTCCGGCGTCTTCGGCCATGGCCTCGCGTACCGATTGCAACATAAGCCCGCCCTGGTTCTGGCAGGCCAGCATGGCGGCGAAGTCGCGGTTTTGCGCCAGTGCCTGGTCCCTTTCCTGTTTGAGCTGCCCCAGTTGCAACTGCAATTGCTCCAGTGTCGCCTGGTGCTGCTGGCCCTGTTCCTCGAGCCGTTGTTTCAATGAATCTATCTGCCGGTGAAGACGATGGTTAAAAAGCATAAAACTTCCTTGGATACAAATAGTTGCATTCTATTTATGGCTATTTTAAGCATAGACTTTGGCCCGTTCCCTTGGCGGGATCAAGCTCTCATTTACAATCAATATATAAAAACGCCACCCTGAGGTGGCGTATCAAATCAGGCTTGGGCCTGCTGCATTCTCAGCAGCCACTTACCGTAGATATAGATGCCGACGGCGGAAATGGTGCCTATGGCGCCTATGATGTACCAGGCCATGCCTATGTTATGGCTCTGGTAGAGGATCTCGGTCAGCTCGCGGCCACTTTGGCCGGTGAACTCAACCAGTTTATGAAAGGCCTCCCCCTGCGGAATGGCGGCCACATCCTTCTGTGACATGCCCTTATCCAGCAGCATCTCACGGGAGAAGATCTCTTTGGAGGCAAAGATTTCATAGAGTTTGGGGCCGAAATAGCCTTCCAGGCCCCAGCCTATGCCCTGTGGCAACATCACAAAGCCGAGGTACATGGCCTTCTTGCCTTCGGGGGCAATATTACCCATAAACTCGTTCTTCTTTGGGCTTATCATCATTTCGCCGAGAGAGAACATGGCGATTGCCAACACGATAAACCAGGCCGCATGGGTGGCACCGATCAACACAAAGGCAAATATAGACAGCAGACAGCCGGCCAGCATGGCGCTGGTGATACGGTACTTGGCGGTCAGGGCGGCTATCAGGAAGCAGCTGGTCATAATCAGACCCGCGTTGAGGTTGAGCATGCCTTCCGGCATGACTTTGGTGCCTTCGTTGTTCAGCCCGAGCCAGAATTGCAGTATGCCATTACTGGTGCCTTCAGGGCCAAACAGGCTGGTGACAATCACGCTGGTATCGACCCATTCGGCGATATGAATAGGCAGCACGTCAAACAGGGAGTTGAACAGGAACCAGAAGCCGGAGAACACCAGCATATAGTAAATGACTACCGGCTTTTTCAGCTCGCTCCAGGCATCTTTCCAAAGCATTTCCTGCTTGAGTTCGCCGGACTTGATCTTACGTTGCCGCTCCAGGCGTTGCTCTTTACCCGGCTCTTTGTACGTCAGCAGGAAAAGGAAGTTGAGCGAGATAATGGCGGCGCAGGCGTAGAACACATTGTCCCAGGACAGCTGCCGCATATGCACTGCCACCAAGGGGCCAAGGAAGCCACCGATATTCACAACCTGATAGAAGATACCCCAGGCCATGGAGGTGTTGTTACGGTTGGTGGACAGCACCAGCGTTCCCTGGATGCCGGGTTTGAAGATGCCGGTGCCGGCCGCCAGCAACATGGCGCCGAACAAAAAGCCCCAGAAGCTGGGGAAGAAGGCCATACAGAGGTAGCCACAGATCTTGATAATAGTTGAGGCAAAGATGGTCTCTTTGTAGCCCACCCTATCAGAGATCCCGCCGGTAAATACCGGCACAAAGGTCTGCAGTAAGGCCCAGACTGAAATAATGATACCGTAATCGCTGAGGCTGATACCCAGGCCACCTTCGGAAGCCGGTGCCTTGGCATAGAGTCCGGCACTGGCCTTAACGCCGTAGTAGGCGATACGTTCAACCAGTTCCATGCCGCCGACCAGCCAGAAGATATAGCTTAAACTGGCGATGGAAGCCCACATCCCCAGTTGCTTGACTTCGCGCAGGTCATTGCCCGCACAGGAGTTGGAGTCGCTCATACTCTTCCCTTGTCTGTATTATTATGTTTGTAGGTCTTTTATCAATTGCAGGCTAATGCCTTGTATCAAAAAAGGTGATAACCGCGACACTTTACCCGCTTTACTGTCAAACACCAAAAAACAAGCCTGATCAAATTGGAAAAATCACGATCTGCCTGGCAAAAATTGCTGCTTACTTTTAACAATATTCATAACTTTCAAATCATTAACTTGGATAAGTGACTCATTCGCTTGCAGACCTTGCTATCTCCTTGTAGCTTGGAGTTTGTTTGAGCTGATACTGAAAAGTCTGCGGTGGCAATTGAGCGCGCCCAAGGGACTGAGTAAGGAGCTAAGATGCGAGTATTAACGGTAATGACTGTGGGCACTCTGTTACTGTTGGCGGGCTGCTCTGAAGAGGCGGCAAAAACCGAGTCCGAGAGTCTGAAAGATACTGTGGGAAGCCCTAATCCGGCAGCGGTATTTTGTGTCGAATCCGGCGGTAAGCTGGAGCTGGTTCAGGAACAAAAGGGCACTGTAGGCTATTGTCACCTGCCGAATGGCAGCATTGTGGAAGAGTGGACCTATTTTCGGGCCAATCATCCGGTAAATTGATTGGCCCGACTCCCTAAAAGGGGGTTAGAAACGGTAGCTGTAGGCCAGGTTGACAAAGTCGAGCCCTGGGTTGGGCTTGCTGAGGCCGGCATTGGAATAATGCAGGTAGGTGATGGAGACAGTCTGTTTGCGCTGACGGCCAAATTTGAAGGCAAAGCCCAATCTGTCTTCAAACTGATAGTGTGAGCCGACATCCTTACCGGCAAATTGGCTGTCATCCAAGAGGGCAAAGCCGATCCCGGCCTCGAGATAAAAGTCCAGCCATTGTCCCCTCATCAGCGGGTATCTCAATATGGGTGACATGGCCAGCACATGATTGACATCATGCTGGTTATCCTCGCCGTATTCCCAAAAGTTGATACTGGCTTCCAGGGTCAGTTCCAAATCTTCACTGATAGGTTTCAGGGTATCCAGATACAGCTGATAAGCCAGTTTGATACCGTTGGCCTGGCCTTCGCCATGGATATAGTTGATTGCCACGCCCTGTTCGGCGGCGTTGGCATCTCCCGGCAATAAACAGCCCGGCAATATCAAGCTGAGCATGAGTGTCAGCAGGGGGAATAGTCTCTGTGAGTGTTTCATCTCGTTTCTGCCTCTCGAATCAATGTCGGCAGTTTAAATCTGTAAAATTAGAAAGAATATCGCAATAAAAGCGAGTTAATCTTCTAAAAAATGGAACGGTTAGCCTGTGCCAAGCCGAATGCAAACCAAACTGTATTTGCTGGTAAACGCAAACTAAGTGGTCAGATTCAGCTGGTTCAAGCCAGTCGGATTTAATGCCTTAAGGGGTATTACAGAGGGAATATCGCTGTACTTGGCTATTTCAAGGAAGGTGCGAATAAGTCCTCGTGGCACTCTGGCTTGCACAGCAATTGGCGTTCAAGGCATCTGACTGAAGGCATGCCGGGGCATGTCGAAGTCAGATAACGCAGAGAGCCGGTTGCTGTGAAAGCCCTGAAGGGCGTGGCTTACAGGCCTGCCTGCTGTGTTGTGCTTCTTGCAAAGGACTAGGCCATTTGCTGCGAACCACGCCTTGCATCCAGGTCCGTAAGCCGACGCAGAGCACACATGGGACTTGTTCGCACCTTCCCTAACCCTATAGTCATGTCGGGATTAGTCACTCAGACAGTGACAGTGTGTTGCATCTTGGCGGGCAATGCCGACCGGTGAAAAATCCGACCGATTGCGCTGCGAGAGGCTCAGCCAAGGGGCGGGCTTATGGTCCCTTGGGCTGAGCTAGTACAGCTGAGTGACCCATTGGTTAGCGAAACAGATTAAGTCCCATGGCGGCTTTGACATCTTGCAGTACAGCATCACTGATGGCTCTGGCTTCTTCCGTGCCCCGCTGCAGTATCGCCAGCAGTTGCCCCTTGTCTGCCATAGCCTGACTGCGCCGTTCACGCATGGGCGCGAGTAACTCCTGTAGGCAGTCGTTGAGTATCCGTTTGCACTTTATGTCCCCGAGGCCTCCTCGGCGATAATGGGCCTTGAGCTCGGCTACCAGCGCCTTGTCCGGGTGGAAAGCATCGAGATAACTGAACACCGTATTGCCCTCGACTCTGCCCGGATCTTCCACCCTCAGATGGTTGGGATCCGTATACATGGAAAACACCGCTTGCTTGAGTTCGTCACTGCTCATTCCCAGTTCTATGGTATTGCCAAGGGATTTGGACATCTTGGCCTTGCCGTCGAGGCCTGGGAGGCGGCCTGTGTCACTGAGAATTGCCTGACACTCCTTGAGCACTTCAGCCCCCACCAGATTGTTGAAGCGACGGACGATTTCATTGCTTTGCTCCAGCATGGGCAACTGATCTTCACCCACAGGCACATGAGTGGCCCGAAAGGCGGTAATATCGGCGGTCTGACTGACGGGGTAGACCAGAAAACCCGCCGGAAGGCTGCGTTCAAAGCCTTTTTGCTGGATCTCCGCCTTGACTGTGGGATTGCGCTCAAGCCGGGCAACCGTCACCAAGTTCAAGTAGATACAGGTGAGTTCCGATAACGCCGGTAGCGCGCTTTGCAGGCAAAAACGTGTCTTGGCCGGATCTAACCCGGCCGCCAGGTAGTCGGCCATGACTTCGAGAATATTGTCGGTCACCTTGGCCGGGTTATGGCCGTTGTCGGTCAAAGCCTGATAGTCGGCGATCATTACGTTCTGATCGAATTCGTCCTGAACCTGGACTCTTTGCCTGAGCGAACCGACATAGTGGCCGATATGCAGTTTGCCTGTGGGTCTGTCGCCTGTGAGTATGATCTGTTTCATCTTGTTCTCCTTGAGATTGCCGGAGCCATAAGACGTACAGATACACAAAGGCCGCCTTATGGCGGCCCGGAAGATATGATTTTACCTATGTTTAATCCTGACGCCGCCGGTTTGGGCTGCGCCACCAAGTCTGTTGCATGAGCAATGAGTCGATTGGGAAATACATGGGATTAATCAAAAGTACATTTAAAGACCCAAGGATAGTAAGTCCTGAGTCTGTGTTATGCAAGTCAATTAAAGGTCGGTTTTTTGTCAGGAATTTGTGCCAGGTCAAGCATTTTTTTACCGTAAGGTATAAGGTTAAAGCGTAGTCACTCGGCAAGTGAGAGGTGCTTATGATGCGGTCCTTGTTTGCTGGCAGATCTTGGCTGTTCCTGGGTATTGGCGCCAGTCTGCTGTTGTCGCTGGGGGTTGTTGGACGCTTTCCCGAGCAGGTGATGCAACTCAACCCTTTGATGCTGGTAGCCAGTCTGCTGGTGGCCGTTGGCGTTGGCGTCTGGTCGGCGCAGCTTGGCGGTAAAGCCTTGTGGGTGGTGCCGCTATCGTTTGTGCTGGTGATGTTGGCCGGTACCCTGATGGCACAAACCTCGGTGGCGCTTATCGTCAGCAAGTCCTTTGTCCTCCTGTCCATGTTTGTGCTCGGCATGTTGATTGCCGGTAATATCTGTTTTGCTACTCATGTTGCTGCGGCCATGGTCGCCATGTTGGCATTCGCCCATGGCTACACCCTGGGCAGCGCCAATCTGGGCGTGGCCGACTGGACCCTCAGTGGCTCCAATTTGTTCTTGGGTTATCTGGTGGGGATCGGCGCGACAGTATTGATCCTCAGCATGGTGGGGGAGGTAACCTGTAAAGTGCTGGCCAAGAAGCAGCTGCAATACGTGCTCGGCACTTGCTTGTTGCTGGCCGGCTTGATGATGGTTGTGGCAGTGTGACGGAGCAGAAACAACAAGGGCAAGTTCAATGAACCTGCCCTTGAGTCTTTGTGCCGCTTGGATAGCGGTTTGATTGGTCGGAGCGACAAGATTCGAACTTGCGACCCCTGCCTCCCGAAGACAGCGCTCTACCGGGCTGAGCTACGCTCCGACTCTGGAACCAGATGGTAAGTGAAGCTTAATTGAAAAAATGCCAACCAGGCCGCAAAATTATTCTCCGATGTGAGCTGGATAGTTGAAGCGCTGAAAAAAGCATCATGGCATTACCCTCGGCTGAGCTCGATGATTCTGCCTATCAGGGCATAGAGGCCGTTGCTGCGGGATGGGCTCAGTTGCCCCTCCAAACCCAGTTGTTTGAGATAAGCCTTGGGCTCAAATTGCGCCAGGGTTTGGCTATCGCTGTTATTCACCGCATGCAGCAATAGGGCGATCAGCCCCTTGACGATACGGGCCTCGCTGTCGGCAATAAACAGATGCTTGCCCTCGATTTGGCAGTGGTAGAGCCAGGCGGCGCTTTCACAGCCGCGTACCCGGGCGGCTTCAGTCTGCAATTCGGGTGGCAGGGCCGGCAACAGCTTGGTTCCTTGCATCAACTGGCGGTATCTGTCCTGCCAATTATTGGCCGAGGAGACGGCTTCAAATAAGTCGGCCAGGGGCGCCTGGGTTTGCTTGGCAAACTGGATAAAGTCGGCAGCAGAGAGTGTTTTTGTCATGGTTCAATATCCCAGTAGCTCGGCGCTTGCCCTCAGGGCATCGAGAAAACGTTTGATATCTTGCTCATCAGTGTAGATCCCCACAGAGGCCCGGCAGCAGCCCTTGATACCCATCAGCGACATCAGTGGCATGGCACAATGATGGCCGCAGCGTACCGCTATGCCTTGTTGATCCAGCAGTATGCCTACATCCTGGTGATGCTCACCCTTGAGGTTAAAGGCCACGGCGCCCAGATTATCCCCGTGGGCGGCGTAAAGTTCGACCCCGGCAATGGCGGATAACCCCTGTTGCAGCTGGTTCAGCAGTTTTTGTTCGGCAAGTGCCAGGGCTTGTCTGTCCTGCTGTTCGAGAAAGGTAACGGCCTCTCCCAGACCTATGACCTCGGCTATCGGCGGGGTGCCGGCTTCGAGGCGGTTGGGCAAGTCGCCAAATGTACTGCCTTGGAAACTGACGGTTTTTATCATCTCACCGCCGGTCAGCAGTGGCTCCAAGGTGTCCAGCAATTCATAGCGGCCCCAGAGTACGCCTATGCCGCTGGGGCCATACATCTTGTGGCCGGAAAAAGCATAAAAGTCGCACCCCAGTTGCTGCATATCCAACTGCAGATGGGCGACGGCCTGGGCACCATCCACCACACTGATGGCGCCGGCGGCGCGAATATCCTGACACAAGGCTTGTATGTCATTGACCGTACCCAATACATTGGAAACATGGCTGAGGGCCACCAATTTGGGCTTTTGCTGGAGCAGCAGACTAAAGGCCGCCTTATCGAGGCGCAGATCTTTATCCAGCGGAATGGGTTCCAGCCTGGCACCACTGCGTTTGACCAGTTGTTGCCAGGGCAGCAGATTGGCGTGATGAGCGCAGCTGTCGACCAGAATGAGGTCATCCTTGCCAAAGCGCTTGCCAAGGCCCCAGGCCAGCAGGTTGATGGCTTCGGTGGTGCCGTGGGTGAAGATGATCTCTTCCCGCCGGGCGGCATGGATAAAATGTTGCAAGGCATCACGCACAGCTTCGTAGGCCTGGGTCGCCCGGGCGGAAAGCTGATGGGCCGCTCTGTGCACATTGGCGCAATCTTCACGGTAAAAACGCGCCATAGCTTCCAGCACCCGCCGGGGTTTTTGGCTGGTGGCGGCCGTGTCGAGATAGACCAGGGGATAATCCCCCAACATCTGGGTGAGCGCGGGAAACTGGGCGCGCAACTGTGGAGTGCTCATTGCTGTGGATCTTCAATCAAAAGGGCGCACAGATCTTTATGGATTTGTGCGCCCAATGCAAGGCGAAATATCTCAGCCCTTAAGGACAGGGCAGGCGAAAGCGGCTCGATAGCGAGTTGAGTTCACCGAGCAGTTCATTACTCAGCTTAAGCTGCGAGGCGGCAATGTTCTCCTTTAACTGCTCCAGATTGGTGGCGCCTATGATATTGCTGCCCACAAAGGGACGGGAGTTGACGAATGCCAGTGCCATCTGTGCCGGGCTCAGGTGGAATTTTTGGGCCAGCTTGACGTAGGCCTCGGTGGCCTCAAGCGCCAACTCGGTGCCGGTATAGCGGGCGAAGCGCTTGAACAGGGTCAACCTGGCGCCTGCTGGCCATTGGCCATTTAAGTACTTGCCTGTGAGGGTACCGAAGGCCAATGGCGAGTAGGCCAGCAGCGGTAACTCTTCGCGGTGGCTTATTTCACTCATGCCCACTTCAAAGCTGCGATTCAGCAGGTTATAGGGGTTCTGCACGCTGACAATCCGCGGCAGGCCATGTTTCTCTGCCAGTTGCAGGTATTTCATCAGGCCCCAGGGCGTTTCGTTGGAAACCCCGATATAGCGCACCTTGCCGGCGCGGATCACTTCGCTCAAGGCTTCTAGGGTATCCAGGATGGGGGTCATCGACTCCTGCTCCTGCTGCTCATAGAAGAGTTCGCCGAAGAAGTTACAGTTTCTGTGGGGCCAGTGGATTTGGTAGAGGTCGATACAGTCTACGCCCAGGCGCTGCAATGATGCATCCACCGCCAGCTGGATATTGCGCCAGTCCAGTGCCATCTTGCTGCGGATATAGTCACTCTTGCCGCCGGGAGCCGCCACCTTGGTGGCAATCACCAGGTTGTCTCTGTTGCCGCGGGCCTTGAGATAGGCGCCAAGGATGCGTTCGGTCTCACCCTGAGTCTCGGGTTTTGGCGGCACCGGATACATCTCGGCAGTGTCGATAAAGTTAATCCCTTCGGCTAGGGCCATATCCAACTGGGCGAAGGCGTCGGCCTGGCTGTTTTGCTCGCCCCAGGTCATGGTGCCGAGGCACAGTTTGCTCACTTCCAGAGTGGAGTGGGGGATACGTCTGTATTCCATTGAAAGCTCCCGCTAATTTCCTTATCTGCAAGCTAACAAGTGACAGAGGTTGATTGTCAATAAATAAAACTGTTTTCGTGTCACTTTTGTTGTTTTTCAGTTTGTTGAGCGGGAGGTGCAGGAATGGGAAGTATGGTTTGGATTTCAATCTGTTGCATAACACCATCGCTGATGAATCAATCAAGGGAGAGGTGGCAATTGAGGACTTTGGGCAGGCATAACCGATTGCCAAAGTCACACTCCGGGAATAGCTGCAGCAATCACAGCGGCATTGCATCTATTGTGTTGGTGCGCTTTTTAGGTGTGGGCCGTAGCTGCCACCAGAGCCTCCGGTGGCAGCGGCTTGCTTGGTTAGAGGCTTGCTCGGCTAGAGTGTCAGCAACATGGGAATTTCACAGGCGCTGTGGCCGGTATTGCCAAGGGGCTTGGGCAGGACGGTAAAGCCCAGACTGGCGTAGAGGCCGAGCGCTTCCGGCAACAGTTTGGTGGTTTCCAGATAACAGGCCTTATATCCCTGCTCGCGGGCAAAGCTGAGACATTGCAGTGCCAAACGGCGGGAAAGCCCCAGGCCTCGCACTATGGGCATAAAGTACATCTTCTGTAGCTCACACACACCATTTTCGCCGGGCAAGGGTGCTATGCCGGCACCGCCAAGCAGTTGCTGCTGTTTTTCAATTACCCAATACCGGCTGCCTGGCTGCCCATATTGGCGACTCAGGTGATCCAGGGTCGGGTCGGCCACACTGTAACCCTTATCGGGAGTCAGGCCATATTCGGCCGATACAGCACGTATCACGGCGGCCAGCCCGGCATCGTCTGCCGCCTGAAGTGGCCTGATTACCACCCCCTGTTGGCTCTTGGCTTTGGTAATCGCCTTGTTGTAGCAGCGCAGGCTGGCTTCCAGTTGGGTCACTTCGCTCGGTGCCAACTGGGCAAGAATGTCAGCAAATTGATTATCCTGCTGGTTATCCAGTTGTTTCAACATCTTATGCCCGGCCGGAGTCAGACTTACCTGCAGACAACGATTGTCTCTGGGATTGGCCTTGGTTTGGGCCAGTTGTTTCTTGACCAGATGACTGACGGCACGACTGGCATTGGATTTATCTATATTGAGCAGGCTACTCAGTTCTTTAATGCTGAGATCTTGCTGTCCCAGCTCCAGCAGTGTGTGTGCCTGCACAGGTGTCAGCGGCAGTTGCCCGCAGGCACCGGACAACATACCCAGCTGCCGTACCAGATGACGAGACAGATGTCTGAGCACAGGGCTAACCTGGGCCAGTTCATCCTGAGATGCTTCCTGGCGATTGCCCGGCTCTTTAACATCAGGCTTGGATGAGCCCGAACTTAGCGGTTTTGTACTGAGGGACATCTAAGGGGTTACCTCGCAAAAAGATAAAATGGTTGCGATAAGCAACTAATTCTGAATTCAAGTTAGCTCAGTCTGTATCTATTTGCAACAGCTGGGTTTGGTAATTATCCCGTATTTACACAGGTCGCTTGGGAAAGATTGAGGTGGGGCGGTCAACAACACCGCCGTTATTAATAACAGCGGTGACAGGTATCAGTAAAGCTCCGGGTAACGCAGTGGCGCCGATGCGAGCAGCAAGGCCGAGTGATAAATACTCTCGCGAGTAGCATGCCCTTGGGTCAAGAGCCCTATGGCGCCACCTGCCTGTTTGACATTGACGGTATTGAACAGCGAATCCATCACATCCCCCAGTTCTTCACCGGCCTTAAGCGCGGCATAAACCTTGGGCGGCAGGGGCAGGTGAGCACTGCGGCCGACGCAGAGGCGTTCTTTGGTGGCTATGACGACATAGGCAAAGGTGGCCGGCCCCTGGGGAAAATCATCCACCCCACCTTCCATTGCCAGATAGTAATCTGCATCTGCATTCGCCTTGCACCATTCCACCCTGTTGATGGCTCCCTGGCGGGTATCGGCATCTGTCATGGGTTGCTCCGCCACACCGGATGGCGCCTTCATGGCTTGGCAGTGGATTTCGGCGTCGGGATGCAGGGCGCGAACCGCATTCTCTGCGGCTTTGAGTTTTACCGGGTTGGTAGAACCCACCACTATCTGTAACTGTTTTTGTTTCATATTTGTTTATTTTATGAGTCTTTAATGTGGACGACTGTTTAAATCATTGTTTAAATGGTCGGAGGTGCGACCTTGAATTGGGCGTCATTGTGACGTGCCATAAATCACAACGCAAGATGCACCGAGGGACACGACATAAGCGCCACGACAGACCCGTATGGCTTTTGGGGAGTTGTATTGTTCAAGGGGCTGGGCCTTGTCGGATAAATGGCATTAAAAAAGAGATAATTATAATGAAATTCAACAAACTCATGTACGCCATGGGGCTGGCAGGCACCCTGGCACTCGTTGGCTGTTCGGATGACGACAATGATCAGAACCCGCCTCCGGTCGACAACACACTGCAGGCATTTGCACCGGACGGCAAGCTCTCGGTCAGCGTTCGGCGCACCAGTTTCGGTGTACCTCACATTCAAGCCGACAATTTGGAAAGCCTGGGATTCGGTAACGGCTATGTGCAGGCGCAGGACAATCTGTGCATCCTGGCCGATGGTTTTGTTAAGGCCAACTCAGAGCGTTCCATGTATTTCGGCCCCCATGCCAGCCTGGACTTCACCACAGGGATCCCGGCCCGGGAAGACAATGGCAACCTGATCTCCGACTTTGCCTATAAGGCGCTCAAGGTCAGAGCTCAGGCCGAGGCCAAATGGCCTGAATTCAGTGAAAACTCCCGGGCACTGATCAGCGGGTTTGTCGCCGGCTATAACCGGTATTTAAGCGATGTGGCCGAAGGCAAGCAACAGGCCGAGCCCTTCTGTGCCGGGCAACCCTGGGTCAAGCCTATTGAACCTGAAGATGTGGTGACCTACCTGTTTTCAATTGCCTTGTTACCGGGGGCGGCCAACTTCCTGGATCTGATCTTTTACGCCAATCCGGGTGATGGTGATGAATATCTGCCGCGAATAGTCGGCCCTGCTCCGGCCTCTGCCGCCCAGACCGCTTTTGTCAATGACATCTACAGCAAGCTGATTGCCAGAGCCGCCAATATTGCCACCCCGGAGACCAACCCGGGTGAACTGGGCTCCAACGGCTGGGGCCTTGGCAAAGACAAGACGGAAAACGGCAAGGGCATGGTGCTGGGGAACCCGCACTTCCCGCATACGGGTAACCTGAGGTTCTGGCAGTCCCATGCCACCATTCCCGGACACCTGGATGTAATGGGCGGCTCTCTTGTCGGCATGCCGGGCCCAATCAATATTGGTTTCAACAAAGATCTCGCCTGGACCCATACCTTCTCCACCGCCGAACATTTTGTGGTCTATAACCTGGAGCTGGTTTCCGGCGACCGAATGCAGTATCTGGTTGACGGTGAGCCTATGCCTATCAGCAAGGAAACCGTGAAGGTGCTGGTCAATGCCGGTCCGGCGGGTATGCTGGTAGCCGAAAAAGATATCTATACCACTCCCAAGGGACCTATAGTCGAAGCGCCTGCTACCCAGGCACCTTTTGGCTGGGATGATGGCCAGGCCTTTATGTTGCAGGATGCCAACATGGCGACCATGGATCCCG
This sequence comes from Shewanella sp. 38A_GOM-205m, assembly GCF_000518445.1. Lineage (NCBI taxonomy): Bacteria > Pseudomonadati > Pseudomonadota > Gammaproteobacteria > Alteromonadales > Shewanellaceae > Shewanella > Shewanella sp. 38A_GOM-205m. The sequence continues at coordinate 115,776 of NZ_JADP01000008.1, read as the reverse complement.
TGGATCACTGGCTGGCGATGAACATGGCCGCCAACAAACAGGAATTTGTGCAGGCATTTAAAGACTATGACGGCATGATCTTCAATAACACCATGTATGCCGACAGGGAAGGCAACGCCTTCTATATCGATGACTCTACCGTGCCGGGATTATCCGAGGCGGCTGTGGTATTGCTGAAGACTTCCCCTGAGATCAAGGCGGCCAAGGCGCAGGCTGGCTTTACCATATTGCCGGGCAATACCTCACTGTTTGCCTTCGATGGCCCCACGCCTTTCGAGCGGGCGCCTAAGTTGGAACGCACAGACTTTGTGCAAAACTCCAATAACTCCTTCTGGTCTACCAACCCGGCCGAGCCGCTGGAGTATTTCTCCCCCATGTATGGCCCGGAGCGTGGCCAACTGAGCATGAGAACCCGCATGGGGCTCAAGCTGCTTGGTGATGCCGCCGGTAGTGATGGCAAGTTCAACCTGGATGAACTGGAGGCGGCAGTGCTCAACAACCGCAGCTATCTGGCCGAAATGGTTTTGGATGATCTGATTGCCCAGTGTGAGGCCAAGGGCAGTGAACCTGTAATGGTCGGTACCCTTGCCAAGGATATCAGCGCTGCCTGCGCGGCGCTCAAGGCCTGGAATGGTCATCAGGACAACGACAGTAAAGGCGGCGCTTTGCTTCGGGAATTCGCCCACCTGTTCAATGACAAAACCATGTTGACCCAAGGCTTTGATTATTTGCAGCCGGCGACCACTCCCACAGGGCTGAGTCCTGACGGTTCGGCGCTCACTGCGCTGGCACATGCCGCGCTCAACCTGGAAGCGGCCGGTTTTGCCGTCGATGCGCCCCTTGGCAGTGTGCAGTTTGTCGAGCGTTCATTGCCGGATGGCAGTGCCAGTGGCGTGCGTTTGCCCTGGCCCGGCAGTCATCATGCCGAGGGTGGTTTCAACGTATTTTCCACTAAGACCAGTGGTGACGACACGCTTATCCCGCAGCACTCTTACGCTCCGGCAACCGATATTCTGAGCGGCAAAGCGCTGGATTCCGGTCTGAGCGCCAAGGGCTATCAGGTTCGTTATGGCTCCAGCTGGATGATGGCGGTGAGCTTTACCGATGAGGGCCCGGAGGCGAGAGGGATACTGACCTACTCAGAGACCAGCAATATTCTGCGTCCCGAGTTTGCCGATCAGACCGCGCTCTACTCCAGTGAGAAACGTTTCCGTCCCTTGCTGTTCAAAGAAGCGGATATTGATGCGGCAACCGTATCCAAGATGGAACTGACGCTCGAGCGTTAAGCGCTATTCTTTCAGCTTCAATGCCGCTCATCTCGATGAGCGGCATTTTTTTACTTGTGGTTGCCAACTCAGTCAAAGTGGCCTGGTTAACGTGACAACCGATATTTGCGCTGAACTTAGGCAGGCTTTTCCTCGTACATGAGGTAGTGGCTCTGACTCATGCCCAGTGATTGGTAAGCTTGTTGGGCTCGGGTGTTTTCCTGCTCCACATAGAGCCTGAAGCTGGCTGCCCCACCTTGCTTTTCGGCCAGCGTCTTGACCTCCTGATACAGGGCGCGATAGATGCCTTTTTGTCTGTGCTCCGGCTTGATATAGACGCTCTGGATCCAGTAGTAGTCTGCGGCGCGCCAGTCACTCCACTCGAAGGTAACCATCAAGGAACCTGCGATTTCACCTTCGATTTCTGCTACCAGATAAAAACCTTTGGCGGGATTTTCCAGCAGGGTGCTGACGCCCCTGCTTAGGGTGTCACTGTCCAGTGCCAATCCTTCTGTTTCCTGAGCCATCGCCTGGTTGAAAGCCACCAGGGCCTCGGTGTCTTTTGGGGTACCTTTTCTTATTAGCATAGTTATTCCTTTGAGTTCTGTTTGCTTGAATGCTCGTAGGGGCGGGCACAATTTATCAGCAGTCCTATGTTGGTGCAAAGGGGGGACTGGATTAAAAGTCGTCATTTCCGGTTTTACCTGAATTACCCTGGCTCGGCTCAAGATAACTGCTCAAGGTAACTCAAACCTGCAACCGGGCAGCGTGATACAGATCATCCTTGCTGCAGACGAGCTGTGCTAAACTCGCGCACCGGCCTTGATGTCTGATCTCGGCCATCCGCCAAGGATATGGCCCCTCTCTTTTTCAAATATCAAGGTTTACACATGTCAAAACACCAACCTTCACTTGTCGGCCGTCTATGGTCACGCTGGTCGGGGCTGCCGCTGTGGCTGAAAATACTGATAGGTATGGTTCTGGGGATGAGTACCGGACTGATACTGGGTAAAGATGCCATCTATCTCAAGCCCATAGGGACTCTGTTCGTCAACACCATCAAGATGCTGATAGTGCCATTGGTGTTCTGCTCGCTGATAGTGGGTGTGACCTCAATGCAGGATACCGCCAAGATGGGGCGGATAGGTTTCAAATCTTTTGCCTTCTATCTGGGGACCACTTCCATTGCCATCAGCCTGGGGTTGATAGTCGGTTCAGTCATACGTCCGGGCTCAGGGCTGAATATGACCCCTGAGGTCGGTACCGAAAAGGCTACCCAGGCGCCTTCTGTAATGGAAACCCTGATCAACATAGTGCCCACCAACCCGGTATCGGCTCTGGCCGAAGGGCAGATACTGCAGGTGATAGTATTCGCCGTGGCACTGGGGATAGCCCTGGTGTTGATTGGTGAGCATGGCAGGCCAGCGATTCGTGTATTCGAGAGCCTGGCGGAAGCCATGTACAAGCTGACCGATATGGTAATGAGTCTGGCGCCCTATGGGGTGTTTGGCTTGATGGCCTGGGTGGCCGGTGAGTACGGCATGGAGATGCTGCTGCCGCTCATTAAGGTGATTGTTGCCGTTTATATCGGTTGTTTCCTGCATATTGTCGGCTTCTACAGCCTGGTATTGAGTGTGTTTGCCCGCCTCAATCCACTGCAGTTCTTCAAGGGGATCAGCAATGCCATGGCGGTCGCCTTCACCACATCCAGCTCGGCGGGCAGTCTGCCTGCCAGTATGAAGTGTGCCAGCGAATACCTGGGAGTGAACAAGAAGATTTCCAGCTTTGTGCTACCGCTGGGCACCACAATCAACATGGATGGTACCGCCCTCTATCAAGGGGTGACCGCGCTGTTTGTGGCACAAGCCTTTGGCATAGACCTTACCTGGGTCGATTACATCACCATTATTCTGACCGCGACCTTGGCTTCCATAGGTACTGCGGGTGTGCCCGGTGCCGGCTTGGTGATGCTGACGCTGGTGCTGACCACTGTAGGCTTGCCGCTGGAAGGGGTGGCGATAATTGCCGGTATCGACCGTATTCTGGATATGGCCCGAACTGTCGTTAATGTGTCCGGCGACTTGGTGGCAACCACTGTGATTGCCAAGTCGGAAAATGAGCTGGATATAGAGCACTATAACGCTGATATGCAGCAGAGTGCTCTGATAGCCGAGCAGAATGCCGTCAGCGCTGCAGAGGAAGGGCGCAGCTGAATTTTGCAATATGAGCGCGACTGAGAGTGTGTTGCAGTCATAAAAAAACCGCCGGAGGGCGGTTTTTTTATGACTTGAGGCAGAACTCAGAGGCTGCTGAGTTGCAGTAACACCTTGCCGTCATCGCTTTTGAGCAAGAGTTTGCCATTGCTGACTTCACCTTGGGTTACCTGAGGCAAAGCTTGCATCACCAGTTGCTCCTGGGCCATCAGGGCATCGACACAGGCTTTCATTGTGCTGCCGGCCGGGGAAAGTTTCAGCTTCTGACCTTCCTGGGAATAGGTTCCGAAGAAGTTATTACAGCTGTTGTTGCCGGACAGTTTGCCGTCATTGGTAAAAACCAACTGGGCAGGGCTGTAATCTATAGTGGGTTGCCCCATAATGCTTTCTACATGCCAGCTGCCTTCCAGTGGCAGATACTGACCTTGGGTATCCGGGGTGGTTTGGCATGCAGCCAGACCAAATAGCAGCGCAGCGGCTACGAAGGTTTTCTTAATCATGGTCATTTTTCCATTAGTCTATTAAGCCTCTATAGTGTGACAAGAATAGCGCGGATTAAAAAGGGGGAGAAGGGTGATATCCAGGGCTAACTCAGTGATAGGCCTTCTGAAATTGTTACATTGGATAGGTGTGTTAATGCTGCTTGGCGGCATTGGGCTTTACATGTTGACCGATATGGCACTTGAGGTCAGTGGAATGTTGATCATTGCCTCACTGATAGGTTTGGGGTTGGTATTCATGTCCCCTTATCCCGTGGTTATTTTTATCCAATGGGCCAAGGCTCAGGATCAAAAACCGCAATAATCGCCCAAGTTCGCAGCTTGGTTTACTCAACATAAGCGGCTTATCCCGGATTGGCGTTAAGTTTTATATTGCAGCAGATCTTGCTCTGCTTGTTCCAACATGGGTGAGAGTTCGAAGTGGGAGTCCGGTGCAAAGAAGCTTTGCCCCACCAATAACTGCAGGCCACAATCACTGCGGCTGACCTGCTTTTTCAGGCGACTGGCGAGGATATCCAGGTGCGCCTGGCTGTCCACAAATGCCAGAATAATGAACTGGTTGTGATTCAATCTGGCACATATGTCGGCTTCGCGCATGTTCTCCAGTATCACCCGTGCCAGCATTTTCAGGGATTGTTCCTGCTGCAGTCCGGCAATACGGTTTGAATCCAGCTCCTTGCCTTCCAGCAGCATAAGCCCGGCATGGGAGCCCAAACGGCGACTGAGGCTCAGTTGCCTCGGCGCCAACAGATTAAAGCCTCTGGGGTTGAGCATACAGGTGAGTTCATCCTGCAGAGATAGAGACTCCAGCTGCTCCATCAGTTGCAACTGTCCAAGCTCGGCCTTGAGCAGCGCCAGCATAGGCTCGAGCAAAGACTGCAACTGCTCTAATGCCACCTTGGGTTTGCCATTGAGGATCAGTAATTCGCCAAACAGCTTGCCATCGGACCAATGAAGTGGGTACTTGATGGTCTCCGCCGGGTTAGCTGCAAAGTGTTGCAGCAGGGAGGCGATACCTTCAAATTCAGTTGGGATTTCAGCCGCCGGGCTGTGGCTCAGGACCTGCAGCTTGGTATCTGGCATATGTTGCAGTAACAGCACAGTTTGGGCGTGAAACATCTCTCTGACAGTAACCAAGCGACTCTGCCAATGGTCGAGCTGCAAAGGGTCGTTGGGATGGTCTCTTAAGCTGCTGGTTCTTTCCGTCAGTTGCGCATGCATATAGTTATAGTATTTGTGATGGCAAGGATTGCCTCAGAATACCCAACTGCGTGCGTTAATAAAATGAAAACATTCGGTTATTGGATCTGGGTCTTTTTAACGTCTCTTCTGTGCTTTGAATCAAGGGGCTCATGCTTCTTTCTTTTGCTGTTTGGATGACTTGAGTCCCGCCCTGGCACTTTCCAGCATAGGCGCCAGCTTGGCGGCAGAGTCAGGGCTGAAAAAGCAACTGCTGGAGTCCAGTTGTAATGGGGCCGAAAACTGGCTCATCTGCCGTTCAAGGCGTTTGATGATATGCTCCAGATCCCGCTCCAGATCGACAAACACCAGCAGGACATATTGGCTGTCGTTATAGTGGGCAGCGATATCTGCGGTTCTTATGGTATTGAGGATCAGGTTGCCGAGTTCTCTATGGTGACGTGCCAGCGTTTCGGCATCCATATTCATCCCGGGTATCAACTCGAAAAAAATAATGCCTGAATGAGCACCGAAGCGGCGGCCGAGATTAAGCTGCCTGGGTGCCATCATGATAAAGCCGTAGTGGTTGAGCATGCCGGTTTCCCGGTCGCGCATGGACAGCGACTCAATTCTGTGACTCTGGCATAAGAGCGCCAAGTCTTGCTGCAGCAGAATTTGGAACGGCTCCAGCATATAAGGGCTTATGTGTTGCTGTTCGTTGGCATGGGCATTGATGACACACAGGCAACCGAATACCGAGCCGTCGGGCCAGAGCACTGGCCGGGATAGAATCCCCAGGACATTGCTGAACTCTTTTGGGTTGTCATCATTGGTGGAGCGGGTGAGATCCAGATTGACGCCCTCGGGTGGGCTATCGACCATACGCTGGAATACACTTTCATCTGCAGAGAATACCTTGCCGGGCGGGAACCTGTGGCTGGCATCGGCGGCGCTGACAATGACTTCGAATCCCTGATCTGTCTTTTGCAGCACAAAGACTTTGTCGGCCTGGTAGTAACGTTTCATTAGCTCACATTGATGCATCCAGCGAATAAGGTTGAGTCTGTGGCTTTCATTTTCCAATAGGCTCTTGCCTGGGTCTATGGTATCCGGGAGCATATCTCTTCCTGAGTCGAGTGGCTTAAGTTCAACTTTAAGTGTGGAAGCAGTATGGGAATTTCGCAAATCGAGTGCGGCTGCAACAGGCTTTGGCTATAATGCGGCTTCTTTTATTGCTGAGTCTTTTTGATGCCGGAAACCATGCAATACCGCCAGGCTGAGGCGGCCGATGTTGAGACGATAGCCAGCCTGGAGCAGCGCTTCGGCCAGGACGAATTGAGTGCCAGAGAGCGTACACAGGGCATGCAAGGGCAGGGCTTTTCAGCCAAGGAGCTTGAACCTCTGGTGGCCGCCGGTCATGTGTGGCTGGCGTTGGACGCGACTAAGGTAGTCGGTTATCTGATAACCGGCAGTTGGGATAAACTCAAGCATTCGCCTTTATGTCAGGCCCTCAGTCGGCAACTGGCCCAGAATCGCTTTGACCTGGGGCTGAACTGGCAGCAAACTCTGCATTACGGCCCGGTTTGGGTGCATCCTGATTATCGTGGCAAGGGCGTGTTTGATAAGCTTTACGGCACCGCCAGAGCCAACATCAGTGCGCCTTGGCTGGCACTGATCGCCGAGGACAACGAGACGTCTATACGAGCCCATAGCAGGGATGGCCGCATGCGCACCCTGGACTTTGTCACCCTTTGCGGCAGGGATTTTTATCTGCTGCTGGGCTAACAGCCGCTTTGACGCGGGAGAGCAAGATGCAAAACACGCCAGAAACCCTACTGCAAGCCTGTGAGTCGCTAAGGCTATCTGCCTGGGATAATGTCAGATACATGGTGTCTGTTTTGGCGCTGCAGGGCGAACAGGCAAAGGCCTTTGAAGCCCAAATCGATGGCAAGCCGCATTATCTGCTGCAAGCCTTGGGCGTCTGTTTCGACTGTGGGCGCAGCAACAGTTATCAGGTGCAGATCCGTCTGTTGACCGATACCGAATTCACTCCAATGAAAGTGTTGGATATCACGCCGCTATCGGCCGAGCAGTTGGGTTACCTCTGTATGGAAACGGCTCATTTCGATCACTGCTACTGAGATATCGCCTGATAAATAGATATAAAAAAACCGCCCTGAGGCGGTTTTTTTGCAAGCTGAGTCTATTACAGACCTGCGTCGGCGCGCAGGGCTTCAGCCTTGTTGGTTTGCTCCCATGGGAACTCATCACGGCCGAAGTGACCGTAAGCGGCGGTGCCTTGATAGATGGGACGCGCCAGATCCAGCATCTCGGTCAGGCCGTATGGGCGCAGATCGAAGTGCTGACGAACCAATTGGATCAGCAGCTCTTGCGAGACTTTGCCGGTACCGAAGGTTTCCACACTGATGGAAGTCGGTTCGGCCACACCAATGGCGTAAGACACCTGGATTTCACAGCGATCCGCCAGACCGGCAGCCACTATGTTCTTGGCAACGTAACGGGCAGCGTAAGCGGCGCTGCGGTCAACCTTGGATGGGTCTTTACCTGAGAAGGCGCCACCACCGTGACGGGCCATGCCACCATAGGTATCAACGATGATCTTGCGACCGGTCAAACCACAGTCACCCATGGGACCACCGATAACGAAACGGCCGGTTGGGTTGATGAAGTACTTGGTGTCCTTGTTCAGCCACTGGGCTGGCAATACTGGCTTGATGATGGTTTCCATCACGCCTTCCACCAGATCCGCCTGACTGACGCTGTCGCAATGCTGGGTAGAAAGTACCACGGCATCGATACCGACAATCTTGTTGTCTTCGTAGGCGAAAGTCACCTGAGACTTGGCATCGGGACGCAGCCAAGGCAGAGCGCCGCTCTTGCGTACTTCGGACTGGCGCTTAACCAACTGGTGAGCATAAGTGATAGGAGCCGGCATCAGCACGTCAGTCTCATTGCTGGCGTAACCGAACATCAGACCCTGGTCACCGGCACCCTGTTCTTTGGGATCGGCACGGTCTACACCCTGATTGATATCGGGGGACTGCTTGCCGATGGCGTTCAGTACCGCACAGCTGTCGGCATCAAAACCCATATCTGAGTGGGTATAACCTATTTCGCGAACGGTTTTACGGGTCAGTTCTTCAATATCGACCCAGGCAGAGGTGGTGACTTCACCGGCTACCAGTACCATGCCTGTCTTGACCAGGGTTTCACAGGCTACACGGGCCTTGGGATCCTGAGCCAGAATCGCGTCGAGTACCGCATCAGAAATCTGATCGGCGATTTTATCTGGATGTCCTTCTGAGACCGACTCAGAGGTAAACAAGTGTTTTGCCATAATTCGGAAAATCTCGTCTGTGGAATTCAAACGTGTAGAAGCATCTACATCTAGACGGCCATTTTAGTAGAATTCGACTTGGATGACACCCCTTGTCGCAAATATTTGTGCGCCATGGCGCAGGAATCGGCTCAAATGACTAAAATCTTTTTTTACTGTTTTCAGCTATTTTGCTGAAATTTATCAGATTCATCTGTATCTGAATCTAGACTTTTCCTCTGGCAATTCAGCCTTGGCATTTGCGTTGAAAGCGATCAGCGGACAGGCAAGTTGACAGCTTTGTGAGCGGCAGGCTTCGCAAATGAGGCGCAAATGTAAACACAAAGCAAAGCCTGGGCTGCTTTTGGCGCCGTGGGTGGGCGAATTTTATTTGCGTCCTTCTGCCCGGTAGGGGAAAATATGGCTCCATTTTGCCCAAGACCTCTAAGATCAAGCAGGAGAGAGCATGTCTTCCCGTAAAGAACTCGCTAACGCTATCCGTGTTTTAAGTATGGACGCTGTCCAAAAGGCCAATTCCGGCCACCCCGGTGCTCCCATGGGGATGGCAGATATCGCCGAAGTCCTGTGGCGGGATCACCTCAAGCACAACCCTGTGAACCCTCAATGGGCTGACCGCGACCGCTTTGTGCTGTCAAACGGCCATGGTTCCATGCTGCATTACTCACTGCTGCATCTGGCGGGTTATGATCTGGGCATTGAAGATCTCAAGCAGTTCCGTCAACTGCACTCACGTACTCCGGGCCACCCTGAATATGGTTATGCTCCCGGCATCGAAACCACCACAGGGCCTCTGGGCCAAGGCATCACCAATGCCGTAGGTATGGCGATTGCGGAAAAGACTCTGGCGGCTCAGTTTAACCGTGACGGTCACGATATTGTCGATCACCATACTTATGTCTTCATGGGTGACGGCTGTCTGATGGAAGGTATCTCCCACGAAGCCTGCTCTCTGGCCGGCACTCTGGGTCTTGGCAAACTGATCGCCTTCTGGGATGACAACGGTATCTCCATCGACGGTCATGTTGAAGGCTGGTTCAGTGATGATACCCCCAAGCGCTTTGAAGCCTACGGCTGGCACGTGGTTGCCGGTGTCGACGGTCACGATCCGCAAGCTATCAACGCCGCCATCGAAGCCGCCAAGGCCGATCCGCGTCCATCGCTGATCTGCTGCAAGACCATCATAGGTTACGGTTCTCCCAACAAGTCAGGTTCTCACGACTGCCACGGTGCGCCGCTGGGTGATGCTGAAATCGCCGCCGCCCGTGAATTCCTGGGCTGGAAGCACGACCCATTCGTGATCCCATCTGAAATCTATGCCGCCTGGGATGCCAAGGAAGCCGGTAAGGCCGCCGAAAGCAGCTGGAACGACAAGTTCGCCGCCTATGAAGCCGCTCACCCCGCACTGGCTGCCGAGCTCAAGCGTCGCCTCAACGGTGAACTGCCAGCCAACTTTGACGCCGATGCCAAAGCCTATATAGAGCAGCTGCAGGCTAACCCTGCCAATATCGCTTCCCGTAAGGCCTCGCAAAATGCCCTGGAAGCCTTCGGTAAAATACTGCCGGAATTCTTAGGGGGCAGTGCTGACCTGGCGCCTTCCAACCTGACCATGTACTCAGGTTCCAAGCCTATTTCGGCCGAAGATGCCAGCGGCAACTACCTGCACTATGGTGTGCGTGAGTTTGGTATGACCGCCATCATCAACGGTATTGCCCTGCACGGCGGGTTTGTACCTTACGGCGCCACCTTCCTGATGTTTATGGAATACGCCCGTAACGCCATGCGGATGGCTGCGCTGATGAAGGTGCAGAACATTCAGGTCTATACCCACGACTCCATTGGCTTGGGTGAAGACGGCCCGACTCACCAACCGGTTGAGCAGATTGCCTCTTTGCGTATGACTCCCAACATGAGCACCTGGCGCCCATGTGACCAGGTAGAATCTGCCATTGCCTGGAAGTACGCCATAGAGCGCAAAGACGGTCCAACTTCACTTATCTTCTCGCGTCAGAACCTGACCCAGATGCCACGCAGCGCCGAGCAACTGAGCGATGTGGCCAAGGGCGGTTATGTGCTGGTGGATTGCGAAGGCGCGCCTGAGCTGATCATCATTGCCACCGGCAGCGAAGTCGAGTTGGCGGTTAAGGCACAGGCTGAGCTGGCCGCTACTGGCGCCAAGGTGCGTGTGGTTTCCATGCCATCTACCGACGTATTTGACCAACAGGACGCGGCTTATAAAGAAGCCGTACTGCCAGCCAATGTCACAAAACGACTGGCAGTGGAAGCGGGCATAGCCGATTACTGGTATAAATATGTGGGCCTGAACGGTCGCATTATTGGCATGACCAGCTTCGGTGAGTCAGCGCCTGCCAATCAGTTGTTTGAGATGTTCGGTTTCACTGTAGATAAAGTGGTTGAAGCCGGTAAGGCTCTGCTCGCCTGAGCCGCGCCTGCCTGATTGGAAATGACTGTGCGGCAACCAGGCAATGGAATGCCGCACAGGAAGTGCAACGGCCTGTCAGGAAGACAGGCCGTTACCCAATCAGCATCCCTCTTTAGAGGAACAGGATCTCCATGATCAGAGTCGCAATCAATGGTTATGGCCGCATCGGCCGCTCAATTCTCCGTGCCTTATACGAGTCGGGTAAAAGGCAGCAAATTCAGATCGTTGCCATCAATGAACTGGCCAAGCCCGAGGCTATAGTCCACCTCACCAACTATGACACCACCCATGGTCGCTTCCATAGCCGCGCGAGTCTTGCAGACGGCATGATGCAACTGGGGGACGATAGCATCAGACTGTTGGCCGAGCCGGAGGCAGACAAACTGCCCTGGGGCGAGCTGGATATCGACTTGGTGTTCGAAGCCACAGGCGCCCTGTCTGATAGGCAGAGCTGCGAGGCTCATATCCAGGCCGGTGCCCGCCAGGTATTGATAAGTCATCCCTCTTCGGCGGATGTTGACGCCACCATAGTCTATGGTGTCAACCAGGAACTGTTGGCCGCCGAACACACTGTGGTGTCCAACGCATCCTGTACCACCAACTGTATTGTCCCTGTTATCGATGTGCTGGATCGGCACTTTGGGGTCAAGAGCGGTGCTATTACCACTATCCACTCGGCGATGAATGATCAACAGGTGATAGATGCCTATCACGACGATCTGCGCCGCACCCGCGCCGCCGGGCAATCGATCATTCCTGTCGACACCAAGCTGGCCCGCGGCATAGAGCGTATCCTGCCGCAGATGAAGGATAAGTTCGAGGCCATTTCAGTGCGGGTGCCCACTATTAATGTCACCGCCATAGATGTGTCTGTGACCCTCAATGACAGAGTGGATATTGCCAAGGTAAACCAGGTGCTGGAACAGGCGACCCATGGCCGGCTTGAGGGCATTCTGGGCTATACTGATGAGCCTCTGGTATCATGCGATTTTAATCATGATCCGCGCTCCAGCGTGGTCGACGGCACCCAGACCCGGGTCAGTGATGGTCAACTGGTGAAGCTGTTGCTTTGGTGCGACAACGAATGGGGCTTTGCCAACCGTATGTTGGATACGGCGCTGGCGATGATCAAGGCCCGCAGCGCCTGAGAGGCTGCAACAGATTATTCCAGGGTGGCAGGGAAGGCGCTGCCCTTAGTGAAACAGATTTGTTTTTGATTAAGAAGGAAGCGTAAAAATGGCAATTATCAAGATGTCAGAGCTGGATCTTCAGGGCAAGCGTGTGCTTATCCGTGAAGATCTCAACGTGCCTGTGGCCGATGGCGTGGTCACCAGCGACGCGCGTCTGCGGGCTTCGCTGCCCACTATCAAGTTGGCACTGGAAAAAGGGGCTGCCGTGATGGTGATGTCCCACCTGGGACGACCAACCGAAGGCGAATACAATGAGGAGTTTTCCCTCAAGCCTGTGGTGGACTATCTGGCCAAGGCGCTGAACTGTCCGGTACGTCTGGAAAAAGACTATCTGGATGGCGTCGAAGTTGCCCAAGGTGAAGTGGTGGTGTTTGAAAACGTCCGCTTCAACAAGGGTGAGAAGAAAAACGACGAGGCGCTTTCCAAGCAGCTGGCAGCCCTGTGTGATGTCTATGTGATGGATGCCTTTGGTACCGCTCACCGCGCCCAGGCCTCGACTCATGGTGTCGGCATGTTTGCCCCGATAGCCTGCGCCGGCCCATTGCTGGCGGCTGAGCTGGATGCCTTGGGTAAGGCGATGGATAACCCGGCGCGTCCCTTGGTGGCGATTGTCGGTGGCTCCAAAGTGTCGACCAAGCTGACAGTGCTTGAATCTCTGTCCGGCATAGTGGATCAACTGGTAGTGGGTGGTGGTATCGCCAACACCTTTATTGCCGCCGCCGGCCATCCTGTGGGCAAGTCGCTCTATGAAGCCGACCTTATCGATGAAGCCAAGCGCCTGGTGGCCAATGCCCAGAGCCGTGGTGGCGATATCCCTGTGCCTACCGATGTGGTGGTTGGCAAGGAGTTCAGCCCAGCAGCCGTGGCTACCTTGAAGCCAGTGGCCGAGGTTGCCGACGATGAGATGATCTTCGACATAGGCCCGGACAGCGCCGAAGCCTTGGCAGCTATCCTGCAACAAGCCGGTACCATAGTCTGGAACGGCCCGGTTGGGGTGTTCGAGTTCGATCAGTTCGGCGAAGGTACCAAGCGTATCGCCCAGGCGATCGCCGAGTCACCGGCCTTCTCCATCGCAGGTGGCGGTGATACTCTGGCCGCCGTGGACAAATACGGCATTGCCGACAAGGTGTCATACATCTCTACCGGCGGCGGCGCCTTCCTCGAGTTCCTCGAAGGTAAAGAGTTGCCGGCTGTGGCCATGCTCAAGGCCCGCGGTAACTGAGCAAAATCAAAAGAATTATAAAGAAACCGCTCCCGGCTTTGCCGGGAGCATCAAGTTAAATCCAAGCGATAGCGACCTCGGTGAAGCAATTCACCCTATTATTGGAGTAAAAAAATGGCCCTTATTTCCCTACGCCAACTGCTGGACCACGCCGCCGAACATGGATACGGCGTCCCGGCGTTCAACGTTAACAACCTGGAGCAGATGCGAGCCATCATGCAGGCCGCCGAAGCCACTGACAGCCCTGTGATTGTGCAGGCTTCAGCCGGTGCCCGTAAGTATGCCCGTCCTCAGTTCCTCAAGTATCTGATGGCGGCTGCCCTCGAGCAGTATCCGGATATCCCTGTGTGTATTCACCAGGACCACGGTACTCACCCTGACGTGTGTCAGCGTTCCATCCAGCTCGGCATGAGCTCTGTGATGATGGACGGTTCCTTGATGTCTGACGGCAAGACTCCTGCCTCTTATGAGTACAACGTCGATGTTACCCGCAAGACAGTGGCCTTCGCCCACGCCTGTGGTGTTTCTGTTGAAGGTGAAATCGGTTGTCTGGGTAGTCTGGAAACCGGCATGGCCGGCGAAGAAGACGGTATCGGCGCCGAAGGTACCCTGAGCCACGAGCAGATGCTGACCAGCCCGGAAGAAGCCGCCCGCTTCGTGGCCGATACTCATGTGGATGCCCTGGCCATCGCCATAGGTACCAGCCACGGTGCTTACAAGTTCAGCCGCAAGCCTACCGGCGATGTGCTGCGTATCGACCGCATCAAAGAGATCCACGCCCGTATTCCCAACACTCATCTGGTCATGCACGGCTCTTCTTCTGTACCTCAGGAGTGGCTGCAGATCATCAACCAGTATGGTGGCGCCATCCCTGAAACTTACGGCGTGCCGCTGGAAGAGATTGTTGAAGGCATCAAGCACGGTGTACGTAAGGTTAACATCGACACAGATTTGCGCCTGGCATCTACCGGTGCGGTACGTAAATTCCTGGCTGAAAACCCAGCTGAGTTTGACCCACGCAAATTCCTCAAAGCCTCCATGGAAGCCATGGCCGACATCTGTACCGTTCGCTACGAAGCCTTCGGTTGTGCCGGTATGGGCTCCAAGATCAAGCCGCTGTCGTTGCAGGCCATGTACAAGCGTTATCAGACCGGCGAACTGGACCCACAGATCAACCTGTAATCCCGTTCTCTGTATTGAAAGCCCGCATTCGCGGGCTTTTTTACGTCCCGTTTCCGGCGTTTAAAGCAGAGATAGCAGCAGGGCCGTCAGGTAGAGTCCAAGGCCAAAAACCGTATGGGCCAACAGACTTCTGCCTCTGGCTGTCCAGGGCGCCGGGGTACGTCTGGCTGCAAGGCCGGCACCCAGTCCCGGCTGCAGAATAAGAAAGGGCGCCAATACACTGATAATGCCAAGCAGCAGCGCCGGCATGATCTTCGGTGCTTGCAGCCATTGCGAACCGCAGATCGCCAGCAAGATGGCGGCAAAGATGATGCCTATCAGATAGTGTACTCCCCAGCCAAGCCAGGCTTCGCCCTTGATGGCAGCCGAGGCGCCGATAGGGCTGTGGATCAGTTTTCCTTTGGGTAAATGGCCTATCCAGCGACCGACCATGGGATAGCTCAGTGAGGGGATCCCCAACAGCATTTTTTGCGCCAAGGCCCAAATATCCATTACCAGAGTTGCACCGACACCTAAAAGCAGCGCATTGAGCCAAAAGGGAAATTCCTGCATCTATCTTACTCCTTGTCGTATTTTGTCCATCCGGGCTGGGCGGTTGTCGCCCCTGATGGATGATGATAATCTATCATTCAATAAATTAATTGAATGATTGTTTGGTGAAGAAAAAATGTCAAGCGACAATCTGACCGAGACACAGGTGCCGCAGCTCGATAGTCACTACCGGGAACTGGCAGATATCGCCAAGGTGCTCTCTCATGGCCACAGGTTAAGGCTGCTGGAGCAGATAGCGCAGGGGGAATGGCCGGTCGAGCGTTTGGCCCAGCAGTGCGGTCTGACTCTGGCTAACTGCTCCCAACACCTGCAGCAACTGAAACGCGCCGGCATGGTGGACAGTCGCCGTGAAGGCAAACAGGTACTCTATTCTCTGGCCGATGGTCCCTTGTTGGTGCTGCTGCAGAGCCTGGCGCAGCTGGCCGATTTTCAGCGTTCCCGGGTTAATCAACTGGTGGCGCGCCATAAGCCGGAGCCGGGCAGTGGTGAAGGGGTTTCCCGGGAGGCGTTGTTGGCGCGGCTTGAAAGTGGTGATGTATTGCTGCTGGATGTGCGTCCCGAAGAGGAGTTTTTACTCGGCCATCTGCCGGGGGCTCTCAACCTGCCATTGCCTCTGTTGGAAGCGGAACTGGCACGTCTGCCCAAGCACACAGAGATAGTGGCCTATTGCCGAGGCCCTTATTGCGCCCTGTCGGATGAGGCGGTGGCCTTGCTGCAGGCACAGGGCTTTAATGCCAAGCGACTCAATGCCGGTTTCCCCGACTGGAAGGCGGCCGGCTTGGCGGTGGAAGTCTGACTTGGACAGCTGAACTTATTACAAAACGTCTTTTATCAGCTTGGCCAGGCTGGCTATCGATTGCTCCAACTTTGGCCCACCAGGCAGTGAGGCGTTGATGCGAAAACAGTGGCTGAACTCCCGGTGCGCCGAGAACATCTGTCCCGGCGCCAGGCTTATTCCTTGTGAGAGTGCCTGGCGATAGAGCTCTGTGGTGTCCCGCCCCTCGGGTAACTCTACCCAGAGAAAATAGCCGCCATCGCCATAATGCACTCTGACACTGTCGGGTAAGCGGTTCTTCAATGCTTGCCAGGTGGCGAATTTTCGTTGCTCCAGGGTGCGCCTCAATTGTCGCAGGTGGGTCTCATAACTGCGGGTCGACAGGTAATGGGCCAGTGCCAATTGCACCGGGGTGCTGGTGGCCAGGGTGCTCATCAGTTGCAGTTTTTGAATACTGAGCGCTATCTTGCCGGCGGCCACCCAACCGACGCGAAAACCGCCCACCAGAGACTTGGAGAAAGAGCCGCAGTGCAGGGTTCTGTTGTCCGGGTCGAAGGCCTTGGCCGGCAGGGGCTTCTCCTTGCCGAAATAGAGTTCACTGTAGACATCGTCTTCAATCAAAAAGCAGTCGTGTTCCTGCAAGAGTTTCAGCAAACGACGCTTCTTGTCATCGCTCATACTGCAGCCAAGGGGATTTTGAAAGTTGGTCATCAACCAGCAGGCCTTGACCCTGTGAGTTTGCAGCGCCTGGGCCAGAGACTGTAGGTCTATCCCTTCCTGGGGATGGGTGCGGATGGCGAGCGCCTTGAGACCGAGGCGCTCCAGCGACTGCAGGGCGCCGTAGAAGGCGGGGTTTTCTATCACCACCCAATCCCCGGGACGGGTGACCGCCTGCAGGCTCAGGTTCAATGCCTCCAGTGCCCCCGCGGTGATCACTATTTCATCCGGCGAGATGCTCATTCCCTGCGCTGCGTAGCGCTGGGCTATGATATGCCTGAGCGCCGGGTTCCCGGGAGGCAGATTGTCCAGAGCGCTGGCGGAATCCAGGGTCTTGGCGCTTGAAATCAAGGCCCGGTTCAACTGTTTGTGGGGCGACAGACCGGGATCCGGGTAGGCGGAGCCAAACCCCGTGATCCCCGGATCGCGACTGGCCTGCAACACCTCAAAGATAAAGGCGTTGATATCCACCGACTCGGCGCGGGTCACAGCACTGGACCGATGCAGACCTTGGGGCTTGGGGGCAGCCACTTTCGGGGCGACAAAGTAACCTGAACGGGGGCGGGAAACTATCCAGCCCTGGCTTTCCAACACCTGATAGGCATGCATCACTGTCATCAAACTCATCTGGCTCTGCTGAGTCTGCTCCCTGAGTGAAGGTAAGCGGTCACCCACCTGCCAGACACCGCTCTGTATCTGCTGCCTCAATTGCTGGATCAGGGTTTCATATTTGGCCATGGTTTACTCTGCTTTATTGCCCGTGCCCAGCATAACAATTATTCAATCTGTTATATATAAAATCGTATTTTCTGTATCTATTATAGTTTTGTCTCAGTCCTTAAGATGCCAGCCAGGTTTATTGACCCTTTGAGGTGGTTCATGTTTGGACTGGATGCATTCGAAATGGCACGCATACAGTTTGCCTTCACGGTTTCTTTTCACATTATCTTCCCGGCCATCACCATTGGCCTGGCAAGTTATCTCGCGGTACTGGAAGGGCTTTGGCTCAAAAAACGTAATCCGGTATACAAGCAGCTGTATCATTTTTGGTCCAAGGTATTTGCGGTCAACTTTGGTATGGGGGTGGTTTCCGGCTTGGTGATGGCTTACCAGTTTGGCACCAACTGGAGCGGCTTTTCCGAGTTTGCCGGCAGTATTACCGGCCCTCTGCTGACTTATGAAGTGTTGACCGCCTTCTTCCTCGAAGCCGGATTTCTGGGGGTGATGTTGTTTGGCTGGAAAAAAGTCGGCGATCAGCTGCACTTCTTCTCCACCTGCATGGTCGCCCTCGGCACCATAATGTCCATGTTCTGGATCTTGGCCTCCAACAGTTGGATGCACACGCCGCAGGGCTTTGTCATTGAAGCCGGCCAAGTGGTACCGACAGACTGGTTGGCGGTCATCTTCAACCCTTCCTTTATACCGCGTCTTTCGCATATGGCGGTGGCCGCCTTTATCTGCTGCGCCTTGATGGTGGCGGCATCGGGCGCCTGGCACCTGCTTAAAGGCAACGACAACCCGGCGGTGCGCAAGATGTTCTCCATGGCGCTGTGGATGATCCTCGCCTGTGCACCTTTGCAGGCTTTGCTTGGGGATATTCACGGGCTCAATACCCTGGAGCATCAGCCGGCCAAAGTCGCCGCCATGGAAGGGCACTGGGACAACAGCTCGGGGGAGCCGACACCGCTTATCCTGTTTGGCTGGCCCAATATGGAGACAGAAACCACTGACTATGCCCTCAAGATCCCGGCGCTGGCCAGTTTGATCCTGATGCACGACAGCCAGGCCCAGGTGCCGGCGCTGAAGGAGTTTGCCGTGGAAGACAGGCCCAATGTCCCTATCGTCTTCTGGTCATTTCGGGTCATGGTCGGACTGGGCATGCTGATGTTGCTGCTCGGTGTCGTCAGCCTTTGGCTCAGACGCAGTGGTGGCCTGTACCAGAGCCGCTGGTTTCTGCGCTTCAGCCTGTTCATGGGACCATCGGGACTCATAGCTCTGTTGGCCGGATGGATAACCACGGAAGTGGGGCGGCAACCCTGGATCATTCATGGGGTAATGCGCACCCGGGATGCGGTCTCCGCCCATGGCGAGCTGCATATGAGCCTGAGCCTGCTGGGGTTCTTTGTGGTCTACAGCCTGGTGTTTGGTTTGGGGTATCTCTATCTGCTCAATCTTATCCGTCAGGGGCCCAAGGTCGAGGAAGTCTTATCCGAAAGCCCTGCGTTGGTCGGGCGTATTTCACAGTTTCACAGCGACGAGCTGCATAAGGAGAGCTGAGTATGGGCATTGATCTGGCTGTTATCTGGTTTGTGATTATTATTTTCGCCACCTTGATGTACATAGTCATGGATGGTTTCGACCTGGGAGTGGGGATACTGCTGCCCTTGGTTGGAGACAGGCATGACAAAGATATCATGGTGAACTCAGTGGCACCTGTGTGGGATGGCAATGAAACCTGGCTGGTGCTGGGCGGGGCTGCGCTGTTCGGCGCCTTTCCGCTGGCTTATGCGGTGATTATCGATGCCTTGGCGATTCCGCTGACCTTTATGCTGGTGGCGCTTATCTTTCGAGGCTTGGCGTTTGAGTTTCGCTTCAAGGCGTTTGAAGGCCACAGAAAAGCCTGGGACAGGGCATTTGCCATCGGCTCTGTGGCAGCGACCTTCTTCCAGGGGGTGGTGCTGGGGGCCGTGATATCCGGTTTCCCTGTCATAGATCGCAGCTTTGCCGGCTCGCAGCTCGACTGGTTGGCGCCTTTCCCGCTTTTATGCGGTGTCGGGTTGGTGGTCGCTTACGGACTCCTTGGCAGCAGCTGGCTGATCATGAAGACCCAGGGGCATCTGCAGCAACAGATGTTTCTGTTGAGCCGCTCTTTGCTCATAGGCTTGCTGGTGGCAATAGTGCTGGTCAGTATCTGGACGCCTTTGGCACATCCCCAAATCGCCGAGCGTTGGTTTTCACTGCCGAACCTGATTTTCCTCTCACCCGTGCCTTTATTGACGGCACTACTGGGATGGAATCTGTACCTGGGCCTACAAAGGCAAGATTCTTACCAACCCTTTGTGATGACGCTGCTGTTGGTGTTACTGGGGTTTTGCGGTCTTGGGATCAGCATCTGGCCCTATATTATTCCACCGGGCATCAGCATCTGGCAGGCTTCGGCACCACCCCAGAGCCAAGGCTTCATGCTGGTGGGGGCTCTGTTTATTATCCCCATTATTCTGGTTTATACCTGCTGGACCTATTATGTGTTCCGCGGCAAGGTGAGCGCCGATGAAGCCTATCATTGATGCTTTGAGGGGCCGGGCCATCCGGCTGCTGGCCCCGGCTAAGAATTGGCTCGATAGCCGTCCAGGCTGTTGGATGCTGCTGCTTTGGTGCTTGAGTGTTCTTTCTTTGCTCAGTGTCTCCTCGCTGTTGCGACTGCTGATGTCTGCGGCCGGGTTGAAGGCCTGATAGCCTTGTCTCTGTCAGACAAAACGGTTACCGGTGTCGGAAATCAGGTTTTTTCAGCTGCAAAATGCGAGCTGTTTCGTATTTTTCGCCATAGATGTTAAGATGGCGCCCGTTTTTTTAGGGGATTGCTTTGAACGGAGATGCACAAGAATGAAAAAACTGCTTAGCGCTGCAGCCATTCTGCTGGTCGCACCATTTGCTCACGCTGGGGCTGACTTTGTCGAAGGTGATAAAACATTTGCCGGTGAGGCGGAGTTGGGGGCAACCCTGACCACAGGTAACACTGAAACCTCTTCGGTGAAGGCTCGCCTGGCGATGAAACACGAACTGGGCAACTGGGAAAACCAGTACCTGCTCGAAGGTCTGTACAAGGAAGATTCTGAAGAAGTTACTGCCAAACGTTATTTTGGTGGTGTTCAGGGCAACTACCGTCTGGATGAGCGCAGCTATCTGTTTGCCAACACCAGCTACGAAGCCGATCCCTTCACTGGTTACGATTACAAGTTCAACAGTGCGGCCGGTTACGGCTACCGTGTATTCCAGGGCAGCAAAAGCTTCTTGGATGCCGAGATAGGTCCTGGTTACCAGTATCAGCGTCTGGACAGTGAGCAAAGCGCCATTCTGGGCTATAACTCTGACGCCAGCTGGGTCGCTCACGGAGTGATCAACTATGAGCTTGAGATCAGCAAGACCTCCAAGTTCCGCCAGATGTTTGTCGCCGATTATGGCGACAAGCTCGACGCCCGCTCCGAGACTTCGCTGACCGCCAACATCATCGGCGCCCTGGCAATGAAGTTTGCCGTGATTGTGCGTTATAACAGCGATCCGCTGGACGACAAAAAGAGCACTGACACTGAAACCAATATGACACTGCTGTATTCTTTCTAAAAAAGCCGTGACATAAAAAGTGTGAACCAGATAAAAGCGCCTGCGGGCGCTTTTGTGACCTATGGTGTTTTTTTACCAGTCTTTTTCAATTCTTCTGCTGCGGTCTGCCACTTAGAGCCGGGTCTTGCTCACTTAAATTGCAGAAATTTGCGTTTTATCAAGATTCGCTTTCCATTCTCTGTGCTAGGTTTTAGTTAATTTCCTACCAAGAGAAGAAAGAGATGAAGTTAATGCGTTTGCATGGGGGCTGCGCAGCCTTAGGGGGAATTTTGTCAGGACTGTTTTCGCCTGTGGTCCTGGCTAGCACGGAAGCCACAAATAACCTGAGTCTGACAGACTCAACCGTGGGGTATCTGGCACTGACTCTGTTTGCCATCGCCTATTTACTTGTGATGGGGGAGGAGAAGCTGCACCTGAGAAAGTCCAAGCCTGTGTTGGTCGCTGCCGGTCTCATCTGGGGCATGATAGGTTATGTCTATACCCAGAATGGTATGTCGGAAGTGGCCGAAGCCGCCTTCAAACATAACCTGCTCGAATATGCCGAGTTGTTGCTGTTTTTGCTGGTGGCCATGACCTATATCAACGCCATGGAAGAACGTAAGTTGTTCGACGCCTTGCGTTGTTGGATGGTCAGCAAGGGCTTCAGTTTATACCAGATATTTTGGCTTACCGGTTTACTGGCCTTCTTTATTTCACCCATCGCCGACAACCTGACCACTGCGCTACTGATGTGCGCCGTGGTGATGAAAATGGGCGCCGATAATCGCCGTTTTATCACCCTGTCGTGCATCAACATAGTGGTGGCGGCCAACGCCGGTGGCGCCTTCAGCCCCTTTGGGGACATCACCACTCTGATGGTGTGGCAAAAGGGTATGGTGCACTTTTCCGAGTTCTTCAAGCTGTTCCTGCCATCACTGGTGAATTTCCTGGTGCCGGCGGTGATCATGAGCCTGTTTATTTCCAGGGAAAAATCTGATGCCCTGGTTGAAAAGGTTTACACCAAGACAGGCGCCAAGCGGATAGTGCTGCTGTTCCTGTTCACCATAGCCATGGCTGTGTGTACCCATTCACTGTTGGGTCTGCCGCCAGTGCTTGGCATGATGACAGGCCTTGGACTGCTGCAGTGTTTTGGCTTCTACCTGAGGAAGAATTTCCCCAAAGCGCTGGCAAGAGCGCAGGAGAAGGCGCGCCTGATGCAGGATGAAAAGCGTCTGGAGCAACTGGGTAACGTGGTGCCTTTCGATGTATTCAGCCGTATTGCCAGAGCCGAATGGGACACTTTGCTGTTCTTCTATGGTGTGGTGCTGTGTGTCGGCGGTTTGGGCTTTATGGGCTATTTGAGCATGGTATCCCATGCCATGTACACCCAGTGGGATCCCACCTATGCCAACGTCGCCATTGGGGTGCTGTCCTCTATCATAGACAACATTCCCGTGATGTTTGCCGTACTGACAATGAACCCGGATATGGCGTTGGGACAATGGCTGTTGGTAACCCTGACCGCCGGGGTTGGGGGGAGTTTGTTGTCTATCGGCAGTGCCGCCGGGGTGGCGCTGATGGGGCAGGCGAGAGGGGTATACACCTTTGGGGCTCACCTCAGGTGGACACCCGTGATCGCCCTGGGTTACGTAGCCAGCATTCTGGTGCACCTCTGGATTAACAGTTCTACATTCTAGATAAGAATGTATCATATTGTTAATTAACAAAATTTTAATTGTGGTGAAAGTCTGAGAGACGGTTCACGCTTCTTGTCAAAAGCCTAAAAACACCCATACAGATCACTCTGGATGGGTGTTTTTTTCCCTTATACTGCCGCCATTCATTTACTGCTGAGCCACGCCATGCAGATAGGTTGCTATTGGTTTGATGCCGATAACGGCACGCTCAAACATACTGGATCCGGGATGAGCTGGACACTGTCTGAAACAGAGCAGTGTGTGCTGAATATTTTGTTGGCTCACAGGGGGCAGGTGGTATCCAGAATGCAACTGCTGCAGGAGGCCGCCATTCCCGCCAATCAAGGGCATTTATTGGAGCAGGCGGTGGCCGGGATCCGCCAATATCTGGGACCCGAGTACAGCGACCTCTTGGAATCCGTAGACAGGCAAGGTTTTTTGCTGCACAGCAAGACTCGAGGCCGCAGGCCCATCTCTTTGTCCCCCAAGGGACAAACTCCCTGGCGTCACTATTGTTGGATGTTACTGCTGAGCGCACTGGCATTGGGGTTTTTGTCATCCAGGGTTGGGCCACTGCGCTATTTGGAAACGCCGGATGAGGTGATTAAACTCGTACACCCTTCGGGCAGTACTACCTTTTTGCGTCTCTACGGCGAACCCAAAGCATTGGCCGCATTGAAAGATTTGACTCAAGGCATTGAAAACTGGCTGGCACGCTGCCCCGATAGTTGGCGCACCATTTCCATCTCCCTCAGCGATGACAACAAGGTGTTGAGTATGGTGGTCAAGGGTGAAGGCGACCAAGGCGAGTACCTCAAGGCTTATAAGTTGACCATGGCCCAGATGAACGCCTGCGCCCCAGAATATACCTGGCTGAGGGAGGCACTGCGCTGTGACTGAATCGACTCTGCGGCGGCGGTTACGCCAAAACCGGATCTGGATACTGCTGCTGTTATTACTGCTGTTGTTTGCTGTTGGCATTCACTGGGGCGATACCCTGATTTCCAAACGTCTTAACCCTAATTTCAACTGTGAAGCGAGTTTGATCCGTCCCGGCATGGCAGTGGATCAGGCCAACACTGAAAAGCTCAGGCTCAGGATAGCCACAGAAAATGGTCATGCCAGACTGCGGGTGAGCTATCGTCACGACTCTGAGCCTTGGGCCAGCATCGAACTGACAGGGAGCATCAAAGGGGTTGAGCCTGGCTCCCTGAGCTATTTGATAAGCCTGGAGCAGCGACAGGAAAAGCTGCAAGTGGATGAAGCAGAGTTGCCACCATATCTGCTGGCGATGCGGGACAGTATCAATAAGGCGTTGGCTCAGCCAGGCAAACTGGATCTCAGGCTGCATGTACTTGAGATGGATATTCTGGCCGACTATGCACTTATCCAGGTGACGCCTGGAGATCACCTCTGGGCCTGTCGTATGAGTGAGTTTGAGGAGGATAAGGCCCAAGAGCCGCTGCTCTCCCTGATCAGCGGCTTATTTGATGGGGCAGTTTTCGGGGGTTAGTTCGCACCTTCCCCTGTGGTAGGAGAGTAGAGTGTCAGCTCATTGCTGATCTCTGTGCCAAACACCTCTATGGCCACCTTATAACGGCTGACGGCGCCGCTGGCGGCATTGGCATCCCAATCCAGCCCTGATGGACTGAAGCTGTAGCTGCCGGCACTGTCCATAGCTTGCAGCGGTTCAGCGCACTCGGTCGCCGGATCGCAACTGTAACCATAGGTCACATGCCAGCGTTTCCAGGCCTTGGGCTTGGTGGAAGCCTGCTCTTCCGCCGGATAACCAAAGTAGGTGATCTGGTACTTGGCGGCATTGATGAGCGCCTTGCCTTCGGCATTTTGCAGGGCAAAGGTGACCTGGCCTGAGTCGGGATCGAAGCTATTGAGGGTCAACTCAATACTGCTTGCCTCGGCAATATCCTGGCTGGGTTTCTCGACCGGCGGCGGAGGGGTGATCTCGCCACCGCCATTACTGTTGTCATCATCGCTGCCACAGCCTCCCAAGATCAGGGCCGAGCCGAGCAGCAGGCTCAGATAGCTGATTTTCATCGGATAATCCTCAGTTAAAGTGCCCGGTATGACAGGTGGTACATTCCATATCTGTTTTGACGCTGGCGGCCGGTCCCATGGTGCTGCTGGAGCCATGACAGCTCTGGCAACTCTGGGCTTCGGTGCTGGGTTTGCTCTCCGGCAGAGCGGCCAAGTCTTCGCCCTTGTGGGCTCGGTTCAGGAGTTCCACCAGATGATAGGCAATGGAGGCCGATAAACGATAGCAGCGTTCGCCTTTTTCGGAGAAGGTCTTGCCTGAGGCCTTGGACCAGTTACTGATGGAGGAGTGGCAAAGCACGCTGTTGGCAACCGAGGACTTGACCACCAGGGCGGTCTTTTCGGCGGTGGAGCCAATACCGGCAACGAACTCATCGCTGGACAAAGGCAGTTCGGTATTCTCGTAGTAGCGGAACAGAGCGCCGATGACGGCGGCATTTTGGCCATTGATGTCATCGAGAATATTGACCAACATACCTACCGCATTGAGGTTACCGCAAAGCGTACCCTGGCCGGTGACCCCGGCAAAACCATAACCGGCCAGCGCCGTTGGAATAGTGGCAAACTTATCGGCATCGACACTGGCGGACTGCGCCAGCATGGTCACAGTAGCGTGAAATACCTGATGCATACAGCCGCCGCCGGTTTCATAAGCGAGTTTGGCGGTCGCCATGGGATCCAATGGGGCATATTTGAGTTTTTCCCCCAGTTCCAGGCGGTAGTTTCCTGACTCATCCGTGGCTGCAAAAGCACAAGTGGCCGTGAGGCCGGCTCCGGCTGCTGCGGCGCTAATTCCAATGATCTGGCCGAGGGCCTGACGTCTGTTAATGCTCATATTTATCACCCTTTGTTGTCTTTGTTTTTCCCGACCTGGTCGGTTGTCTTCAGCTTAGGGGGATGCCTGATGAAGGTTGTGATTCAGCGCGCATGAATCTTGAGTTGGCCGAAAACGGATTTTTGACATGCAAAGACGATTGACGGCTTGCATCTTGATACCCATTGAGGATTAGCGTTTGATATGGGTCACTTTATTTGTTGCGTTCATGTTGATTAATGGCGTCTTCATGGCTTTTTCCCTCAGTCTTCAGTGGCTTCAATCCTGGGTACTGGTTCACAAAATGCCACTTGCTTCCCTCTTGGTCGGCGCCTCGCCTGAGTTGGATCACTTTTTAAACTTTTTCCTGTGTCAGGGTTAAGAGGATCACAGTAGTGATTAGATTTCTTGCATAGACTCATAACCATATAAAACAGGAGGAATATAATGCAGATAGGCGACTGCTGGTTTGATGAAGCCAGCGGTGAGTTACAACACAGGGGCCGGGGGGATAGCTGGCATCTTCCCCGGGCGGAGTTACAGGTACTGAAACTCCTGCTCGCCAATCAGGGGCGTTTGGTTTCCCGTATCGAGTTGCGCGCCGGTGATGACAATCATCCCCCTTTGAGCGATTCGTCCGTAGCCCGTGCTGTCTGTATGTTGCGTGCCTTTCTGGGGCCCGAATATGAGTCTTTGATTGAAACGGTCAAGGGGCAGGGGTATCTGCTGCGCTCATCTGTGGCCCGTAAACCTGCAGGAGTGCTGGAGTCCAGGTTGAATGCAGGTCCCAAACAACTGCTGGTGGGTCTGGTGCTGATATTCATGCTCGGCCTCAGTCTCTTCTATCTGTATCGCTTGCCCAGAGTGGCGCCCACCATTCCGCTGAACAAGCAGGAATTGACCTTGCTTTCGGGTCAGAGAATGGAGCTGTTTTTCTATTCCAACTCCCGCACCAACAACCAGTTGTTGACCGAGCAGGGTAAGGTGTTGGCCTCGGCATTGGCCCAGTGCAAGAGCAGCCCCTGGCGCAAGTTATATGTGTCGCTGTCCCATGATAAGCAGGTGCTTAACCTCACCTTGAGAGGCGAGTATCTGGGACAATCCGTGGTGCGTAATCTCAAGATCAGCGATGGCCGTCAGGTGAAGGCATTTGTGAGCGTACCTTGGCTCAAGGAGGTTGATCTCTGTGGCTAGACGTTGGCTTTGGATGATAAATCTGCTGATCCTGATCTTTCTGCTCGGCTGTTTGCTGGTGATCTATCGTTTCAGCCAGACAGCGCCCGCTTTGGCGCTTAACTGCAGCTCCGAGCTCTACGACCGGCAGTTGAACGAGGGCGAAGATGCGCAGCACTACCTGCTGCTGGATCTGCAGACCAAAGGCAAGCGAGCCCTGGTCAACTATCGCTACTTCAACATGGATGGCACCCCCGCCGGCAGTATCTTGATGCAGGGGCAACTGGCTTCGGAAGAAGCTGGCCGTTATCAAATTCTGGTCACGGACAAACAGGAACTCTCCGGCAAGGGTGCAAGGCCCGCCCACATGCAATACCTCTCCTATATTTCCAGTTTCAACCT
This sequence comes from Shewanella sp. 38A_GOM-205m, assembly GCF_000518445.1. Taxonomy (NCBI): domain Bacteria; kingdom Pseudomonadati; phylum Pseudomonadota; class Gammaproteobacteria; order Alteromonadales; family Shewanellaceae; genus Shewanella; species Shewanella sp. 38A_GOM-205m. The sequence goes on along the minus strand of NZ_JADP01000008.1, from coordinate 88,725 downwards.
CAGCAACGAAGGCCTGCACCATTTGGCTCTGGAGATCCTCGATGCCGATGAAGCCAAAGACTATGCTATTGTGTTATTCCAACCGAGCAACACAGTATGTGGCTGTCGCCTGATCCATTGACGGCTGAATTTTTGCTGACGATTTCACCATTTCCACTCAGTTAACGCCGGTGCGCTATCCCATTCCCGTGTTGCTTGGGCTATAGTCAGGATCTTTCATCAATTCATTGATAGTGTTCCATTATTGTGTCCAAACTACGTATCAAGCAGGAAGAAAATCTATCCATCAAGTTCAGCCATCTGATGGATGTCGGGGAGCAGCGCAAGCTGGATCTCTACTTTTCCCTGCCCAAGGAGATGGGCATAGGGCCGCAGAGCCTGAATGAAGAGGAATACTACTTCAGCGCCATTCTCGGTCGGCGTTCCTACTACTCGGATGGCCTGCATCTGCCCTTGGTGCAATCCAGGTTTGTGAGTCAGAAGAAGCGTACCGTTGAAGAGTTTCGTCTCTATCTGAACCTGTTTGCCTACCAGTTTGTGGTGGCGATGGAGAACGATGCCAAAGAGATTTCGCGGCAATCCGAGCCGGAAAATTTCTATCCCTTGCTGGAAGAATTAACCGAGCAGACAGCTATTTTGCTGAAGAAGTTTCGCCGCAACGAGCCGGCCGATGCCAAATGGAAGCACTATTTCGAGAATGCCGATAACTACCTGTCCTGGTTCTGTGAACAGCAACTGCTGAAGCTGCTGGCCCATGGCCCCAGAAACAGCGACTTCAGCCATATCTCGGACAAGGTGATCACCCTCTGCCGGGTGGAGAATAACTATCGGGCGGTGCGGCACTACAATTCGACGCAGACCCTGCAGGATCCCAACCGCATTGCCAACAAGATGTTGCTGCTCAGAAGGCTTATTCAGCAAGGGGTGGTACTCAAAGAGGAAATCAAACCTCTGGGCACAGGGCTCAAGAAGCTGACCACAGGATTGGCTACGGCCCTGGTAATGTTGGTGGTGTCGGCGCTGATCATCAAGGCCCAGGGGGTATTCAGCGGTGTGACCCTGGTATTGGTGCTGGTACTGGCGCTGATTTACGGTGCGCGGGAGATCTTTAAAGACGATGTACGCAATGCTCTTTGGCGTTATATCCAGCGGGGACGACCGCGCTGGAGCCGGATATTGAGAGACACCACCAACCAGAAGTTCATTGCCAAGCAGCTGGTTTGGCTTGAATTTATGCGCAGCCAGGATCTTCCCAAAGATGTTAAAGAGATCCTCAGGCGGCGCCACAGCCAAAATAAGGTCGACGCCGAAATTCTTCACTATGGCATCCAGACCAAGGTGGCAGATACCGAGTTTCTTTCCGGTTACAACACGTTGCAGGAACAGGTGGTGTTCAGCTTAGTACCCTTTGCTCGCTACCTAGAGCGCGGCAAGGCCAAAATTTACACCGAAACCGATGGCCGGATCAGCAATGAGTCGGTGGAGCGGCGCTATCAGATAAACCTGGTGGCTGTGCTCAAAGAGGGCAAGCAGGCGCCGCGCTATGCCAGATACAAGATCACCATGAACCGTTCACAGATAGTGGATGTCAGCCCCAGTGATATTCCGGATTCACTGCCGGGAATTGAGGACCTGCCCTATGATTCAGAGGTCAAGGCCAGTGGAGAGTCCAGACGCAGCAAGGAAGAGCGCGCCGAATCCAAGACTATGGCGGAAGAGGAACATCAGGCTAATCTGGCGGCCGTGACTCAGGCCGCCGATCTTCTGTCTGAGCTGCAACCCGGCGGGAAGGAAGATAAAACCATCTCCTCCCGGGCAAGCGAGCCTAAAAACGGTGAAGGCAGTCAACCCTGACTGCCTTCACCGTGAAACTGCTCAGGAACGTCCCACAGAGGAAAAGGCCAATCCCAGGCCCAGGCTGACCAAAACGCCGCCTATGGCGCGTTCAACCCAGTGGCGACAACGGGCCACGGAGCGACGGGCAGCTTGCGAGGAAAACAATAAAGCCACCAATGAAAACCACAGCAGGTGGGCGGCTGACATAAAGGCGCCATAACCTATTTGGGTCAGAGTGCTGGTCTGGGGATCGATAACCTGGGTAAAGAGTGCTACCACAAACAATGTCGTCTTGGGATTGAGGGCATTGGTCAGAAAGCCACTCTTGAGCGCCGCCCAATCGGAAATCACTTCCTGGGTCTGCAATTCAGATGCTTCAACCGCCTTGCTTCTGAGCATGGTGATGCCGAGATAAATCAGATAAGCCGCACCGGCAAACTTGATCAGGCTGAACAGCCACAGTGATTGGGAGATCAGCAGTCCGATACCGGCAATGGAGTAGAGCACATGTACCCATACGCCCAGTGATATACCGGCACCCGTCATCAGACCGGCCCGGCGTCCGAGTACCATGCTATTGCGGGATACCATGGCAAAATCAGCCCCAGGGCTGATAACGGCCAACATAGTGATACTGGCGACGGCGAAGAGTTCTAGCATGATGTCTCCTGAAACGAGTGATGGGTATGGTTGCCTATTTCCCGGGGGATTGGGGGCAGGGCCAACAAGCCGCTTAGTTTAGCAATAAATCAATCAGGAATCGCACTAAAGATTATGTGGTTTGTTCAGCGTTGAAGTGACGCTTTGAGCGCGGCGATTTGTGCACGGCTGAGCTCTCTAAACTCCCCTTCAGCAAGCCTATCAAGTGTTAACTCCATTATCCGGGTACGGCAGAGATCTGTGACTCTGTAGCCCAAATGCCGACACATACGGCGAATTTGCCGCTTCTTGCCCTGAGTCAGAATGATTTCAAAACTGTTTGCCGAAATTGGCGTGACTTGGGATGCCCGCACCTGGCCATACCCGTAATCCATTGGGTTTCTCAAGGCATGGATAAACGCGTCAGTAAATGCCTGCTCCAGAGTGACCCGGTAGTGTTTGCTGTGGCAAAAATCCGGATGCATCAGTTGCTGGGTCAGCTCGCCGTCGTTGCTGAGCAGTAATAGGCCGCGGGAGTCTTTATCCAGCCTTCCGGCCGGATACAGGCGTTTATCCTGGGGCAATAAATGTAATAGGCTGCTCGGGTCATCCTTGAGCAGGCGGCAATCTATCCTGACGGGTTTATTGAATAGCAGATAAGTGTAAGGTGCCGGGGCGGCGACGGGCTCGCCCAGATAAAACAACTTCTCAAGACAATGGCGCTGCCCGGCGGCGAGGGTGACTCTGTCTGTGTGTTTGGCTGGCCTGTCACCCAGAAAAATCTCTCCGGCTTCGATGCGTCTGGCGGCTTCGCGTCTTGAGCACAGACCGGATTGCGCCAGATAGTGGACAAGGCGCATTGTGGCTTGTCGGGTTGTTTTTGGCGCTGTCGCGTCAGCCCTATACGGTTTTTCAGTCATCAGTCGTTGAGCGGCTGCGACCAGTGCCACAGTCGATATACGGTGGCTGATAGGCTGAGGCCGGCAAACACAGTGGCAATGGAATGCAACCACATAAACCATATCGAAGGGCAGAGGGTTTGCACCGAACAAGAGGCATAATTCATCGATGGCCATTGCAACTGGGATAACAGGCCGATGGCAGACATTATCCCCAGAAGGCTGAACAGGCACAGCGGCAGGTTACACAGTGCTCTGTGGGAGACAAAGCAATAGCAGCAAAGGGTGAACATCACCAAGGTACTGGCAATAAAGAAGATAGCAGCCAGCTGGTGGGCAAAGAGTTCATTGTAGGGGAAGACCCCCAGCGCCACTATCCCCAAGCCAACCGCTATGCCAGATCTTGACAACAAGCCGGCTGCCGCGCTGTGCTTTTGCCACCAGAGGCCACCCATGGCCAAGATGAAGCAGGCGCCGCCGAGCAGCAGCGAGATGTTGTAGACATAGGCCAGCGGCGAGCTCAAGTAGTCGCCCAGTCTGTCCATGCGCATGCTGAAAATGGCGCTGCCCAAGTTGTCATAGGCGGCCCAGAAGGAGGAGCCCATGCCCAGTGCCGCTATGCTGACGCCCACCAGAGACATCATAAATGCCAGGCGCTGCGGATCTTGCTTATGGTATTGCTCGTACAGGGGCATGGAATGGCTCGTTTGAATACCTGCATTCAATAATAGTCGCCAAATGGCGGCGACAAAAAACCGGCCGCAGGGACCGGTTTGGTTATTGCGCCCGCTAGTTTAACTGCGGGGACGCAGTATCACAATCACCACGGCAACTAAGGCCAGGATCATGCAGTACCAGGTGTTGGCAACGGCTTCCAGGGGAGAGATCTTGAAGTGGGAAGCTATCAGCAATGCCTGGGCACCGTAGGGAATAAGCCCCTGAATGATACAGGCGAAAATATCCAGAATACTGGCGGCGCGTTTTGGGGCAACCCCATGTTTGGCTGCCAGATCTTTGGCGATATCGCCGCTGACCACAATAGAGACGGTATTGTTGGCCACACAGGAGTTGGTCAAAGCCACTATCCCCGCCATCCCCAGCTCGGCGGCGCGGCAGGAGGCTTCACCCTTGGCGCGGGAGAAACGGGCTATCAGCTTCTCTATTTGCTGGCTGACAAAGCTCAGGCCACCTTGCTGCTGCATCAGGGCCGCCAGGCCACCAACCAGCATGGAGAGGATAAAGATCTCCTGCATATTGCCAAAGCCTTTGTAGATATCCTTACCGAAGGTCAGCAGCGAGTAATCTTGAGTGACAAACCCTGTTATCCCGGCCAGCAAAATGCCGATGGCCAGTACCACAAACACGTTCAGCCCGGCGACGGCCAGCACCAGAATGCTCAAGTAAGGCAATACCTTAACAAAGTCGACCTCCTGTGGTGGCAGTTCGGCCTGACCGGAAGAGAGGAAACCGAACAGCAACAGGGTCACAATCGCCGCCGGAATGGCAAAGATCAGGTTTTCACGGAACTTGTCTCTCATTTCGCAGCCCTGGGTGCGGGTCGCGGCAATAGTGGTATCCGAGATAATAGACAGGTTGTCACCAAACAGGGCGCCTGACATCACAGAGCCCGCCATCAGTGGCAGTTCAATCCCCGCCTGATCGGCAACCCCGAGGGCGATAGGAGCCACGGCGGCAATCGTGCCCATGGAGGTGCCCATGGCGGTGGCGATAAAGGCGGCGATAATGAAAAAGCCGGGCAGCAGCAGATTGGCCGGGATCAGCTTAAGCCCCAGGGCAACAGTGGCATCAACCCCACCAGTGGCACTGGCCACGGCGGCAAAAGCACCGGCCAGTAGATAGATGAGGCACATGGCGATGATGTTGTTGTGGCCTATCCCCGCCATAAAGGTGTTCATGGTCTGGTTGAGCTTTTGCTTGGACAGCAAAATGGCCAGTACAATCGCCGGTAATATCGCTATCGGGCTCGGCAACTGATAGAAGGCAAAGTCTACCCCTTGGCTTTGGAAATAGACCCCGGCACCGATAAACAGCGCCAGAAACAGAAACAATGGCAGTAGTGCCACAAATGAGGCCGGAGCTTTAACGGCCGGAGAAGTGTTGTTCTGGGTCAAAATCTACTCTCTGTGAATCACGTTCGGCCGGGGATTCCCTCCGCAGCAGCCAAACTCGCTGAATTGCATTGTCTTAACGGCATCATCTCCTGACAAATTAGGCGAAAGAATAGGGGATAGTCAGTCGTCTGTCAATTTAGACGTCTAGATGTTTTTACTTCTATGTTGATTTTGTGCACTGTGCGGCTTAAATCCTGACCGCCGCCCTAATAACCGAGGGGGGAATGAGTTCAGCCGTTTGTCTGTTGCTGACGCTGAACTCTGTGCCCGGGTAATTCGCGGCGTAGTTGTTGCGCTCTGGCAAGAGTTTTGGGATTAAGCCTTTTGCCAGGACACAACTCTTTAAGCAACTGAGTGAGCAGCCGGGCGTTATCAAACCTGACATCCTGACTGTACTCCTTGCCGGCATAGGTGTTCCCCACCAACTCCCTGCCTCTCAGATAGGTACACAACAGATGGCAAAACTGTTGGATCTGCACCTCGTTGGCCTGTATTTCCTGCTGCTCTTTGGCCTGGGACAGCAGCTGAATTGGAGTCTCCCAATACTCCATTGCCAGTCGATTCAGGTTACGCAGATAAGTGGCACTGGCCTTGTTGAAGATCAACCTGTTACAGGAGATGGTGGAGATAGAACTGCGCAGGCTGTAAGTCTCGGTAAATTGGATCTCATTGAGAATATAGGCGATAAATTTCTCCAGCCCTGAGTAACCCTCCAGATTGAGCCACCAACGAAGCCCAAGTACTTGATCAAAGGCGCGGCAGGTGAGTGCTACCAGAATATCTTCCTTGGTCTTAAAGATGCTGTAGAACAGGGTCGTGGATATGCCAAGCCCCTTGGTGATATCTGATACTTTCAGTGACAATATTCCTTCTTTGGCAATAACAGACTCTGCCAAATCCAAAATAGCTTCCCGTATACGGTTATGCTCGGGTTTATTCATAATTAAATACTCAAGCAAGATTTATCTCATTATAAATAGTTGCGATAGTCTTGTTGCGCTCCGTTTAGCTCTTTGTGATCTCGCTCATCAAAAAATAAAATTTTATTTTTTGATGATCATTATTAAAGCTTTTAACAAAAAGATAAAAGCTCTATTTTCCTGTGATTCAGTTCACCTATTCATTTCTGCTTCTGTAAATAATTAACTTGAGTCGGGAAGGAAGGATTGAATATGAACAATAAATTGTTATGCCCATTAATTATCTCTGTCTGTCTTGGTGGCAACTGTCAGGCGGCTATGTTGGCGGTCGAAGCCGGGATGATGGATTGGCAATCCAAGGCATCTGATTATTTTGGCGAGGCCAAAGACAATAATCCTTTTATCACTCTGAAAGGTGCCGTTGCCAACGACTATGGTGATATTTATGGCCATGTAAAGTGGGAAGATCCGGACGATGGGGCTTACTACGGTACAGAGATCAATGTGATCGGTCAGATTAACTTAGGGGAAACAGATTGGAACCTCTACGGCCAAGTGTTTGACAAGAGTAAACCCAGTTGGGGCGAAACCAACACCATGTTGGGACTGAGCTGGGACAAAAGTTATGGCGACACCTATCTGCAGGTTGCTCTGGCCGGACATTTTGTCGATGCCACTTATAAAAGTTTTGATGCCAATTATGAAGGTGGTTTTAACGGTGGCTATTTTTATTTCTTGGCAAGCCATAAGCTAAATCTATTTAAGCAAGACTTTAAATTAACCTGGTGGCAAGAGCACTTTTTTAATCGCGAAGATGATTATTTAGTTTTATCTGGTGATGGAAAGGATTTTGGTTTTAATGGAGCTTTATCTGTTAATTGGTCTTTTACTAAAAATCTGAGTTTTATCCTGAGTTATCGGTATGCGGAAAATAACTTAGGAAAACAAGGATATCACGACGCTATTTTTTATTCCCTGCAATATCAACTCTAATTGGAAGGTAACAAGATGAAAATGAAGAGACTGTGTTATTTGATGTTGGCGGCATCCAGTCTGACATTGACGGGTTTCTCAACCCAGGTGATTGCCGGTGGCGATCTGCCAGGTACCAGTTCCAGCGCCGTACCTCAGGGGCAGTTGGGTTATGTCTATGTGGATCCATATAAGTTCAGCCCTTTGGTGGCGGTGATAGATCTCGGTGGCAAGTCCATCAGTGATGTCAAGGTCAAAGTAAAAGGCAAGGGAAAGAAAGGGATTGATATTCAGTACCCTGTGGGACTGACTCAACTCAACACCCACAGCGGTATTCCGGTATTTGGCCTCTATCCCGATTATTTGAACCGGGTTGAGGTCAGCTACAAACTGGCCGGTAAGCCAGTGACCGAGGAATACAAGATCCGCACCAGCGCATTGCCTCACCTGCATATCGATGGCAATGCCCGCACCCAGTACGAGTATGAGCCGGTCAAAGTCGCCAAAGGCTTTGAAGACAGATTCTATCTGGTTGATGGGCAGGTGATCCCGCCCAATATCCGTGACCACTGGGACTGGATCCCGACCCAGAACATCATAGATACCAACGGCGATGTGCGTTGGCATCTGAACAGCGATGTCATCTATGACCGTCCGGGCGGCTCCATGTCTTTCAAGCAGACCCGTGATGGCAAGCTGATCTTTGGCCAGGGGCTGATGTTTGAGTTGCATCAAGGGTTCCAGGTGCCTTACTACGCCAAGTATGACTTTATCGGCAAGCCTATCTTCAAACGCGAACTCCCGCGGGGGTTCAATGGTTTCTCCCATGAGATCACCGAAATGCCCAATGGCCACCTGCTGCTGAGGGTGGGAAAGCGTGATTATGTCACGCCGGATGGCCTCAAGGTCGATACAGTGCGCGACCATGTGATTGAAGTGGATCAGAACGGTGATGTCGTTAAGGTCTGGGACTTCAACAAGATACTCGACCCTATGCGTGACACTGTGCTCAAGTCATTGGATATGGGTGCTGTCTGTCTGAACGTGGATGTCTCCAAGGCCGGTGAAACCAAGACCGCCGAAGAGCTGGCCAGCGAACCCTACGGCGATGTTGCCGGGGTCGGAACCGGCCGCAACTGGCTGCATATCAACTCCATAGGTTATGACCCGGCCGATGACAGCATCATCGTCAGCTCGCGCCACCAGTCTGCGGTGATCAAGGTTGGCCGTGATAACAAGGTCAAGTGGATCCTGGGCACTCCCGAAGGCTGGAAAGGAGAACTGGCCTCCAAGGTGCTGAAACCCGTTGATACCAAAGGTCGGGCACTCAAGTGTGACGCCAAGGGCTGCGAAGGCAACTTTGACTGGACCTGGACTCAGCACACCGCCTGGCCGGTACCGGACAGGGGCACAGTCACAGTGTTTGACAACGGTGATGGCCGCGGTTTGGAACAACCCGCGCTGCCGACCATGAAGTATTCCCGTGGCGTCGAGTACAAGGTCGACATGGGCAAGATGACAGTGCAGCAGACCTGGGAGTACGGCAAAGAGCGGGGGTACGAGTGGTATAGCCCAATCACTTCCATCACAGAGTGGCAAGCGGATCACAAGACTATGTTCATGGCCTCGGCTTCGGCCGGGCTGCTGGAAGGGGATAAGGCTCCCGAGCATTGGATCACCGAGGTGGATCCCAAGACCAATGAGGTCAAGGTCGAAATCAAGGTGAAGACCCTGATGAAACATGAGCCTGGCTATCGCTCTACCGTGGTTCACCCTGAAAGCATGTTCAATCGTTAATTGTGTTTGTGGCGGCAGCCGGGCTGCCGCCCATTTGGAGTCCGTATCATGATGAAGAAAAGTCTGTTGGCACTGGGTGCCCTGTTATTGTCCTGCTCTGTTTCCGCTGCCAAATATAACGAAGGCGAGCATTATCAACTGCTGGGGGCCGCCAGCTTTGATGCACCCAACCAAGTGGTGAAGGTGTATTCGGTCAACTGCCCCTTCTGCTACAAGTACGACAAGTCAGTGATCCCCGGCATGGTGAAAAACCTGCCCAAGGGGGTGACCTTCGATGATTATCACATCACCACCAAGCCGCCCCTTGGCAAGGAAAAGGCTTGGGTGTTGGCCTATGCTCAAACCCAATCCGAACAGGCTTTCAAGGCCGCCAAGATGGCACTGTACAAGAAGTATCACGATGACAAGGCCCGCTTTGCTTCCGCCGATGAAGCCATCGACTTTGGCCTCCAAGCAGCCGGCCTGGATCGCGCCGGTTTTGAAGCGGCCAAGAATAGCCCTGAGGTGCAACAACTCTTGAGCAAATGGGACAGAGGTGTGGAAGTCGCCAAGATCCAGGGGATCCCGGCACTGGTGGTCAATGGCAAGTACTTGATTAACACCAAGTCTATTCGCAGCATGCAGATGCTCGATGAACTGGTGGCCGAACTGGCTGCCAAGTAGGAGGGACGGATGAATAAATTGAGTTCGCTTTTTCGGGAATTTACCCAGGCGCCTGTCCCGACTTTGGCCCGCTGGCAACAGGGGCGAATACTCTGGAGCATAATGCTGGGCGCGGCGGTATTTTTGCTGGCTTCCGCCATGGGCTACTTTCAGGTGTTTCTGGAGATGGATCCCTGTGAGCTGTGCGTCTACATACGCTTCAGCCAATGCTGCATAGTGCTGGCCGGTGCCATCATATTGATCAATCCGAAGAACCACGTGCTCAAGGCCTTGGGTGTTGCCCTGGCACTCTACGGCGTGATTCAGGGAATGGCCTGGTCGATTCAACTGATGAATATCCACGACGCCGCGCACCTGGTAGTGGATGAGTCGATGGACTTCTTCGCCGAGGCAGGTTCGGCGGCAGGCTCTGCCTGCTCCACCGAGCCGCACTTCCCTCTGGGCTTGCCGCTGGATAAGTGGCTGCCATTTGAGTTCGCTCCTACCGGCGGCTGTGGTGAAGATGACTGGTCACTGTTTGGCATGAATATGGCTCACTATTGCATCATTGCCTATTCAGTGTTTGCCATCGGCCTGGGCGGCGCGATAGTGGGTTGGTTGGCGAGCTTCAAGGCCAAGCCATAACAGGCAGCTAATCGCGCCTGGCAAGAACCACCCTCAGGGGTGGTTTCTTTTTATTTGGACATCCAGATGTCTATCTGTTAGTTTGATTGCTCATTCAGTCAGCATTATCTGTCATCAAGGAGCGCGAGATGAAACTGGAATCCCTGGCGTTGCACCATGGTTATGAATCGGAAGCCACCACCAAGTCGGCGGCGGTGCCCATCTATCAGACGACGTCCTATACTTTCGACGATACTCAACACGGCGCCGATCTGTTTGACCTCAAGGTGCCCGGCAATATTTACAGTCGCATCATGAACCCCACCAACGCCGTGCTCGAAGCCAGAATGGCGGCCATCGAAGGCGGCATTGGCGCGCTGGCGCTGGCTTCTGGAATGGCGGCCATCACTTATGCGCTGCAGGCGCTGACGGAAGTGGGCGACAACATAGTCAGCAGCAGCCAGCTCTACGGCGGCACCTATAACCTGTTCGCCCATACTCTGCCGCGCCAGGGGGTTGAGGTGCGCATGGCGTCGTTCGATGACTTCGATACCCTGGAGTCGCTTATTGATGAACGTACCAAGGCGGTATTTTGTGAATCCATAGGCAACCCCGCCGGCAATATTGTCGATATCGCGCGTCTGGCAGAAATTGCCCACAAACATGGTGTGCCCTTGGTGGTGGATAACACTGTGGCGACCCCTGTGCTGTGCCGCCCCTTCGAACATGGCGCCGATATCGTCGTCCACTCGCTCACCAAGTATGTCGGTGGCCACGGCACCACAGTGGGCGGGGTGATCATCGATTCGGGCAAGTTTGACTGGGTCGCCAATAAACACAGATTTGCGGTGCTCAATCAGCCGGACCCCTCCTACCATGGGGTGGTGTATACCGAAGCCTTCGGCGCGGCGGCTTATATCGGCCGTTGCCGGGTGGTGCCTCTGCGTAATACCGGCGCGGCTCTATCACCACACAGCGCCTTTTTACTGCTGCAGGGGCTGGAGACCTTGAGCCTGAGGATGGAGCGCCACTGCAGTAATGCCGAGGCGCTGGCAAGTTACCTGCAGTCCCACCCGCTGGTTAACTGGGTCAATTATGGCGCCCTGGCAGACAGCCCTTATAAGGCCAATTGCGACAAAATCACCTCGGGTAAGGCGTCCGGCATTATCAGCTTTGGTATCAAGGGGGGCAAAGAGGCCGGCGGGCGCTTTATCGATGCGCTGCAGATGATCTTGCGTCTGGTGAATATAGGCGATGCCAAGTCACTGGCCTGTCACCCTGCCACCACGACCCACAGGCAGCTCAACGCCGAGGAGTTGGCTCGCGCCGGGGTGAGTGAAGATCTGCTCCGGATCTCTGTGGGAATTGAGCATATAGACGACATCATCAGCGATGTGGCCCAGGCGCTGGAAGCCTCCCAGGCTTGATGACATCATCAAAAAGCCCCGTCAAGCGGGGCTAATACTTATCTGGCGTCCAGCTCGGACTTCAATGCACGTATTTCAGCCTCTTTGGCGCTGATCTTGGCGGCTGTTTTAGCCTCTTCCTCGGCCAGTTCTCGCTGATATTTGGCGACCTTATCGACTTTGCCCTTGCGCTCGGCCTCGGCGATATCGGCCTTCAGTTCGGCGCGCTCTTCGGCCAGCTCTTCACGTAACTCGCGAATATCATCCTGCTTGTCACGGATCTTGTTTGCCAATTCATCGCGTGAATCTTGCTGTTTTTTGATTTCACCGGCCTCAGTGCAGTGGGCACGGACTTCGGCCAGCGCCGTTTCCAGCCTCCGTACTCTGTGGCTGTTGTTATGCTCTTTGGCATAAGAGATCTGCTTTTCGATTTCGGCTTCTTTTTTGGCGCAATGACCACCGGCCAGGGCGGGGAGCGAAAACAGAGCCAGGGAAAATAGGGCTATGTGGGTCAGTTTCATAAATCACCAAGGATGGAGTAAGAGGCCGCCATTCTAGCAAAACCTTCAATCTATAGCTGTCAGACCTATCCCAAAGGCGCCCGCAGGCGCCTTTGAGTTGGTTTATTGTGACAGCCGGGCTCTGGACTTCTGGTAGAAGTAAGCCACCCCGAGCAGCAAGGCACCAATCAGCATGAAGACGATGATCTTTTGCAGCAGATCGGCGGCGGCCATATCCAGCAGCAATACCTTGAGGCAACTGATGGCAAACAGACCTGCGGCCAGTTTGAGCATAATCTGACAGCCGGGACGCAGGCTGAGGAACATCAGCCAGCAGCCGTGGGACACCATGAGCACTGTGCTTAAGGTGGCATCGAATCCGGTTGGCATCTGGTAGGCCAGTGGCAGATAGGCCAGCAGCAACAGGGCATGCCAGGCGATAAACACCATATTGGTCGGCAACTGCTGACGATAGCGTCTCATGGCCAATGGCCGTTTACGGATAAACAGCGCCAGCAAGGCCAGGTTGCAAGCTTGTGCCAGCGCCATCAGCCAAGGTTCAGAGGGCCGGGTCAGGACATCGAGCTGCAAATATTGCAGGCTGTCGAGCCAGGTAATCCAGGGCAGCAGCAAGGCGATAAAGAAGCTGGCAAAGGCAAAGGGGTAACCCGGGCGCAGGGCCTTGAGCGGTTTGCGGCTGAGCAGGATAAAGAAGTAGCCGCTTAGCACCACACTGCTAAGTGCCAACGTGTGGCTGAACAATACCTCCAGGCTGTGGCTGACCACCGCCAGCAGCAGGGCGCCATAGAAGGGTGACAACTGCCAGCCGAGTCGGCAGGGGCCTTGCCAGAGCCTTGGCAAGGATGGATAGCGCCACAGCAACAGACCGGAATAGATACTGCCCAGCAGCAGTGCGATAAGCCCAGGCCATTGTCCTGTAAGGCAGGCTAAAGCGGTTTGGGCTATAGCCAGCACCAGCAGTACATCCGCTTCGCGTTTCAGTATCGGCTGCCTGAACTTGCGGGCCAATACTAAGCTGACAAAGCAGGATAACCACAAGACCGGGGCCAGCCAATCTTCAAAGCGAAGGGCGATTTTGGGCAGCCACAGCAGTGGCAAGAGCACCAGGCAGGCCAGGCGAGCGTACCAGGCCAAACGCCTAAGTTCGCCCTTGGGATGGAAGCGCCGGTATGCATACCAGGCCAGTAACAGACAGAGGAACAGCTCTACCCTGGCGATTTGCGCATACAGCGGCTGAGCGCGGAAACTCAGGCTATGCACATCCACGGCGGCGAAGATGACCTGAGCCGCCAGCGGTAACAACAAGGCCCAGGCCAAGGCCTCGCTGACCCTGAGTTGTTGCCTGCGTGCGAGTAGCAGCAAGGTCAGACTCAATCCGGGAATTATCACCAGGAAGTAGCTTTCACTTATCAGCCAGGCGCTAACCAGGGCTAAAGACACCAGCAGCACGTTGGCAAGCTCGCGTCCCAGCTGCAGCAGTTGTTGCTCCCAGCGGCTGAGCTCGGGCTGTTTGCCCAGCAGTTGGTTAAAGCCAAACAGCGTAAGCGTGCTTAGCCCCCAAGCCAGCAGCGGCAGTGACAAGAGCGCCGGCGCTTCATTGATCATATCGCCAAGGGCCAACAGGTTGATGACCAGTCCAAGAGCCAGCAGGGTGATGGCCTCGATTCGCAGCGAGGCTTGCTGCTCACGGCAACCTAGCCACATCAACAGCAAGGCTTCGAGCAGTAACACCAGCCCCAGCAGCTCACCACTGAGCAGGCTGAGCGCGGCAAAACCGAGACAGGCACCGGTCGCCAGCCACAATAGCGTCTGCAACTGTTTGTCTTGTTTAAGCCAGAGCGACAGGCCGATAAGCACGGCGGCGTTGGCCAGCAGCAGCTCGCCGGCATGGGGGCTGAACTGACTCAGGCTATAGACCAAAAAGGCCAGCAAGGCCGCCGGCAGAGCCAGCAGTCTGTGGCTGAGGCCTTCCCGGCCAAACAGCCAAAGGCTGCCAAGGCCATAACCATAGAAGAGGCCATGCAGGGAGATGAGCGCCAGAACTCCCATTATCCCTTGCCCTTGCAGCGGCAGCTCGACAAAGAAACTCAGGCTCTCGATACAGGCGATGTGCAGTATGGCTGTCGTTTCCAGCAGCACAGGCCAACGTATCTTGTGACTCAAGAGTAAAGAGCAGCCACCAATCAGCAGCAGGAAGGGTAGATACATCAAAGGCGCCTGACTGCCGGAAAGCAGCATCAGTGGTGCCAGGGAGCCACCCAGCAAGGCGACTATGCTGATGACTCTGGCTTCCAGTTTCAGCGCCAGACTGTAACCGGCCACAGTGATAAGTAACAGCAGCAGATAGCTGACGCCATCCGGTACCAGCTCGAAGTAGGGACCGACAAAATAGGCACACAGATAGTTGATAATCAGCCCAAGGCCCACCAGACCCGAGCCGAAATCGGCCATCGCTCGTTGCCGTTTGCGGATAAAGGCCCCCAAGGCCAGAATGCCATTGGCGCAGACAAAGCCGGTCAAGGCCTTTCCTGTGTCCGACAGCCAGTGGTTCATGGAATACTGCAGCAGATAACCAAAGCCCAGGGTCATGGCGATGATCCCGGCCAGGGTCATCATAAATACCGGGCCCTGACCTTTGGCTTGATAGTACTGATAAAAATCTTTGGCTTGTGCGAAGAGTCCCAGCAGCGGGCTCAGCATAGCGGCAAAAAAAGCGGCCACAGCCTGATCAAATTTACGCCCCCAGTTGGGAGTCTGCTGCTCTCGACCCTCTTGTGTTTGGGGCAATGCTCTTTGGGCGGCGGAGGATTTCGAATCTGTGGGTCTCGAAGCGGAAGATTTCGAAGCGAAGGGTTTCGCTGCGGAGGATTCAGAAGCGGTTTGCGCTTTGGCTGCAACTGGCGTTGCAGCCATCTCTGCCCTTGCCGGCTTGGTGTGCTCGATAGGTTTTATATCGGCCTTACGCTGCCAGGCGTCCTGGCGCTGGGTCTGTGACTCCGAGGATAAGTCGGCTACTGGCTCGGCCTGAGGCTCATTGGGGCCAGGCATCGCTGACGGCTCGGCAACCTTGGGCGCCAAAGGCTTAGCTTGCTCTTCGGCAAGCTGATTGACGGCCGCAAACAGCGCCTCGATTCTTTGTTCTATCGCGTCGAGGCGGATATCTGTCCTGATTTCCAGGTTAGTCTCTTTGAGTTTGAGATCTTCAAGCTCGCGCCTGAGATGTTGGAGTTCTTCCGTTAACTGCATGCTGCTTTCCTGATGCTAATCGCATTTGCGTAGGCTGCGGGCATTTTAAACGCGCGGCTCTGTCCTGACCAGCGATCGGCTCAGGTTTTGGGAAATTTCCGCTACCCATTTATCGTATTTGTCATGGGAAGATGAGAGAAAACTGAACAGCAGGCAGAGGCCTCTCGCGTCTTGCCGGTGGCATAGGTACAATGAGCGGCATGCAAACTCGCCCAACGTGGGGTGAGCGGACTCACTGCAGAAGGATGGCCTTAATGCACGTACATATTCTGGGGATCTGTGGCACTTTTATGGGGGGCTTGGCGCTGCTGGCTCGCGCCATGGGACATAAGGTCACCGGCTCCGATGCCAATGTTTACCCACCCATGAGTACCCAGCTTGAGCAGCAGGGGATAGACCTTATTCAGGGGTTTGACCCGTCACAGCTGGATCCCGAGCCGGATCTCGTGGTGATAGGCAATGCCATGAGCCGCGGCAACCCCTGTGTGGAAGCCGTACTCAACCGCGGCCTGAAATACACCTCGGGTCCGCAGTTTCTGCATGACCATATATTGCCCGAACGTTGGGTATTGGCCGTTTCCGGTACCCATGGCAAAACCTCTACCGCCAGCATGTTGGCCTGGATCCTCGAAGCCTGCGGCTATCAACCTGGCTTTTTGATTGGTGGGGTGCCGCAGAATTTCGGCATTTCGGCCAGGTTGGGCGAGTCGCCCTTCTTTGTGGTCGAGGCCGACGAATATGACAGCGCTTTCTTTGACAAGCGCTCCAAGTTTGTGCATTACCAGCCAAGAACCTTGGTGATCAACAACCTGGAGTTCGACCATGCCGACATCTTCGACGATCTCAAGGCGATACAGAAGCAGTTTCACCATCTGCTCAGAATCGTGCCGGGGGATGGCCGGGTGATCTGGCCGCAAGACAGCCAGGCGGTTGCCGGCGTGATAGCCAAGGGCTGCTGGAGTGAGCAGGAAACCTTGAGCCATGAAGCCGGCCAGGTGGACTGGAGCGCCAGGATGTTGGCAGACGATGGTCACGAATTTGAGCTATTTTTCCGCGGTAAATCCCAGGGCGTTTTGAGCTGGGGTCTGATTGGGCGTCACAACATAGACAACGCCACTATGGCGATAGCCGCGGCGCGTCATGTTGGGGTCTTACCGGTAGATGCGCTCAAGGCGCTGGCAGACTTTACCCCGCCCAAGCGCCGTCTCGAGTTGCTGGGCAGCGTAGATGAGGTCAGCGTTTATGACGACTTTGCCCATCACCCAACGGCAATCGCCACTACTCTTCAGGGGATGCGCGCCAAGGTGGGCCAGGGCAAAATCACTGTCGTGCTCGAGCCCCGCTCCAACACCATGAAGCAAGGGGTGCATAAAGACACACTGGCCAACTCTATGGCCCTGGCCGATGAGGCCGTGTTGTATCAGGCGGATAATATCGATTGGGATATTGCCGCGGCCATGCAGGCGGCGCCGCTGCCGGTGCAGGTTTTGCACGACATAGATGAGATAGTGGCCAAGGTCAGTGGTGAAGCCAAGCCCGGCGATACCGTGCTGATCATGAGCAATGGCGGCTTTGGCGGTCTGCATCAAAAGTTGCTCCAGGCCCTTAAAGCCAGAAGTGGCGAGGTCAAAGCGTGAAATATCAGCAGATTAAGAGTATCAGCCTCGCCTGGACCGGCGCCTCCGGGGCGCCCTATGGGCTGAGGCTGCTGGAGTGCTTGCTCAAGGCCGAGTTTCGGGTTTTTCTGATGGTGTCCAGCGCCGCTCGGGTGGTGCTGGCAACGGAATATGGGCTCAAACTCAGCAGCGCGCCGGACAAAGCCACCGAGCAGCTCAGAAAACTGTTTCCCGAAGGCGGTGAGCTGAGGGTGCTCGGCAAGGATGAGTGGTTCTCTCCACCGGCGTCCGGCTCGGCGGCGCCAAAGCAGATGGTGATCTGTCCCTGCTCAACCGGCACCCTGGCCGCGGTGGCCACCGGCATGAGTAACAGCCTGCTGGAGCGGGCTGCCGATGTAGTGCTCAAGGAGCGCGGTCAGTTGTTGTTGGTGCCCAGAGAGACACCTTTCAACGCCATTCATCTCGAACATATGTTGAAACTCAGCCAACTGGGCGCCATCATAATGCCGGCCGCCCCCGGCTTTTATCATCATCCCAAATCCATTGAAGATCTGATAGACTTCATGGTCGCCCGGATCCTGGATCATCTGGGTGTCGAACATGCATTAACGGATCGCTGGGGTTATGACAAACCCAAAGACAGTGAGATCGACAATTGAGAGTGATATGAAACACACCACCGAAGTGATGATCTCGGCAGAAGAGATCAACCAGAAACTGGATGAATTAGCCGAGCGCATCAATGCGCATTATGCCAATGCCGACAAGTTGCTGATGGTCGGCCTGCTCAAGGGCTCAGTGGTCTTTATGGCCGATCTCTGCCGTCGGATTAAGGGCCATGTAGAGATCGACTTTATGTCTGTTTCCAGCTATGGCAATGCCATGACCAGCTCCAGAGACGTGAAGATACTCAAAGATGTTCAGTCGGAAATCGCCGATCGTGATGTGTTGATCGTCGAAGATCTGATTGACTCGGGCAACACGCTCAACAAGGTACGCGAAATGCTGCTGCTGCGTGAGCCAAAGAGCCTGACTCTCTGTACTCTGCTGGACAAGCCGGACCGCCGCGAAGTCGACGTACCGGTAGACTTTGTCGGTTTTACTATTCCTGATGAATTCGTGGTCGGTTATGGTATCGACTACGCCGAGCAGTACCGCAACCTGCCTTATATCGCCAAGGTGATCCCGCAGGAGTAAGCAAGCTGTGATTTCGGCTTTGTTTGTATAGTAAGACGGACTCCCGCCACGGCGGGAGTCTTGCTTTTTGCGTCCCGGGCCGCTGCCGATACCTCAGGTATTGGAGGCTCTTTAGGAGAAACATCTATGACGACCAAAGCTCTGGCGTTGGAGCTGGACAATCTTAAGAAGACCTATAAGGGCGGTGTCGAAGCCGTCAAAGGCATTAGCCTGAATGTGGCTCAGGGCGACTTTTTTGCCTTGCTCGGCCCCAACGGTGCCGGTAAGTCCACCACTATCGGTATCATAAGCTCGCTGGTGCACAAGAGTGGCGGCAGTGTGCGGGTCTTTGGCCATGATCTGGATAAAGAACTGGAGCAGGCCAAATTGTGTATCGGCCTGGTGCCGCAGGAATTCAACTTCAACCAGTTCGAGACAGTGCTGCAAATCGTGGTTAACCAGGCCGGTTATTACGGTGTGCCCAGAGCCGAAGCCCACAAGCGGGCCGAGAAATACCTCAGGCAACTGGATCTCTGGGACAAGCGCAACAGCCAATCCCGGCAGCTTTCCGGCGGCATGAAGCGGCGTTTGATGATAGCCAGGGCCTTGATGCACGAGCCCAAACTTTTGATCCTCGATGAGCCCACCGCCGGGGTGGATATAGAACTGCGGCGCTCCATGTGGGAGTTTCTCAAAAAAATCAACGCTGAAGGCGTCACCATTATACTGACAACCCACTATCTGGAAGAAGCGGAAATGCTCTGCCGCAACATAGGCATTATCGATAAGGGCGTGCTGGTGGAGTGCACCAGTATGAAATCCCTGCTGTCGAAACTGGATATGGAAACCTTTGTGTTGGATATCAAGCAGTCGCTTGTTGAGGTACCCAAGCTTGGCGATATCACAGTCAGGCTCACAGATCCGGCGACCCTGGAAGTGGACTTGGTGAAGTCCCACAGCCTGAACGCCGTCTTCGGTTTACTGAGCGAGCAGGGGGTTGAGGTACTATCCATGCGTAACAAGGCCAATCGATTGGAGGAGTTGTTTGTGAAACTGGTTGAAAATGCCCAAGGAGGCAAGGCATGAGAGGTCTGTATCTGGTTGCCTTCAAGAGTATTTTAATCAAGGAAATTACCCGTTTTACCCGCATTTGGGTACAGACGCTGGTACCTCCGGCGATCACCATGACACTGTATTTCCTGATCTTCGGTAATCTGGTGGGCAGTCGCATCGGTGAGATGGGCGGGGTGTCCTATATGGAGTTTATTGCCCCGGGCCTTATCATGATGTCGGTGATCACCAACTCCTATTCCAATGTGGCATCTTCCTTTTTCAGCGCCAAGTTCCAACGTAACCTGGAAGAGTTGATAGTGGCGCCTGTGCCCCACTATGTGATGATAGCCGGCTATGTCGGTGGCGGTGTCGCCCGTGGATTGCTGGTGGGCCTGATAGTGACCCTGGTGGCCATGTTCTTTGTCGATCTCAGTGTGCAGCACTTGGGATTGGTGATAGTCACAGTGTTTCTGACCTCAGTGCTGTTTGCCCTTGGCGGCCTTATCAATGCTGTGTTTGCCAAGAGCTTCGACGATATCAGCATCATCCCCACCTTTGTGTTGACGCCGCTGACCTATCTTGGCGGGGTGTTTTACTCGCTGTCGCTGCTGCCTGACTTTTGGCGTGGCGTATCGGCGCTGAACCCTGTGGTGTATATGATCAACGTGTTCCGCTATGGTTTCCTGGGATTTGCCGATATGAGCGTGCCGCTGTCCATTGGCGTGATGCTGGGGTTTTGTGCGGGTCTCTGGTTGCTGGCCTATTACCTGATCTCCCGTGGGATAGGGCTGCGCAGCTGATTCAGGGCTGAGCCTCGGATTTTTGCTGCAGCAACTTTCTGTGTTGCTGCAGCTTGGCTATCTTGTCATCATTGGCGCGTTTGAGCTCATCAAAATGGGCGTTTATCTTGCCGCGTTGCTCAACAAAAGCGGGGTCTTCCCGCTCCAGTTTCTGCCAATAGCGTTGCCGCTCCTGCTTTTGTAGCTCGCTGGCCCGCAGTATTTCCAGATAGCTGTTTTCCTGCTGCAGCCGATAGACTTCGGCTTCCAGTCGCTGCAATAGCTTGTCTTCTGGCAGGCTGTCGTTCTCCAAAAGGGATTGCAGCGGATCAACTCTTTCTCCCTCGGCCGTTTCCGTAGTCACGCCATACTGATATTCAATCTTGTGCTGTTTGAAGGCTTGCGGGCAGGGAAGCTGACTGAATACTACCTTGTCCTCTTTGATACATTTATAGACGGTACCTGCCTGAACTTGCGAAGCGAGCAGCAGTGCAGCAAAGAGCCAGAGTCTGGGCTGTCCGGGCAACATTGGGGCGGGAATCCTTTCGTTACATATCTAAAACAAGTGTAACCAATATGACTCAAACCTTTATTGAAGACCAGTTTTTGACTAAGGAAATTTTTTTGGCGACCTGGAAAAAGGTCTTCGGAAGAAAGAGGGGGAATATTTCCCCCTCCCTAAAGAAAGGATATCAGCGTGACAGCGTCATATTGTCTATGAGGCGAGCCTTGCCAAGATAAGCGGCGGCCAGGATCACCAGCGACTTGTCATCGCTGCTCACGGGTTTGAGGCTTGAAGCCTCACGCACTTCCAGATAGTCGGGCTCAAGCCCGGCGGCGCGCAGGAACTCCTTGGCATTGCTGATGGCCTGGTCGATATCCTGCCCCAGTACAATCGCCTCGGCCAGTTTATCCATGCTTGCCTTGAGCTTGGGCGCCAGTGCTTTTTCGGCTTCGGTGAGATAACCATTGCGCGAACTCAGTGCCAGGCCGGAATCCTCGCGAACGGTTTCTACCCCTATGACCTCGATGGGCAGCGACAGGTCGGTCACCATGGTCTTGATCACCAGAAGCTGCTGGTAGTCCTTACGGCCAAACAGGGCGATGTCCGGCTGAACTATATTGAATAGCTTACAGACTATGGTCGCGACCCCGCGAAAGTGCCCTGGACGGCTGGCGCCGCAAAGCTCATCGGAGATCCCGGGGACTTCCACAAAGGTCTGGGCATCCAGCCCTTTGGGGTAGATAAGCTCGGGTGTTGGGGTAAACAGCAGCTCGCAGCCGGCTTCGGTCAGTTTCTGTTGATCGGCGCCCAGGGTGCGGGGATAAGCATCGAGATCCTCATTCTTGCCAAACTGCAGTGGATTGACAAAAATCGAGGCCACCACGTGATCGGCGCGGCGCGCGGCTTCGAGGATTAAACTCACATGTCCCTGGTGCAGATTGCCCATGGTAGGGACAAAGGCTACGGTTTCCCCTTTTTGGCGCCATTCCCGTACCCGGGCACGGATCTCATCTATCTTGGCTGTGGTCAGCATAATCTGGCGAATCCCCGGCTCAGTTAAAGGTGTGCTCTTCTGCGGGGAATTGTCCCTGCTGAACTTCGTCGATATAGGCCTTCACGGCCTCACGGATTTCACCTGTCTGCTTAAGGTAGTTCTTGGAAAAGCGCGGGATATAGCCGCTGGAGATCCCGAGTACATCGTGCATCACCAAAATTTGGCCATCAGTATCCTTGCCGGCCCCTATGCCGATCACTGGAATTTGCAGCGCTTCGGTTATCTGTTTTGCCAGCGAAGCCGGGACGCACTCGAGTACCAACAACTGGGCCCCGGCACCTTCCAGCGCCTTGGCCTCATCCAGGATCCGCTGGGCGTTGTCGGCATCGCGGCCCTGTACCTTGAAACCACCGAACACGTGCACCGATTGTGGCGTCAGTCCCAGGTGGGCGCAGACAGGAATGCCGCGCTCGGTCAACATGGAAACCGTTTCCAGCAACCATTGGCCACCTTCAATCTTGACCATGTTGGCACCGGCCTGCATCAGCTTGGTAGCATTGGTCATCGCCTGCTCGGGAGTGGCATAACTCATGAAGGGCAGGTCGGCCATCAACAAACTGCGGCTGATGCCGCGGCGAACACAACGGGTGTGATAGGCCATCTCCTCGACACTGACCGGCAAGGTATCATCGTGACCTTGCAGAACCATTCCCAATGAGTCTCCTACCAGCAGGACGTCTACACCTTCGCTGTCAAAAGCGGCGGCAAAACTGGCGTCATAAGCGGTCAGAGCGGTAAATTTTCTACCTTCCTGCTTGAATTTACGCAGGGTCGCTGTGGTGATTTTAGACATAATGCTCTTCTTATTAACCGAGTGAAGTGGTGTTATATGCCATGCGGCTTTGGACTGCAACGATCCGGCTCAGGTTCTCAGCCTGAGGGGTGGATCAGTTGCAGCGATTGGCGCATGGCATTGGTGATCAGCGTGGCTATGCCGGTGCCGCAGGGCAACACCAGCGAAGGATTGAGCTCTTCCAGTGGAATGAGGACAAACTCGCGGCTCTTGATGCCGTAGTGGGGCACAGTGAGCCTTGGGGTCTGTATCTGCTTATCGCCGTAGAGCAACAGGTCCAGATCCAGAGTTCTGGGGCCCCAGCGCACCAGGCGTTGTCGCCCTTGCTGCAACTCGATTTCCTGCAAGGCGTCAAGGAGTTCCAGCGGCGCCAGCTCGGTCTCGAAATAGGCCACCGCGTTGACATAGTCCGGCTGGGGAACATCGCCCATGGGAACCGAACGATAGTAGGATGAAACGCGAAAGCTGTCTTGCCGTGCCAGCTGCTGCAGCGCCAGGCAAGCACTGTCAAGCTGGCGCTCGGGAGAGTCCAGGTTGGCGCCCAGCGCCACATAGACTCCGGTCATCTTACTCGGCCGCCTGTGGTTTTTCGCTTGGGCGACGAGGCTTGCGGCGCCGGCGTTGATTGGCGTTACGGTTGCGGCTGCCGTTGGACTTACTGCCGCTGCGCACCAGCTGTTGCTTCTGCTCGTCATCAGACTCGACAAACTGTTGCCACCAACTGGCCTGCTTGGCCAGATTGCCGCCTTCGGCATTGGCTCTGAGCAGCAAGAGATCGTAGGCGGCGCGGAACTTGGGATGTTCCATCAGTTTGAAGGCGCGGCCCCCTTGAGAGCGTTCAAAGCGCATCTGTAACTGCCAGATATCCCGCGCCGGAGTGCTGAAGCGGCGGGGAATGCTTACCGAACGGCACTGCTGTTCGAGCACATCGCCCATGGCGGCAAAGAAAGCATCATAGGGGCTGAGACCGCTCTCCAAGGCGATATCCTGGGCGCGGTTTTGCAGTGGATACCAAAGGAGTGCGGCATAGAAGAAGGCCGGAGTCACAGGCTTGTCTTCACCAACGCGCACATCTGTGTTGTGCATCATTTCGCTCAGCAGTCTGGCGGCCGGGCCCTTGGGGTCGTCCCGCAGCAGGCTTTCCACTAGAGGGAAAATGGGCGCAAACAGTTGATATTCGCGCATCATCTGATAGTTGTTCAGCGCCTTACCGGCGAAAAACAGCTTGAGCACTTCTTCATACATACGCGCCGCCGGAATATCTTTAAGCAGCGGAGCCAGGTTCTTGATCGGGGCCGCAGTGCGTTTTTCGATGGACATCCCAAGCTTGGTGGCAAAGCGCACGGCCCGCAGCATACGCACCGGGTCTTCCCGATAACGGGTCTCGGGATCGCCAATCAGTCGCAGGGTTCTTGCCTTAAGATCATGAATACCACCGCCATAGCTGCGAATGGAGTAGTCGGCAATATTGTAATAGAGGGCGTTGACGGTAAAGTCGCGGCGCTCGGCGTCTTCATCTATGTCACCATAAACATTGTCGCGCAGCAGTCGTCCGGCCGAATTGACCTTGGAAATCTTCTCTTCGCTGTTGCCGTGGTGGCCGCGGAAGGTAGCCACTTCAATAACATCCCGGCCAAAGACGATATGGGCCAGGCGGAAACGACGGCCAACCAGGCGGCAGTTGCGAAACAGCTTCTTGATCTCTTCCGGAGTGGCATTGGTGACCACGTCAAAGTCTTTCGGCTCCAGTCCCAGCAGCAGATCGCGTACGCCGCCACCAACCAGATAGGCGTGAAAGCCAGACTTATGCAGGCGGTACAAAACCTTGAGCGCATTCTCGCTAATCTGTCTGCGGGAAATGCTGTGGCCATCGCGCGGGATAACCTCCAGGCTCAAACCTGTGTCTGTGTTGTCTTCTTGTTGAGCCTTGGCTGTCTGACCATCGTCAAACAACTGCTTACAAAACTGACTGATACGGCGAAAAATGGGACACCTCGGAACGTTAACGCAAAATAAGGGTTAAAAACTGGCGGCTATGATATACCAAATAGCAGGCGATGAGTATATCAGCGGCCGATGAGGATCTCTGTCTGCTTGGGAATGCTGTCTGGATCAAACTGAGCCACCGCCTGGGCCAACATCTGAGTCACATCGGCTTGGGGCGTGACAGCCGCCTGGCCGAGAAACTCGAGTGCCGCCAGCAGCGCCGGTTGTGGATGGCGTTTATCCACCGGCGTGGCATGGTTTTGCTTGGAGAGCTTGAGCCCTGCCTGGGTGCTGGCAAGTGGCAGATGAAAAAAGCTTGGTTCCTGAAACCCGAATTGGCGAAACAGGCTTATCTGTCGGCAACTGGCCTCCAAGAGATCGGCGCCGCGGACTATCTCAGTGATGCCTTGAAAGGCGTCGTCCAGCACCACCGCCAGTTGATAGGCGTACAGGCCATCGCTGCGCTTGATAATAAAGTCTTCTGCGGCGAAGGCCGGGTCGACACAGACTTTACCCAGATGGCCATCGATAAACCGGGCAACCGCCAATTGGTTGTGAATGCGAATGGCACCTTGCTTGAGTTGCAACTCCCGGCAGCGGCCGTCGTAAACACCACCTCTTTGCTGGATCTGTTTGCGGGTGCACTGACAATAGTAGGCCTGATTGGATTCCAGTAAGGCATCAATATGTTGCTGATAGTCTTGCAGACGGCGGCTCTGGTACAGCACTTCGCCATCCCAGTGCAAGCCGAAGGCTTCCAGGGTGCGCATTATGTCATCGGCGGCGCCGCTGACTTCTCTTGGAGGGTCGATATCTTCTATTCGCAGCAACCACTGCCCTTGCTTTGAGCGGGCGCGTAGATAACTGCCGAGGGCGGCAACAAGAGAGCCGAAATGCAAAGAGCCTGAAGGCGAGGGGGCGAAACGGCCTATGTAGGAAGTGTTGTTCATCAAGGGCTGAGTGACAAAAAAACGCGGGGCCAGTGTAACACTTGGCCCCGCGCTGCGGCAGATTAGATTAACCCGCCATCTGTTTTTCTTTGATCTCTGCCAGCGTTTTGCAGTCGATACACAGATCGGCTGTCGGTCTGGCTTCCAGACGACGGATGCCGATTTCGACGCCGCAGGATTCGCAGAAACCGAAGTCATCTTCTTCAATTTTCTGCAGTGTCTTTTCGATCTTCTTGATCAGCTTACGTTCGCGGTCGCGGGCGCGCAGTTCGAGGCTGAACTCTTCTTCCTGGGCGGCACGGTCAACCGGATCCGGGAAGTTTGCAGCTTCATCCTGCATATGGGTAAGAGTGCGATCCACCTCTTGACGCAACTGATTCCTCCATGCTTCAAGAATGGTCTTGAAGTGGCTCAGTTGTTGTGAGTTCATGTACTCCTCACCGGGTTTTTCCTGGTAAGGGTCTACACCAGCGATAGCGAGTACACCAAGTTTTTTAGTGCCTTCAGGCATAACGCATCTCCTGTTTCCATTTGCGTCGTAGGGCATTCTTATGAACGGCCGCTATCTATATCAGAATCTCTCTACCTAGGCAAATATTTCGATTTACTTATTGCTAATTATTTGAATATGTCTGCTAAACCCGATTAAATCAACTTTTTATCACTTTTTGGGGCTTGTCTGACGAACAAATTCGAGCCTTGATTCCACCCTGAAGCCTTCAGGTGAAAGGCTTGTGGCATAGGCCAGTACTTCGACCCCGGCATCTATGGCTTCGTTCAATAAGTCGGCATATTTTGAATCTATATGGTGGGCCGCTGATACGGTTTTTATGCCGGTATGTTGCACTAAAAACACCAATACCCCACGTTGGCCACTTTTGACCACTGACATCAGTTCCCGCAAGTGTTTTTGACCACGGCTGGTGACAGCATCGGGAAAGTAACCATGACCCTCTTCCAAGAGTGTGGTGTTCTTCACTTCGATATAGCAATCAGCCTCTGCCCCTTCGCTGAGAAAGATATCGATACGGCTGTTTTCATCACCGTACTTCACTTCCCGCTTGAGGTTTTGGTACCCCTGCAGTTCCCTGATGACACCCGTTTGGATCCCTTCCTCTACCAGAGCGTTGGCTCGCCCTGTGTTGATACCGATCAGGTCGCCTTCAGGGGTTTGCATCAGCTCCCAGGTGTGGGCGTATTTACGCTTGGGATTGTCAGAAAAGGAGAACCAAACCCGCTCGCCGGGGAACTGGCAGTTCTTCATTGAACCCGTATTGGGGCAGTGCAGGGTAATCTCAGTGCCGTCATCCAGCCTGATATCGGCCAAAAAGCGTTTATACCTTTGGATCAAAATGCCGGATTGCAGTGGTGGGATAAACTTCATCCCCATCTCCCTGAAGTTGTTGAAAACCCCAAAGCCTAGCAGGCTTTACAGTTGGCAACAATTCTCATTCGACGCGGGGCTTCAAGTGCCGGGCTGGAATGCAGTACACTGGGAACAATTGTGGCGCGAAGGCGCTCACTGCATAAAGAAGAAGGAATCGAAATGAGTCAATCCATGAAGATAGTGCTTACCCATGAGGCCCCTGCGGCCCATTGGGGCAAGGCCGATGTAACCTACAATGCTGAGCAGGCTCAGATCCACCTGCAGGGAAACGATGCCCTACGACAAATCCAGATGGCCGCCCGCAAGCTGCGTAACCAGGGGATCAATCAGGTTTCTTTGATGGGAGAGGGTTGGGACCTCAACAGTCAGTGGGCCTTTGCCCAGGGCTTTGTCACTGCCAAAGGCGGCCATGAGATCCAGTGGGCCGGTGATGAGGCACTCAAGGGCGCGCTGACCAGCAGGGCTTACAGCGCATCGTTTGCCCGCAGTCTTATCAATGAAACCCCGGAAAACCTACCACCACTGAAACTGGCGCAGCAGGCGGCCAATTGGCTGGCCGAACTTGGCGGTGACAAGGTCAGCTACCGGATAGTTGAGGGGGAAGCCTTGTTACAGGAACAGTGGATAGGCATTCATGCAGTTGGCCGCGGCAGCGAAAGGCCACCAGCGTTGCTGGAACTGGACTTCAACCCTCTGGGTGAAGATGCTCCCGTGTCCGTCGCGCTGGTAGGTAAGGGGATCACCTTTGACTCAGGCGGTTACAGCATCAAGGCTTCCGAAGGCATGCTGGGCATGAAGGCGGATATGGGCGGCGCGGCAACTGTTACTGCGGCGCTGGGACTGGCGATTCAGAACGGTCTCGACAAGCGGGTCAAACTCTACCTCTGCTGCGCCGAGAACCTCATAAGTGGTCGTGCCTATAAGCTGGGAGACATACTGACCTACAAGAACGGCACCACGGTTGAAGTGGTCAATACCGATGCCGAGGGACGCTTGGTGCTGGCCGATGGTCTGCAGGCCGCCTGCGCCAGCGGTGCGACTCGGGTTATCGATGCCGCCACCCTGACCGGCGCCGCTGTGATGGCCGTTGGCCGCAACTATAACGCCATCTTCTCCCCCAGCCAGTCACTGCTGGCGTTGACGCAGCAAAAGGCGGCTCTAGTGGCTGAAAATGTTTGGCCTTTGCCGCTGGAGCCTTGGCATAAAGAGATGTGCCCTTCTGCCTATGCCGATACCGCCAACAGCCGCCCGGTAAAAGGTGGCGGCGCCGGTGGCGCTTCCAATGCTGCCGGTTTCCTGTGGCGTTTTGTCAATGAAGGTGTGGATTGGCTGCATATCGATCTGGCCGCCGCATTTGAAGACAACGCTTCGGCCCTTTGGGCTGCAGGTGCCACGACTCATGGTATGTTGACCATAGCCGAACTGCTGGCGGACTGAGTCATAGGGAATTAACGCCCAAACCAAGCCGCCCACTGGGCGGCTTTTTAATGCCGGTGTATCGCTATTTTTCAACAAAGGGAAGTGCAGGATGAAGTTACGCAAGGCAAGAAAGGAAGACGCACAAACTGCCTGGGATATCCGTAATCTGGCTATTCAGGCCGGTTGCCAGGGGTTTTACACAAAGGCAGAGCTCAGAATTTGGACCCAAGGCGAGATGCCCTCTGTCTTTATCACCATGGTGGAGAGAGACTTTTATCTAATCGAACATCAGGGAAAAATACTGGCGACCGGCATGCTGGATAACGACCGAATTGAAGCCCTGTTCGTGCATCCACAAGCCATGGGCCAAGGGCTCGGGCGTGACTTGCTCGCTCATCTCGAGTCTTTGGCGCGTGAAAGAGGCGTGACTGCGCTGACGCTGGAGTCTACCCTCAATGCCGCCGACTTCTATCGTAGCTGTGGCTTTTGCGGTGAGGGGATAAGCCAATATCACTCCCCAAGAGGCATAGTGCTCGACTGCGTGGTGATGCACAAGGCGCTTAAGTGATTCAGTCGCTTAACGGCCAACTGGCCAATATCCGGTACTCGACGCCGGTTGGAGTACTCAAAGACTCGTAGAGTTGCAGCTCGCTTGGCGTTAAATCGAGCGTTGGAATATGTTCGAGTTTCGGTAGGTTGCCAGCCCTTCGCATCAAGGTGATATGGGGACGGTAATCATATTCGCTGCTATGCAGCCCAAGGTTTGTCGCCAGTTGTTGCGCCGCCCCGGCAAGCGCCATTAACGCCGGATCCTCGGCTGTGCCGGCCAGGCAGAGTATTTTCGGCCCGGGCCAGAAGCAGAGATGCTCGAGCCGCACCCGAAAGCGTTTCAAGGGCAAGCCGGGAATGGCAGCGAGTAAATTCCCATGCTGTTCTGTCGTCACCTGGCCGAGAAACGCCAGGGTAAGGTGCAGATTGGCCTCAGTCACTTTCTTGAGACCGTGGGCTGACGGTTCATCAGCTTGTTCACATGCTTGCTGCAACGTCAGTAAGCTCGCTCTTTCTGCCGTGGTTGGCGTGAATCCCAGAAATAGCCTTTTAGGCGTAATTGAGCTCATTTTTCGTTCCCGGTTAAGACCTTGGCCTATACTGTGACTTGTACCATTGTACACAGGAGTCGATTCACTCGGTGAGAATGAAAAGCAATGGTATCGGATGGATTCTTCGGATCAAAAAACAGTCGTAAGGAAATGACCCCATTATGCCCGCGAGTCTTGCCAATCAATTACAACATGCTCTGGTGGATGTCTTCAGCGATTCTCCGCTGATCACCCTGGAGCAGAATGTTGATCGCGCCCTGGAGATCATCACCCGACAACTGGATTGTGACGGGGTGTTTGTACTGGCGGCCGGTAAGACACCGGGGCGACTCAAGACCCGCAATCTCTACCTCAAACCCCAATTCAAGACTCAGCAAGCTTCCCGGGAGTGGGGGCTGGGGAACATGCCTTTTTTTCGCAATCTGTTACGCCACCCCAAACTCTTGACCTTGGACAGTATTGAAGAGCTTCCCAAGGAAGCTCAGGAAGAGAAACGTTTCTTACGCCAGTGGCAGGTGCGCAGCCTGTTGGTGCTGCCGCCACTGCATCTGGGGGATACCCATATCGCCGTTGGCGCCCTGCAATGCGGCGGCGAAAAGCGCTGGCAGGAAGACTTTATCAATGAACTCAGCCATGCGGCCGCCATGATAGGTTCGGCAATGGAGCTGACCCGCATCGCCTTGGCGCTGCTGGCCAGTGAGCGCAAGTATCAGGAGCTGTTCCAACAGTTACCCCTGGCTTGCGGGCAGTTGGACAGCAGCAACCAACTGACCATGATGAACCGGATAGCCAAGCAGACACTGGTGGCCGGTGACAGCAAGGATCTGCTGGCGTTGGTGCGTGAGGATGACAAGGGGATTTTGCTCGATACCCTGGCCGTGGTACGCGATGGGGTATTGAATCAGGCCTGGTGTGAGGTTGGTTTTCTGCATGGACAGGAGCTCTGCTGGCAAAAACTCAGTTTCAGCCGCAGTAAGGCTGATAAGCGTACCCTGGTGCTGATGGCCGAAGATGTCAGTGAACGCCACAGATTGGCCAGCGAGCTGTCATTTCACGCCAATTATGATGCGCTGACCGGCCTGCCCAACCGGGTGCATTTCGAAGCCCTGCTGGCCAAAGTGCTCGGCGAGGAACAGGCGCCGCCTGTGTGTATTGCCTTTGTGGATCTGGACCAGTTTCGGGTGATCAACAATGTCAGCGGTCATATCGCGGGTGACAGGCTCTTGTGTCAGGTGGCGCAGCGGCTCAAGCAGCTGGTGCGCAAGGGGGATGTGGTGGCCAGGCTCGGCGGCGATGAGTTCGGGATCCTGATGCATTTTTGCAACCCAGAGTCGGCTAAACATATCGCTGAGCGTATCTGTCAGCAGCTGTTCAATCACGAATTCAACTGGGAAAACCGCAAACACGGGGTCTCGGCCAGCATAGGCATAGCCCAGTTGGATCCGGCAGCCCAGGACATCTATACCGTCATGGGCCAGGCCGATGCCGCCTGCCGACTGGCCAAGGAGCAGGGGCGCAACGGCTGGTTACTCTACGACAGCAGCGATCCCCGCCTCAAGCGGCTCTACAGCGAAATGACCGCCTCGGTCGATGTCCTTGGAGCCCTGGCCAATGACAGATTTGAGCTTTATTTCCAGGAGATCCGCCCGCTGGAGGCTACAGATAGCGGCATGCATCTGGAGATCTTGCTGCGTATGTATCAGGAGGAGGGAGAGATGTTGTCTCCGGCGATATTTCTGCCGGCGGCCGAGCGTTATAACCTGGCGTCCAGAGTGGATCGCTGGGTGATAGATCATCTGCTGCTTTGGGGCAATCGGCATCTTGAGTTGTGGCAATCCCTGTCTTTGGTGTCGCTGAACCTTTCGGCGTCCTCGCTCGAGGATGAGGAGTTTATGGACTGGCTTGAGATGCGCCTGCTGGCCGAACCCGAATTGGTCGATAAGCTGTGTATCGAAATCACCGAAACTTCGGTTCTCAGCCAGCTCGAGCAGGCCCACAGGTTGATTGAGTTGCTTAAACCCCTGGGTTGTAAGCTGGCGATGGATGACTTTGGCGCCGGCTTTTCCTCTTTTGCTTACCTTAAACAGTTGGCGGTGGATTATGTGAAGATTGACGGCCAGTTTGTGCTCAATCTCTGTGAAGACAAGGCGGATCAGGCGATTATTGCCGCCATGTGCCAGTTGGGAAGGCAGATGGCGTTTCAAACTATTGCCGAGTTTGTGGAAACCGAGGCCATAGTGGCGAAACTGCAGGAGCTGGGGGTGGATTATGCTCAGGGCTACGCCATAGGCAAGCCCAGGCCCTTACTTGAGTTGAGTGAGTCCAACCGCAGTTGTGCCAATGCTTATTGATTCATACAGGCCGGTACAGACTGGCATCAGGATACCTGGTGTAGTTTACAGGACATGCTCAGGGCCTTCCTGTTAGCCACGGCGGCTGAAACTGGTTACACTGAGCGCCTGTTTTTGTAAGCCATGCCCTGAATCTTGAACGACTTACCCATTCAATCCCTGTTGCCTCAACTGCGCCAAACCTTGGCCACTTGTCGGCAAGTTATCCTCGAAGCGCCTACCGGAGCCGGTAAATCCACCGCGCTGCCCTTGGCACTGCTCGACTGGCCGGAAATCGACGGCAAGATCCTCATGCTGGAGCCCAGACGGGTAGCGGCGCGGGCCATCGCCGGCTTTTTGGCGCGCCAAAGAGGACAGGCACTGGGGCAAGAGGTGGGGTTCAGGGTTCGCGGTGAGAGTCAGGTCAGCGGCAATACCCGACTCGAGATCATCACCGAGGGGGTACTGACCCGCATGATCCAGCAGGACCCTGAGCTCAAGGGCGTTGCCATGATCATTTTCGATGAGATCCATGAGCGCCATCTGAGCACAGATCTCGGTCTGGCGTTGGCACTGGAAGTGCAGGCCTCATTGCGGGACGATTTGCACTTGCTGGCCATGTCGGCAACGCTCGAAGGCTTACCCTTACAAACCTTGATGCCGGATGCCAAGCTGCTTGCCAGTGAGGGCCGCAGCTACCCTGTGACTATCGCCTACAGCGCTGCTTCGGCGCAGAGGCGCAGCGGTTCGGGTTCCGGCTCTGGCATGGCACCTTGGCTTGAACATATGGGGCGGCAGTTGCTGGCGCTGCTAGACCCTCAGCAGGCCAGTGCTTTGGGGGTTAGCGAAGCGCAGCAACAGGGCTCGATACTCGCCTTCCTGCCGGGACAGGGGGAAATTCAGCGCCTCAAGCACTATCTGCAATCCCGAGTTGCGGCCAATGTGCGCATTTGTCCTCTTTATGGTTCACTGAGTGCCAAAGAGCAGGATGCGGCGATTGCCCCAGCCAATGCCGGTGAGCGTAAGCTGGTGCTGTCCACCAACCTGGCGGAATCCAGTTTGACCATAGAGGGGATTACTCTGGTGGTGGACAGTGGTTACAAGCGCCAGGCCAGTTTCAACCCCCGCAGCGGCGTGACCCGTTTGGGACTCAAGCGTATCAGCCAGGCATCGGCCACTCAAAGAGCCGGGCGGGCTGGGCGCACCAGTGCGGGTTTCTGCTTAAGGCTTTGGGGCCAGGAGGAGCACGGCCGCTTGCCGCAGGCGGATGAACCGGAAATCTTGCATGCCGACTTGCTCTCCATGGCCCTGGATGCGGCCTGCTGGGGTGTGCGCAGCCTCAGTGACTTGCCTTTACTGACGCCACCGGCCAGAGCCAATGAGGCGGTGGCCTGGCAGCTGTTACAGTCGCTGCAATTGGTAGACCCGCAACGTAAGCTTACCGCCCATGGCCGCGCGGCCTATGCACTGGGGGCACAGCCACGGCTGGCGCACATGCTGCTCCGGGCGCAAAGTTTGGGGCAGGGGCGCGGCGAACCTGAGCTCGCCGGTCTGGCGTGTCTGCTGGCTGCCTTATTGGAGGCCAGAAGCCTTGCGGGCAACGGCGCCGATATCATGGATAAACTTTCTCAGGCCACTCAAGGCCTTGAAGCCAGACAAGTCGGCAACTGGCTCAGACGCTTAGGGCTTAACGGCAAGGCGGCGGATTTTCTGAAATTGGCGAATCGTGCCGATTGCGCCCTGTTGTTGGCGCTGGCATTTCCTGACAGGATAGCCAAGGCAAGAGGCGTCGAGGGTTACCAGTTGGCCAATGGCAGCGGCGTGGTGCTCGATGCCGGTGACAGCCTCAGCGGCTGCGAGTTTCTGGTGGTGGCCGACTATCAGGAAACCGAGGGCCGCAGCGCCGGCCGTATCTACCTGGCGGCCGAATTACCGGCGGGGTTGCTGGAAAATGAGCTGGCCTTTCTCTGTACCTGGCAACAGCAGGCGGGCTGGGATGAGTCCAGGGGACGTTTCTTTGCCGAGCGCCAACTGCGTCTGGGGGAGATAGTGCTCAAGCGGGAGGCCGAGAAAGAGGCGGATCCCAAGCTGAGGGCTCAGGCGATTATGGCGCTGCTGCGCAGTAAAGGCTTGGCGCTGCTCAATATGGATGAGGATGTCAGGCAGCTCCAGTTCAGGCTGGCACTGGCAAGATCCAAAGACCCTAGCCTATTTCCTGACAGCAGCGATCCGGCGCTGCTGGATTCTCTCGAGGAGTGGTTGGAGCCGTTTTTGAGCGATATCAAGCAGCTAAAGGGATTAATGGCATTGGATATCAAGCAGCTGCTGCTCAATCGCCTCGAGTGGCAGGCGCAGCAGACACTGAATGAATGGCTGCCGAGTCATTGGAAAATGGCCACGGGCACCCGGGCACCGATCCGCTATGATGCCGGCGGCAGGGCGCTGCTGAGTGTGCGTCTGCAGGAAGCGCTGGGCATGGCCGAAAGCCCGCGGCTGCTGCAAGGGGAGTTGACCGTAACCATGGAACTCTTGTCTCCGGCGCAGCGCCCTTTGGCGCTGACGGCCGATCTGGCCAGTTTTTGGCAAGGGCCCTATGTCGAAGTGAAAAAAGAGATGCGTGGGCGCTACCCTAAACACCTGTGGCCCGACGATCCGGCCAATACTTTGCCGACTAAATTCACCAAGAAAAAGACCTTGAATATCCAGCAGTAAATTTTGGGATAAGCATGACCACCAAGAAAAGTACCACGAAAAAAAGTACCAGAAAAACCAGCAGCAAGAGCAAGCCGGAGCGGCAAAGCCCCGGTCTGTGGCGCAGGTTATGGTCGATAACCTGGAAGCTGGCCCTTATTCTGGTAGCGGCGTTGACTATCTATTGTATCTACCTGGATCAGATCATCGCCCGTAAGTTCGAAGGGCAGAAGTGGCACCTGCCGGCGCAGGTGTTCAGTCGCTCCATGGCGCTCTATCCCGGGGCGGCGGTGAGCCACGCCCAGCTGATGGCCGAACTTAAACTGCTGGGCTATCGCAAGGTGGCCAATCCGCGCCAGGTGGGGGAATTTTCAGCCTCCAGTACCCGAATCGAGCTGTGGCGCCGCCCCTTCCTGCATCCTGAGGGAAGCCAGGCAGAGCAGCGGGTGATGATAAGTTTCGACTCCAACGGCGTCACTTCGGTGGCGCGTATGAGCGACAAACGCCAACTGGCGGTGTTTCATCTCGAACCTGTACTGCTGGACAGGATCATCGCCGGCGATGGTGAGGACAGGCTATTTGTACCAACCGAACAGATCCCCGAAAACATAGTCGAAGCGCTTATTCTGGTGGAAGACCGCAGCTTCTATGAGCACCACGGGGTGAACCCCTTTGCCATCGCCCGTGCCCTGCTGGTCAATATCAGTGCCGGTCGCACGGTACAGGGCGGCTCGACCCTGACCCAGCAGTTGGCGAAGAACTTCTTCCTCTCCAGTGAGCGCTCCTTGATCCGTAAGGCCAGAGAGGCCTTGATGGCGCTGATTATCGATTTTCGTTACAGCAAGGATGAAATTCTCGAGGCCTATCTCAATGAGGTCTACATGGGACAGGACAAATCCAGAGCCGTGCATGGCATGGGGCTGGCATCGCAATTCTATTTTGGCCGCCCCGTAGGAGAGCTGACCCTGGCGCAGCAAGCCTTCCTGGTCGCCGCCATCAAGGGGCCATCCTACTATAACCCCTGGCGCTATCCTGACAGGGCTCAGGAGCGGCGCGATCTGGTGCTCAGGCTGTTGATGGAAGGCAGCAAAATTTCTGTCGACCAATACAAGGCGGCAGCGGAGTCGCCGCTGGGATTAAGGCGCTCGGACAAACCTGTGCACCAGAAACTGCCGGCCTTCTTTGCCGTGGTCAAACAGGAACTCAAGGATCGCTACGGTGCGGCGCTGCTGAAGCAGTCCGGTGTCAAGGTCTATACCACCTTGGACCCCATGGCGCAGGAAGCCGCCGAAAACGCCGTTGAGCGAACCCTGAAGGAACTTGGCAAGAAAGATAAAGAGTTGCAGGTAGGCATGGTGGTGACCGACAAGTACAGCGCCGGGATCGCCGCCATGGTGGGCGACAAGGTGCCGGGCTACGAGGGTTTCAACCGGGCGGTGGAAATTCGCCGTCCCATAGGTTCACTGGTCAAGCCCTTTGTTTATGCCACGGCGCTGGCTCAGGGCAGCAAGTTCAATCTCGCCAGCCCCCTCAAAGATGAGGCCATTACCCTCAAGAATGAGCAGGGCAAGACCTGGTCGCCACAGAATGTGGATCGCAAGTTCCGTGGCCAGGTGCCACTGTTGACGGCGTTCAAGAAATCGATGAATGTGCCGACCGTTAATTTGGGGATGAATGTCGGTGTCGAGGCCGTGGCCGCGACGCTAAAAGAGGCCGGCTGGAATGAAGCTGTATCGGCTTATCCTTCCATGTTGCTCGGCGCCGTGAACGGTTCTCCCTTGATGGTGGCGCAGGTATATCAGACCCTGGCGGACGGTGGCCGTTATCGTCAGCTCAATGCGGTGACTGCCGTGCTGGACAGCAACAACCAGCCCCTGCCTGTGGCCAGTATGCCACGCCATGAGGCGATAACACCTGCAGCCAACTATCTGGTGCAGTACGCCATGACCAAGGTGGTGGAGTCCGGCACGGCTTCGCGTCTGGGGGCGGCCTTCCCCGGCGTGATGCTGGCGGGCAAGACGGGCACCAGTAACGACCGCCGCGACTCCTGGTTTGCCGGGTTTGACGAGCGTAACGTTGCCGCCGTTTGGGTTGGCCGCGATGACAACGGCAAGACCCAGTTCTATGGCAGCAGTGGTGCCATGACGGTTTATCAACGCTTCCTCGCCGAGCGGCCGCCACTGGGGCTGAGGTTGCCGCCGGTCAACGGCGTGGTGCAGGGCTATTTCGACCGGGATACAGGTGCGGCGAAACAAGCCGATTGCCGTAATGTGGTGGCGGTACCTGCGCTGGCCGACAGTTATCATCCGGCGCCCAACTGCGGTGAACCTCTGCCTTGGTGGAAGCGGATCCTCGGTGGTTAACCGTGTAGAGGCTAAGGAAGGTGTGAACAAGTCCCATGTGTGCTCTGCGTCGGCTTACGAGCCTGGATGCAAGGCGTGGTTCGCAGCAAATGGCCTTAGCCCTTTGCAAGAGGCACAACACAGCAGGCAGGCCTGTAAGCCACGCCCTTCGGGGCTTTCACAGCAACCGGCTCTCTGCGTTATCCGACTTCGACAGGCCCCGGCATGCCTTCAGTCAGATGCCTTGAACGCCAATTGTTGTGCAAGCCACTCTCTACAAAAGAGAGTGCCACGAGGACTTATTCGCACCTTCCCTAATAGACACTAGATAGCAAAAAGGCCACCTCTGGGTGGCCTTTGACGTGTTTGAGAATATCGCGCGTTATCGCTATACCGTCTGATTTCAGCGGCGACGTCTGGTGACGGCGGCGACACCGGCAAAGGCCAGGAACAACCAACCCAGGCTGCCGCCTTCATCTTGCTTGGCATCTTTTTCGGTAGCCAGGAAATTGATCAGATCGGTCAGTTCGCCCAGGGTGCGAATTTCTCCCAGGTTAACCATATATTTGTCGTTTACCACGAAGCTTGGCACGCTCTGAATGGCAAATTCATTCTGCTGCTTACGCCACAGGGCGATGACATCATTGATTTTCTTGCTGTCGGCCAAGGCATCATACTGGCTGACATCGACGCCGTTGGCGGCAAACAGTTGCTTGATATCGTCGCGGCTATTGATAGCAGAGGTGTGCTTGTGTCCAGGAGCAGAATGGTCATGGCCATTGGCCCCTTCCTCGCCCTGAATAGCGGCAAACATAGGGTGAGTCAGTTTATCCGTCGCGCCCAGCTCCTGCATGATGGCCAGAGACTTCATCACCTCAGTGCCCAGATCGCTGTTCATAAAGTCGACATGCTTGTTGTCAAAGCTGACTTCTTTATTGAGACCAGCCTTGATGTCCGGCAGATACTGGGTTTCCATGCTGAAGCAGTTATGACAGTAGAAAGAGAAGAACTCGGTGAGTTTGGGTTCTTCACTGCCTTTCTTGGCTATCTGGGTATAGTGTTTACCTTCGATAAAGTCGGCGGCGTTGGCGGCCAGCGGGATCAGGGTAAGTGCCATTGCGGCAACCAGTGGCTTGAGCAAAATAATCTCCTCAGAATTGACCGGGCGCAGCGCCCTTTGCTGTCAGGTTAGTGTGACTGGCTTAATTATGACTTAAGCGTCGGCACCTTTGGCGGCCATTTCTGTGAGCGAGGCTAAGCTTTGACGGTTTGCCTGGTTATTCAACCTCGCAGGGCTTGCCAGGCTTCGCAGATCTGTCTGAATTTGGCGGCATCACCACCTTGCCTGTCCGGGTGCCACTTCAGCGCCAGTTTACGCCACTGGCGACGGATCTCCTTGTCGCTGGCGTCGGCTTCCAGCTCCAATACCCGCAGTGCCTCTCGTTGGGCAAAACGGCCGGGACACACGCCAATATAATCCTGATAACTGTTCCAGAAGGACTCCAGCATCTCACGAACAACATTGACGCAGGTGTCGTAGTTGTTCCAGTCGAGGTAGTAGTCTCTAAGCGCTGAGTCATCCTGTTGCAGTTGCAGCACATTGGCCGGTGGGATCCGCAGCAATATGATATCCATGGCCTGTACCTGCAGCCATTGGCCCGGCAACAGCATGTGTTGCAGTTCGTAGAGGGCATTCATCAACAGGAAGTTACGTTTGAACAGATCTTTCTCGGGCAAAGGATCCAAGTCGTGCATCAGTCCCTGTTGCTGTAATTCGGTGGCGAGGTGATGCACCTTCCAGGAGCGGTTGCTGCGTTTGAGCAAGCTGAGCAGCGGCCAGATAAGCGGGTTATCGCCCTTGAGTCGGGTCGGCTTGACCTCAGTGGTCTCTGGCTGGGCCAGCGCGGGTTTGGCAAGCAGCATGGTAGCAATCATTCATCCTGAACTGACGATAAAATCTACTATGCCACAGGTGTCCGTGGGTGCAAGGTGAAAATAATGGAACCCGGCGTGGAGCCGGGTTCTGAAAGGGATGATGTAAACTCGTTCCTCGTTAGATCTTGGTAAACAGCTCTTCTTGAGGCAGGCGAGACTTGGGCAGCTTGGCGTTGAAGTCAGACTCGTCATGGTAGCCAAGGGCGACCACTACGCTGGCGGT
Source organism: Shewanella sp. 38A_GOM-205m (assembly GCF_000518445.1). Lineage (NCBI taxonomy): Bacteria > Pseudomonadati > Pseudomonadota > Gammaproteobacteria > Alteromonadales > Shewanellaceae > Shewanella > Shewanella sp. 38A_GOM-205m. The sequence goes on along the minus strand of NZ_JADP01000008.1, from coordinate 49,752 downwards.
GAAGCCTTGCTCTCTGAGGCCCAACACCTGGTTGAGCTTAGTCGCATCGAAGCCTTCAATTGGGGTTGCATCTATGTCCAATACGCTGGCGCCCAGCAGCAGAGTACCCAACGCTAGATAGGTTTGTTTCTCCATCCAGTGCTGCAGATCCTTAAGTTCGAACTTGTGCATATTGGTGAAGAAAGAGCGGCCGTTGTGTTGGCCCTGTTTGGCGTTTTCGTCGGCGAAGCGGCCATCGGCATCTTCTTGCTCAAGCAGACGCAGCAGATGGGCTTCGTCCATGTTGTTGCGGGTACAGAGTACTACCACGTGGGAAGCGTTGAGGATCTTTGGCGTGTTGAAGCCATAGTCTGCGGTAGACTCGGCAATTTTGGCTTTGCCTTCATCTGTCGCGGCCAGTACAAAGTGCCATGGCTGGGAGTTCACCGAGGAGGGGCTGAACTGCAGCAGACTCTGCAGATCTTCAATTTTATCCTGGGGGATATTCTTGTTGGGATCAAAAGCCTTGGTGGTATAGCGCTTTTTGGCAAGGTATGTCAGATCTGTCATGTCACTGCTCCGGACAAATGAGGCTGAAATTGTTTTGGCATTCTACGATCTCTGTTGCGCTTTACAACAGTGTTTCTGCTGCAAGCTATATCAAAAATAAATTGAAAGTACGCTGGTGGGGAACCACCTCTCGGTGCCAACAAGATTGCGTTTGCATGTTTTTTTGGCTGTTAAATTGCGTTTGCTGTATATCTTGGTTAATATATGGACAGGTTTATGGCGGAGCAGCAAAGATGAATACCCTAGAGAAAGCCAATGCAGCCGAGGTATTATTCAAGGCGTTTTCCAATGCTTGCAGCGAGTTACAACTTACCCAGGCCGAGGCCAGCCGTATCATAGGTGTTAATCCCAGCACCTTGAGCCGTAACAGCGGCAAGGGGTTTAAACCCGATTCCAAGCAGGGGGAGCTGCAGTTGCAGCTTATCCGCCTGTATCGCTCGTTGTATGCCATAGCGGGTGGTGAAAAAGCCTTTATGCGTCACTGGCTCAACAGCCCCAACAAGGCGCTGAATGGGACCCCCAAGACTTTATTGCTAACCGTGGTTGGCCTGGTGAGTGTTAACCAATATCTGGATGCGATGCGAGGCAAGGTCTGACAGCCATAGCCGGTGACAGGAGACAAATAACTGAAAATGGATTTTAGCGCGTTAGAGCCGCAGGACTTTTTCCCTCGCCCTTACCTTGGCTGCGGTTATCGCCTGGTCGAGTCCCAGGAAGAAGCCGCCACCCTGAGCCTGGTGGATGATTTTGACGAACAGATGCTGCTTGAGTCTCTGCTCGATGAGGTTAAACCGCCTTACCGAAGTGGAACAGAGCACTTGCATTATCTGCTCAAGACCCCGTTTCGTTATCCGCCGCTGCGCCATGGCTCGCGCTTTGGCAGTATCACAATGGAAAGCTTCTTTTATGCCAGTGAATCCTGGCAGACCTGTTTGGCCGAAGTTGCTTACTATCGTTTTGTCTTTATGGCCGACATGCTGGAGCCTTATCTGGAGCCGCTGCGCTCTGAGCATATGCTGTACTCTGTGGATATCAATGCCCGCGATTGTGCCGACCTGACGCTATTGCAGGGGCCGGAAGTGCAGCAGCAACTGACTCACAAGTCGAACTATGCCTATACCCAGGCTATGGGGGCCTGGCTGCTGCAACAGCAGGCGCAGATGATCCGCTACACTTCGGCCAGAGCCGAAGAGGGCGTTAATCTGGCGCTGCACGATCCTTTGGTGTTGCAATCAACCGAGCCGCAGGAGTGTGAATACTGGATCTGCCAAAGCTCGGCCGACAAGGTGGCTTTCAGTCGTCGTAATAGCCGCAGCATGCCATTGACCTGGTTTTTAAAAGACTTTTTGCAGGACGGGCAGTTGCCGCGTCCTGCCTGAGTGCAGAACTTAGTCAGGATTGCGTGGTGATAAACAGCGGGTTGGAATAGAACCAGAGATCGCCGTAGTTACGCTCATTGATGTCGTTGTACCATTGCTGCACCTGCTCCCCTTCGGCCTGTGGCAACACCTCTGAGCGCAGAGGCGTGCCCTTGTTGGTCAAGCCGCTGACGTTGTAATCCAGGTTAGTACCACGCAGGCGGAAATACTGCTTGCCATCGGCGATAAAGCTGAAGCTCATGTTGTAGAAGCCATCGCTGTCTTTTTGCCAGTCGGCCTGGGTGAATGACTTGATCACCCGGGTGCTGTCGTTGGTTTCCTTTTGCCAGGCAGCCGTTCCCGGCTTGGCCCGCTCACCGATATCGCCGGCAATCAAATCGATATGATGTACTCCCGGATTAATGCCGGCGTAGTGTTCATTGCCGATATCGCTTTCCTTGTTATTCAGCTCAGGGCTGCGGAACCTGATTTTGATAGTGACCTTGTCACCGGCCTTGGCGCTCAAGGTTTGTCCCATAGTGATGGTTTGATCACCTGTATTCATCTGGAAATCCAGCCCATCGATGAGATCGCCAAATACCGCAAAGCTGTTCCCCGAGCGTAGCCCTTCCAGCAGGGCCTGGGTGCCTTCACCCTCAACCCAGGTGTAATTCTTGGCGTATTCGCCGGGATAATAACTGCTGGCGTAAGGTGGCCTGGTCTTGAAGTGAATATCCGAGTTACCCATGTTCCAAATCCTGCGCCCTTCGCCCAGCAGCGCATCCCACCAACCGCCGACTTCGGCCACGACGGGATCGACACCGCCGTAAACACCGCTCGATCTGTCACCATAGTCACCGCGGTTGCCACTGAACTGGCCGCCAACCATGCCTTCCACCAGGAAGAAGACCTCAGGCGCGGCATCGTGAAGCTCCCTGACTTCGGCTATGGTGTAGCTGTCGAGATAGCGTCTGGGGTGATTGAGCATGCCGTAGCTCTGTTTGGGGAAGTGTTGCTGCAGCCAGGCGAGCGCCGCTACGGCATCTGCATGGGTTTGATTCTGACGCTTGACGCCGGCGGCCTCCCAGGCGGCGAGATCTTCGGCTGCGAAATCCTCCGGCTCATTCTTGGCGCTGAAGCTGTACTCAAAGGTTTTAATCGCATCCAGAGTCTGCTGTTCATCGGCCAAGATGGCGATATTGAAGTGTTCATGAGTCGGCATATCCCACTCAAAGCCGGAGTAAACCAACTTGCCCGGGTAGTTGGGCATCAGGCTGGCGAGTCCGGGTTTTTCGTAGCGGGTGAGGGCATCATAGAAGAGAATGCCGCCTAGATCGTTATCTTCATTGTCCTGGCTGTTGTTGCGCATATGGTTGGTCAGGCTCATATAATCCAGACCAAAGTCCTCGAAGCCCCACTTGAGAATATCGGCCTGGGTCTCTCTGGCATCTTGGGAAATCGCAGTGTGAACATGAAGATCGCCTTTGAGCCAGCGACCCGTTACCGGCTCGGGAGTTTGAGTGTTGTTATCTGAGTTACAGCTGGCCAGCAGGGCCAGAGACAGCAGTGACAATGCTGCGACTTGATGGGATTGACGCACGAATAACCTCTCTATATTGGGCGTTTGGGAAAGCACCCAACATAGAGAACAAAGATGGCAGATTTATGGCACTTTTGTACTAAAAAGTTACCCTGTGATCAGCGCAGCACCTTGGCAAGGAAGCCTTGAGTACGGGGATTTTGCGGCGCATTGAAGATCTGCTCCGGCGTGCCCGCTTCCTGGATCACTCCTTCATCCATGAAGATCACCCTGTCAGACACCTCGCGGGCGAATCCCATTTCGTGAGTGACTATCACCATGGTCATGCCGTCGCGAGCCAAAGATTGCATCACGTCCAGCACATCGCCGACCATTTCCGGATCCAGCGCCGAGGTGGGTTCGTCAAACAGCATCAGTTCGGGAGACATGGTCAGGGCTCTGGCAATGGCCACCCTCTGTTTCTGGCCGCCGGACAGACTGGATGGATAGGCACCTTTCTTATCTGCCAGGCCAACCTTACCCAGCAGTCCCAAAGCCTTGGCTTCGGCCTCGGCCGAACTCATCAACCCCAGCTTGACCGGTGCCAGCGTCAGGTTGGCCAACACTGTCTTGTGGGGAAACAGGTTAAAGTGCTGGAATACCATGCCCACTTTCTGTCTGAGCTTGTCGACACAGGCCCCCGGAGCCGTTATCGATTCACCGGCTATCCGTATTTCGCCTTCAGTCGGTTGCTCCAAAAGGTTGATACAGCGAAGAAAAGTACTCTTGCCACTACCACTTGGGCCTATGATACTGACCACTTCTCCCTTGGCGATATGCTGATCTATGCCTTTGAGTACTTCCAGTTTGCCGTAGTACTTATGCAGGTTGGTTATCTCAATCACTTTGTTTCAGCCTCGCTTCAAACTTACCCAACAGCCAGGTGAAGCTGTAGGTCAACAACAGATAGATAAGGGCACAAGTCAGCAGCGGCACCACATCTTCAAAGGTTCGGCTGCGGATGATTTCACCGGCACGCATCAGATCCACACCACCGATAAAGCCGATGACGGCCGTTTCTTTCAAAAGCACGATAAATTCATTGCCGAGCGCCGGCAGAATATTCTTGATTGCCTGCGGCAACACCACCTCACGCATGGTCAGTGAATGGCTCATCCCCAGAGAGCGGGCGGCCTCGGCCTGGCCCTTGTCGACCGCCTGGATGCCGGCACGGATGATCTCACTGATATAGGCGCCACTGTTGAGGCCAAAGGCGATGATGGCGGCGGTCACCTTGTCGACATCCATGGCGGCCAACACGATAAAGTAGAGGATTACCAGTTGAACCACCACAGGGGTACCGCGGATCATCCCGACATACAGCTTGGCCGGCCAGCGCAGATACCAGCGCTCGGACATGCCCATCAAGGTGGTGAGCACCCCGAGAATGGCGCCGAGGATCATGGCGAAGAAGGTCACAGTCAAGGTGACCTTGAGGCCGTTTAGGATCAGCAAAATACCGATCATGCCGTCTTCCCCTATGGGGGTAAACAGCGAAGAGATTATTGCATCCATCTAAGATTACTTCTGATACTTTTCAAGGAGTTGTTGGTATTCACCTGAGCTTTGCAGCCGTGACAGGGTGGCATTGATCTGGCCGAGCAGTTCGGGTTGATTCTTGGCGACTGCAATACCGTAAAACTCGGGTGAGAAGTCGATATCCAGCTGTTTGAGAGTGGGGTTCTTGGCCAGATAAGTGGCCGCCGGTTGGCTGTCGAACAGTACCAGGTCTACCTTGTGGTTTTTCAGCTCCATAAAGGCTTCAAAACCCGTATTGAAGGCCACGACTTCGGCCTTGAGTTCCTTGGCCATGATGTCGCCGGTAGAGCCCAGCTGCACCGCAATCTTCTTGCCGGCAAGATCAGCCGGAGTGTTGAATATCTGGCTGTCCTGATTGACTATCACCACCTGGGTGGCTTCGTAGTAAGGCGTAGAGAAGTTGACGCTCTTTTGCCGCTCATCCGTGATTGTCATGCCGGAGGCGATAAAATCGATTTTGCCTGAGTTCAGCGCCACTATCAGAGAGTCGAACTTGAGGTTTTCTACCTTGAGAGTTTTACCGGCGTCGGCGGCAATCGCCTTGGCAATATCGATATCCAGCCCTTTTACCTCATCACCATTGGCGCCCCCCATATATTCAAATGGAGGGAAGGCAGCATTGGTACCGACGACCAGTACATCTTGATCTTTACCGCAGCCGGTCAACAGCAAGGCAGTGACAGTGGCCAGAAGCAGGGATTTTTTCATCATTGAAGATACTCTTGAAGAACCGTATGGCTGGCACTATAGCCAGTTCGAACGTATCAATCAATAACTAATCATAAATAATGAGTAATTATTCATTTTCTGGTTTTGTCTTGTTAGAAAATCTTTGTTAATTAGTTTGTTATTTATTAATTGAACATGCTTAAGTGAATAAAGTAGATATTGCTCAACTAGGACTGAGCGACTAGAGAAGATTTTTTGTCGCCTGAGACACAAGAATGTGCATTTGGCACAGCGCCAAAGAAAAATTTGTTATAAAATGCGCGCCCAAAATCCTCTGCCTGCCTACAATGGTGGAAGCCACTCCGGATTTTGGAACCGGCCTCCAATTCAGTACCTGCCAAAAGCAGACAGCGAAGCACACAAAATAGAACAAGATGGGGTCGCATACCTATGACAGAAAAACGCTTTATTACCGCACAGGAATTGCTGGAGGACTCATTTCGTCTGGCAGCACAGGTCTATGACAGTGGCTTTCGGCCACAGTTTATTGTTGGGATCTGGCGTGGCGGCGCCCCGATAGGGATTGCGGTACAGGAGTTTTTCGACTTCAAAAAAGTGGAGACCGACCATATTGCGGTGCGTACTTCATCCTACTACGGCATAGGCACAGACAAGCAGAGCAAGGAGATCAAGGTTCATGGTCTGCACTACATTGTTGAAAATGCCAATGCCGATGATGGTTTGCTGATTGTTGATGATGTTTTTGACTCCGGCCGCAGTATCTTTGCACTGAAGGAGAAACTCGGTCAGCTGATGCGCCTGAACATGCCTAAGGATATCCGTATCGCTTGTCCTTACTACAAGCCACAGAACACTGCGGTGCCACTGAAGCCCAACTACTATATCCATGCCTCGGATGAATGGCTGGTATTCCCCCATGAAGTTTCCGGTTTGAGCCCGCAAGAGCTGGCTGAAGGCAAGGGCGATTTGAGAAATATCAAAGAGTTGTTCCTCTGATAATCGGTTTCTATCATCAAATACTGAAGAGGGCGCCAATGGGCGCCCTCTTTGTTGCTCACACCCGTTATATGTCCATGCAGTTGGCGTAATAAGTCACAGTTGCCGGCCAATCGGAGAAGACACCCAAGACCTCTACCTCTTTGGCCAGTACATCCAGCAGTTGATAGACATCGCCATCGTTGTTGATGCCATCGCTGATGCTCTGATAGTACCAACCACCGCCTTGCGCCAGGGGGCCAGAGCGTTCCAGTGACCAAGTGATTATTTTAAGCCCGGCTTCCTTGGCCGCCAGAGCATAGGCCGAGGGAACTATCTTGCCGCTGTCATCCAGAGCCACCAATACCCACAAGGGCGGCGCAATGATTTCGACTCCCAGCGCCTTGAGCCTTTGCATATCGGCCTGCCAATGGGCCAAATCATTGGGGTTAAAGCTGCTGTCTGAGTCATACCTGTCATCCAGATAGACGGCCTGCTTGCCAAAATCGGCGTTATTGGCCAACCAGTATTGCACATCCTCCAGATTAAATGACTGGGGATAGACATCTTTTGCCGGTACCCCGGCGGCCTGATATTCGTCGATCATCTTCTGAGCATAGTCCTGTTGGCTAAAGCCATCGAAGGGCATGGGCACACTGGCGGACTTGAGTTCAGGCGTCATCTTGACCTTGGCTTCTTTAAACAGAGCTATGCTCTCGGCGTGGGTCATCAATGTGCCACAACTGGCGTAGAGATCAGTGCGCCAGGCAGGAGTGCCCTCCATAAATTCATGCGCCGTGGTGGCCTTGGGATTAAAGCCATCCATCTTGCCGCAAAGCTGTTTGAATTCGTCCAGGGTTATATCACTGGTACAGCACTCGGCGCTGGCGTTAACACCATTGGCAGCATCGGCGGGAGAGAAAGGCTGACGGCATTTGGCTGCCAACTCAGGGATACCCAGGATATTGGTGGTTGTGGCCAGATCGCATTGGGAGTGCCGACAAACCAACTGTTTATCGGCGGTGAAGGTGACATCGCATTCCACTATTCCGGCACCGGCATCTATGGCTGCCATATAGGCTTCTTTGGTGTGCTCAGGGAACTGCATGGAGGCGCCGCGGTGGCCTATGCTGAAGTCGGTGCGATAAAAGGGCCCCTTGCTGCATTGTGCCAGTTTATCTTTGAGCGGCCCTTCATCCATGTCATTTACCAGAAACAGGGGACGGGGGCCCAGATTGGCGCCAACTTTCTCCTGCTGAACCTGTGTCGGGGTTGAAGTATTGGCGTTGTTGTCATTGCTGTTGCAGCCACCGAGCAACAGGCCAAACAGTACAGAGCCAAGTAATACCGACGTTGTTTTGGAGTGAAAAGCCTTCATTAAGCAGATCCTTATACTATTTCGCACAGGAGTTTACTCACTTGGCGAGAATAGTATTTAGTCATAAACAGGCCGCTTAAGCTAAAGACGGTTGATGACAGTCGGATAGCAAAATCATGACAATTAACTTAATTAATACAGTATCTTGTTCCGGATATACTGAAGAGAAACCTATTGCGTTAGTCTTAGAGCCGATTGATCTTGTCCTTCAGATCGTAGCTTTTGTCCGTGACTATGGTTTCCAGATTGGCAATTCGCTGCCTCAATTCATCCACTTCCCGTTGCAGTTTTTCAACTTCGCCATTTTGGTGGTATTGCTGCTTGCGGTTGTAATCCTTGATGAGTATCACCGCAAAAATGCCTATGACTATCACAAGCATCAGACTGATTAATCCCATAACGACTCCTTGATGTTAAGCATGTTGAACATTCTGGCACAGTATAGGGGGACAGGAAAATCAAGGGCCTCATTGAGGCCCTTGTTCTGTCTTTCTGCTAAGGTTTCAGGGTATCTTTTATCAGTACGCAGCGCTGCTCTCTCTCTATGGCTTGCTTGAGATTACGCTGGGTCATGGCCGATAGCTCAGGGTTGGCCTGTAAGGCTTTTTCGAGCTGCAGCACTGAGGCGTGACTGCATTGACGCGGTAATAATGCCGGTGCGTAACTGCGCATAAATACCGGGCCTTTTTCGGCGTCCAGGGTGGCCAGCTGACTCAAGCGCTGCTCTGCGGTGCTGGCCTGGAGTTGCTCTTGGCTGCTGGGATAGAGGTTTTCCATTGCCACCCTCAGCTTGGCAAACGGCAGCGCCGAATGGTTGATTTTCTCCAGCCAGCGGCGTTTACCGCCGGTTTCCGGGCGCACCACTTCGGCGGCGATGGCCGCCTTTTGCCCCGAATCGCTGTTATCAAGCTTGGCTTCTTGCTGTAACAGAAGTTTGCTGGTGGGGTAATCGTAACGGTTCAACTGATAGATAAGCTGCCAGCGGGTATCCTGATCCAGCTCCACTCCCTTTATCTTGCTGTGGCCTTGCAGCAGTGACAGCAGGTGATCCAGCGAGTCCCCGTCGCGGGCAAAGTCCACATAGGCATCGAACCAGCGCCGCTGCAGATCTTTATTATCCGCGTTTTGCATGGTCAGACGCAGGCTCATCTGCGCCAGCGCTCTGATGGCGCGCTCGGCATAGGCCGAGTGAATGGGAGCCATCGACTCGAGTAAGGCCTTGCTGTAGCGCATATTGCCGAGAATTTGCCCCAGCAGGGTGTAATCGCTCTCTTTGGGAGCATTGATAAGCACTGTTTCCAGATACTTGTTCAAGGGCAACTTACCGCTCTGGACACTGTCCCACAGGCTTTGCCAGAGCATCGCGCGCAGCAGGGGATCTTCTACCTTGGCCAGGTGATTGAAGGCGGTGTCGAACGAGCGTGGGTCGAGCTCGACTTTGACATAGCCCCAGTCCTGATAGTTGGGATAAACCAAATCAGGACAGGACGCGCCTTTAAGTTGCGGTACCAAGGTCTTTTCACTTTGGTAGGTAACGGCCAGAGTTTGCAGCAGGTGCATCTCATGGCGGCCCTTGCTCAGTAAGGCCAACTGAACTTTTTGCTCTCTGAGCGTCGGGTAGGCGGGATCGCTTGCCGACTGCAACAGGGCAAATTCGCTGATGCGGCCATCTTGGCACTGGAACTCGGCCTTGAGGCTGTTGACACCGGCGCTGTAGAGCCAATCCCGGGTCCATTGGCTCAGATCCCGTTTGGCGGCCTGGCCGAGACTGGTAATGAAGTCTTCCAGTGTGGCGTTTTGCCAGGAGTAGCGTTTGAGGTATTCACTGACGCCACGGCGGAAGGTTTGCTCCCCAAGCAGGTGGCGCAGTTGAATGAGAACTGCGGCCCCTTTCTGATAAGTGATGGCGTCGATATTATCGAAGGCGTTGGCACTGCTGGCCACAGGCACTTCTATGGGGTGGGTGGTAACGCCAGAGTCCTGTTGATAGGCACTCTGTTTGCCCCTGGCGTAAAAACTGCGCCAGGTATTGTCAAACTCAGTGGCTTCGGCGCTCGCCAGCATGCCCATAAAGGAGGCGAAGCTTTCATTGAGCCACAGACCGTTCCACCATTTCATGGTCACCAGATCGCCAAACCACTGGTGCGCCATTTCATGCATGATCACAGACGCCAAGCGTTGACGCTGATTGGCTGTCATCTCACCACTGCCAAGAAAACGCCCTTCGGCAAAGGTGATGGCGGCGGCATTTTCCATGGCACCATAGAGGAAGTCAGGCACCAGCAGTTGATCGTATTTTTTAAAGGGGTAGTCGATACCGAAATAGTCGTCAAAAAACTTAAGCCCGGCGTCTGTGTATCTGAACCAGTCGGCGGCATTGACCTGGGCCGCCACTGATTGGCGGGCAAACAGGCGCATGGGGTATTTGCCGCTGTTGTCTTGCCAGACATGGTAAGGGCCTGCATGCATGGAAAAGTTGTAGGGGCTCAACTTGGGTGTTGCCGGAAACTGCCACAGCTGGTTGTCACCCTCCGGGGTCACACTCAATTCTTGGGTGGCGCTGATCACCTGCCAGTCTTTGGGGACTCTGACGGTTAACTTGTAGCTGGCCTTGAGATCCGGTTGGTCGAATACGGCAAACATCTGCTGCGCGGCGGCGGGCTCAAAGTGGGAGTAGAGATAGACCTTGCCATCGACGGGATCCACAAAGCGGTGCAGCCCTTCACCATTGCTGGAATGCTGGCGTGTGAAGCTGACTTCTATCTCATTGTCGCCTTGTTGCAGCAACTTGGCATTGATCTCCAGATAGGCGCCATTGTATTTGGGATAGAGCCTGTGGCCGTTGATCTTAAGGCTGGTGATCTGCGCCTTGCTCAAGTCCAGTGTCAGGGGCTGTTGGTTGTCGCTGAGACTGAAACGTACCAGGGTGCGGTTGGCAAATCGCTCGCTGCCATCCAAGGTAAAGTCCAGTTCATAGCTGACATTGCTGACTCTGGCAGAGCGAGCCATCGCCTGTTGCTCACTGATATAACCGCTGCCATCCCGCACACCTGCAGAGGATTGAGTGCTGCTGCAACCGCTGAGTGATAGCAGTCCGGCAGCCAACAGGCTGAGACCAAACAACCGGGGAAGAGATTTCACAAACAGATTCCTTGCTTTTTATTGTTTTACCATTGGGTGTCGGTGTTTTCCCTCACAACAGGAATGAAAGGGGAGGGATACACCTAGGGTTAATACCCTCTCAGGCTTGGCGCCCGCGGCATAAATTACGCTATTTGCCGACAAAGAACAAAGGAGAAATGTTACAAAAAAGCCGCTGTGACAGCGGCTTTTGGGAAGGAGTGTGGTGCTTGGTTAGAGCCCGAGGAAGGACTTGGACTTCACTTTGCGGATCTCTTTTTCATCGGACCATTCGATCAAGCCGGTTTCCAGGTCCATCAGGCGCATGGTCATCTTGTAGTAGACATCACGGGTGCTGCCATCTTGTTTGACTATGCTGGAAAGGTTGCCGTAGAGCATGTATTGAGCGCCTATCTGACGACCGAACTTGATGGCGGTGGATGGGTCAACCATGCCGGCGTTGTTCTGGTAGTCCAGTTGCTTGCGCACTGAATCCACCTTGGTCATATCGATAAAACGGAACTTGCCTGAGCGCAGCAGCTTGTTGCTGATGGAGTCGGTCACTGACTCAGTATCTATATGCTCAGAGGTCTTGTTCTTGATCTTGTCGACAAAGATGATAGGTCTGTCGTTGGCTGTCATGGCCACCACAGGCGGGAAAGTCAGCATGCTGTCGACCATTTTGGCTGCAATGGCTTGCAGATCTGTCGAACCGAAGTTTTCATTCACTGTCTCTACCTCAGTGGCATCACCGTATTCCACTTTGGATTGACAGGCTGCCATGCCCATAGCCATTGCCAGTATCAGTATCAGCTTCAAGTGTTTCATAGTCAGTTCCATTTCAAGGTTATCAAATCAATTTTGTATAAAAACGTGTGACATTGCCAGTGTCTATTGCCCAGACCAGAGTGGTCTTGCCACTCTGAACCTGAATTTCTGTGCCCTGATTGTCCAGGGTCAGTTGATAGCTGCCGGCATCGACAAACTGCCTCGCTATCTGTGCCTGCCTAGGTAACGTGAGCCAACTGCGGCGATCGGCCTGCTCTGTGACCACGTTGAATATCTGCATGGCTATCACCCCAAGGTCCGAACCGTCTTTGCGTTCGGCCTTGCGGGCCATTTCCGACTTGGCATAGACCCTGGCAGCCTGGCGCACCAGCAGATAGGGTAGTTCCTCCTTGAGCGCCGTGATGGCCAAGGCATCTATGTTGGCTATCGGGGCTGCGGTCATAGGTTTTGACAAGCCGCGGATATGGGCACTGCTGACCGGCACTCTGGAGGGCATATAGGTGGGCAGAGAGACAGTTTGCCAGTTGCCGTGAATGGTGAAGGGAACCGTTAGGCTCTCCTTGGCGGGCACAAAGCCGCGCTCCAGCAGCAAGATGACCTGACCTTGCCCCTTGGCGGGCGTGGGCGCTTCTCCCCAACGGCGTTTGAACTCATCATACTGAGGCATGGCAAGCTCTTTGGCCAAGCGCACCAGATCCTGCTGCAGATAAGGATTATCCGGCATAATCTGCGCCGCCTTGCGATAGTCGATAAAGGCATCGTTGCGCTCACCAAGGATTTCGTGCAGTACCCCTGTGGTGTAATAACTGTAGGCGTTCAAAAACGAGCTGGTGACACTGCCGGCCGCCTTGCCCAGTTTATCCATTTCGGCGCTGATAGTGCCGTTGGCCATCTGCTGCACAGCGCTGCTGGATTTCTCATACCTTTGCTGTTCCAGCGATTGCAGTTCATTACTGCGACGCACCTCCACCAACGCGCCTTCGGCATCGCCGGCAAACAGATAATTGAGAGCCTGATATTGGTGCAGCATGATGCGCTCATACCCGGGACCACGATAGGGAATGATATTGTCGTTCAGCAGCAGGCTGCCGCCCTGTGAACCCAGCTCGGACAAACTGAGCTTGGCCTTGTCGTCGAATGCCTGATAGGCGGCTATGGCGCTTTGGTAATAGTCTTTGCTGGCGGTGAAATCGCCGCTTATCTGGGCGGCGCGCCCCGCTTCCTGGGCATAGAGCAGGCCATCGCGGCTGCTAATCCCGCCTGCCAACTCCTTGGCGGCATTGCCCGGCATTGATGAGTTGAGTTCGGCGCGAACGCCGGCCAGTTGGGATGGATAGTTGACCAATACACTGTTGAAGGCGCAGCCAGTGAGGCTAAATGACAACAACAGTGGCAGCAGTAACTTGCCAGACTTCAAGAGTCGGCTCCTTGGTTTTGGATCTCCAGTCGTTCTCTCAAGGTGAGTCCTTCCAGATGATCATATTCATGCTGAAAAATGCGAGCGACAAAGCCTTGTAACCATTCTTGCTGCCACTCGCCGCTGAGATCCTGATAACGTACCTCAATGCTTTCATGGCGCAGAATCTGTACTCTTTCACCGGGCAGAGACAGGCAACCCTCTTCCCCGGCCAGCATCTTGCCTGAGCGTTTGAGTATTTGTGGGTTGATCACCACCTGGGGCGCCATCAAAGGCGCATCCGGGTATCTGTCATTGGGATGGGATGCCATAATAAACAAGCGGATACCTTGGCCTACCTGAGGCGCAGCTATGCCTACGCCCTGTGCCAGTTTCATGGTCTCGAGCATTTTCTCGGCCAGGGCCGCCAAAGGTTCATCGAACTGTTGAACCGGCTGGGCAGCCTGCCCCAGAATACGTTCTCCGTAGGTTGCTATGGCTAACATCCTTATCCCCCCTTTATTCGACTCAGTAGTGAGGCGGCGGCGTTTCTTCCGATTGAGACGCGATATTGCTCGGTTCTACCGCTTTGAGTTTACTGATTAACAACTGGATCTGAAACTGCTGCTCGGCCACGACTTTATTGAGTTCGAAAATCTCCTGACTCAATTCTTCCAGTGTGGCTTCTTGAAATGACAGCTTGGTTTCGAGCTCTTCGATCCTGTCCGGGATTGCTTGCATTACTTACCTCTGTGTTGGCGCCGACCAGCGTTCCAGCAAGCTGGCACTGCTGATACTCTGAAGTTGGCCGTTGTCGGATTCAGACACTGAGTATACTACGGCGCTTTGGGGCAAAGGCTTTTTTGGCAGTGAAACTTGCCAGTTGGCGACTTTTTTCCCCGAATCGACCTGCCACAGACTCAATTCTCTGGCCGGCGTGCCGGTCAACAAGGCCTGCTCCTGTTGGATAAAGCGCGCTGCCGAAAAGTTCATTTGCCGCCGGACTATCGCCAGCGAGCTGGCCAGTTTCCCTGAGTCATTGTGCCAAATGTCGGCATTGCCGGTACTGTCGGACACTAAACTGAGGTTACCGCTGCGGCTGAGGGCAACCTTCAGTACCCTGGAGTCCATCTGCCAACGCCTCAGTACCTGAGCATCCTGGGTGCGCCACAGCAGGGCGGTGGCATCGTTGGCGCCGGTCAATGCCAGGTGGCCATCGGCAGAGAGGGCAACGCTGTTGACCTTTTCGCTGTGGCCAAGAAATTTCACCAGCACACCTGTGGTCGGGGTCAGCGACATTACCGCGCCATCGGCCAGCCCCACCAGCAACTGGCCGTTGTCGGCCACGGCCACAGCCTGGGCTACTGCCGGCAGTGACCACCAACCCGCCGCCCGGCCGTCGGCGATTTTCCACAGTGCAACTGAATCGCGGCTTAACGTCACCGCATATTCTCCATTGGCCGAGATATCCGTGGCGATGACATCATTGGCTTCACTGCCTTGAGCCCACTGATACTTGACCGCGCCTTGTCTGAGATCCCAAAGCCTTATCCCCTCCTGGCTGCTTATCAAAGCGTAGCGGCCATCGGCAGAGAGGCTGGCGCTGTAGCTGGGATCGGCCGCCAGGGATTGGCTGCTATTGGGGCCTGGATGGCAGGCACCAAGGCCAAGCAAAGTAAAACTGAGCGTGCAAATAAGTAGCAATCTGTTTATTGCCATGAACTTATACCGCCTCGACTTGTCATTTTGAGTAAGGGTAAAACGCTGTCGCTTCCATGCAAGGGTTATCGGTTTGTCGGCCGCTTTCCCTTGTTAACCAGTATGGATAATCTGCTTTGTATCTCAAAGTTAACTGGTATAAAGTGAGTCGTCTTACATATTTTGGGTTAATTGTAACCATTTGAAGATCCTGAGGATGCCTTTAATGAAACCGATTTACAAAATTTCACTGGTCGCACTGGCCCTGATCGGCCTTTCCGCCTGTAACCAAGAACAAAAAACAGCGAGTGCCGACAAAGTGGAACTGAGCTCTGTCGAGCAGAAAGAAGCCTATAGCGTGGGCGCCTCTATTGGCCGCTACATGGCCGGCCATATCAAGGAGCAGGAAGAGCTGGGTTTCTCAGTCGATCGTGCTTTGATTGTGACTGGTTTCCAACAGGGGCTGAAAGACGAGCTGCAACTGACTGAAGATGAGATGCAGAAAGTGCTTGAAGGTCTGGACCAGAAGCTGAATGAAAAACGTATGGCCAAGGTCCAGGAGATGGCGGCCAAGTCGATGCAGGAAAGCAAAGCTTATCTGGAACAGAACAAGGCCAAAGAGGGTGTGATCACCACCGAGTCCGGTCTGCAATACGAAGTATTGACTCCAGGCGAGGGTGAGAAGCCGGCCGCCGAAGACGTAGTGACAGTTCACTACCGTGGTACTCTGATCGACGGCACTGAGTTTGACAGCTCCTACTCCCGCGGTGAACCGGCAGAATTTGCCCTGAACCGGGTGATCCCGGGCTGGACCGAAGGGGTTCAGCTGATGCCGGTAGGCGCCAAGTATCGCTTCGTTATCCCATCTGAGCTGGCCTATGGCGAGCGTGATATGGGCACTATTCCTGCCAACTCAACACTCATCTTTGAAGTCGAGTTGCTCAAGGTCAAGAAGGCCGATGCCCCCGTAGAGCCGACAGAAGCCGAGGCTTCTGCCAAGTAATCCCTTCTTTTACGGAAAGTGGATACCCGATATTGAAAAGGACGCCGCCGGCGTCCTTTCTGTTTACAGTCACTTATTGCGTCAGTGATTCTAAAGCCACTTATAGCGATAGAACAGCCACAACTGTCCCCCTACCAATAGCAACAGGAACAGGCAAAAGGCTCCGAAGGCCCAGCCGACATCGGCTCCCGGGATCCCGGCGATATTGACCCCGAGCAGACCGGTAAGAAAACCCAGTGGCAGAAAGACGGCGCTGATCAGCGACAGGAAATAGAGGCGGCGATTGACGGCCTCGGCCTGACGGTTTTGCAACTCTTCCTGGGTGACGCTGGCCCTGTCTCTTATTGCGTCCAGATCTTCGATGCAGCGAATGAGTTGATCATTGATTTCGTTGAATTTAAGCCGCTGCTGTTCATCAAATACCTTGGTCGAGTCTGCCAGCAGGCGGGTAAAGGCTTCCCGCTGCGGCGCCAGGTAGCGCCGGACCACCACTATCTGGCGCCTGAGCTCGGCGATATCGCTGCGTAGATCCCTGTCTTTACCGGCCATGACCTTGTCTTCCAGATCGTCGACAGTTTCTTCCAGCCGGTCGATAAACTCCGTCTTACGTTGGGTGAGACGCTGCGTCAGCGCCAGCAAAAACTCCCCGGTATTGCCGGGGCCAGCTCCCTGGCTGACACTCTGGATGATGTCTTTGACCGATAACAGCTCGCGACTGCTGGTGCTGATAATTCTGTGATTGTCCAGGTAGAGGCGTATCGACACCATGTCTTCAGGGTCGGCCCCGGGGTTGTGATTGACCCCTCTGAGCGCCAGCAGGAAGCCCTGGCCGGATTGTACCACCCTGGGGCGAGTGTCCTGCGCCAACAGTGCTGCCACTTCCAGCGCTTCCAGGCCGCTGTGTTGTTGCAACCACTGACGGTTGGATTTCTTCTTATAGTCCAGATGCAGCCAGAGTATGCCCTGCTCCGGGCGCCAGTCGCTGACCTGTTGCTGCGTCAACTCCTTGCCTGCCATCTCCCCGCTGAGCAGCAAGGCACAAAACTGTTTTTCGGCCATAGATTCACTCTCATAGGTTTGCTTTAGTTCAAGCTAACCTAGTTATACCACTGGGCATAGGAATTTACTCACTCAGTGACAATGAAAAGCTGGGCAGGCAAGTAAAGTAATGGAAGGATATCGGGATAAAGCGACATTGGCTTGCGCCGCATACGTGCTTTTTCAACTCGCCCTTGGGGAGCTTGTCAGCCACCCGATGACTACACCAACTTGTCTCGCCGTAGCATCACTATGCCATCGCCAATCTGGCTTGAACCCCAATGGTTGACACAGTTTTGAGCAAGTCAAACTTCTATAGGGAATGATATTACGATAGAAAGTAAAGCCCAGGCATAACTATGGGCAATCCCCTGGGCTCTGGGTTAAAATTAGGATAGGTTTGATTACAGCAAAAGAAGTGGCACCATGGAATACGAATTTCGGCGCAATTCACTGACGGGAACCGCAATGGCCCGCTTCAGTATGGAGCATCATGTACTGGGGCAATGGTTCTCTGAAGAGTTGGCGGATAACGCCGAGATCTGCACTCAGGTCAAACAGGCATTGGCGGATTTACAGTCAGGGCGCATTCGCGAATGGCAGTTGATTGGCCGGGATCTGACGCTGCAACTGGATCAGGAGCAGGTGCGGGTTTACGCCAATGTGCTCGAATTCGGTGAGAGTCAGGAGTTGGATGAGTCCCTCTCTCTTTATGATGCCGAGTCAGAAGCCTGGTGCGGCCTGGAAGACTTTCAGGATGTGCTTGAGAGTTGGTGTGACTTTCTGCACCAGAGCCGCTGAACAAGCGGCATTGGCAGCAATGAGAAGGGACGCAGTGGCGTCCCTTTTTCGTGGCTTAACGGTTGAGATAACGCACCGCCATTTCGGTGCGGGACTTGGCATTGGCCTTGCGAAGCAGGTTTTTGACATGCACCTTGACCGTGCCTTCGCTGATATGCAGTTCTTCGGAGATCACCCTGTTGCTCTGGCCTTCAGCCAGATGCTGCAGTATCTGCAACTCTCTCGGTGTCAGGCTATCGAGCCAGGCTTCCTCGTCGGCGGCATTTTTCAATTCAAACAGATAGTCTTCCACTTCGGCGCTGATCACTCGGTGGCCGGACATGGCTTCTTTCAGCTGCCCAAGCAGCAAATCGGGTTCGGTATCCTTGAGCAGGTAACCATCGGCGCCGGCTCGCAGCAAACGGATAACATCCTGTTTGGCATCGGAAACCGTCAGGATAACGATTCTGGAGGTGACTCCCTCCTGACGCAGGGCGTTCAGGGTATCGAGACCCGTCATGCCTTTCATATTCAGATCCAGCAGGATAATGTCCGGCTCGTTTTCGGCGGTAGCCGCCAAGGCGTCGAGCCCGGTACCGGCTTCACCGAAGAGACTAAAGTCAGGATCGGATGCCAGTAACTGACAGATACCGCGACGCAGTAAGGGATGGTCATCGACTACCAGAACTGAATAAGGTTTACCCATGATGTGGCTCCTGCTGAGGTGGGAAAGTCAGGACAACACTGGTGCCTCCCGACGCATTGCTGGAAAATTCAACCATACCCGAGAGGCGGCTGGCTCGCTCGTGCATTATCCCTATGCCGAAATGTTGATCCCTTTCCTTGATATGCGCCAGGCCTATGCCGTTGTCTTCGACACTGATAACCACCATGTTATCAGAGTTCTTTTCGCAGCTGATACAAATACGACTCGCATTTGCATGTTTAATGGCATTGAGGGTGGCTTCTCGGGTGAGCTGCAGAATGTGAATATGTTGGTGCGCCGCCAGTAACTGCGGCGGCAGGCGATAGCTGAGTTCCAGCTCCGTGTCTGTTTGGCTGCGCAGTTGCTCCAGCATGGCCTCGAGGGCGTTGCGGAGATTGGGTTCTTTAACGGTCAGGCGGAAGGTAGACAGCAGTTCTCTGAGCTGGGCGTAGGCTGTGGTCACCCCCTCATTGAGTTCTTCGAGCTGTTGGGTCACCGCCGGGCTTTTGCAGCTCTGGTCGAGGCCTTTACGCAGCAAACTTATCTGGATTTTCAGGAAGGACAGCAGTTGCCCGAGAGAATCGTGCAGCTCCCTGGCGATAACCGCCCGCTCTTCCAGCAGGGCCAACTGTTGGCGTTGTTCGGAGGCGTTGTGAATCACTATCGAGCGAGCCAGCATGATGGCGAAGTTTTCAAACAGAGGCACATTGATATCGTGCTCGCCTATCACTTCCAGAAAGCCGAGTTCCTGTTGTTCAAATTTGAGCGGAAACTGCATGGTCTGTCCGGATTGCGGCCAGATATCCTCGTCGGTGGCGATTACCTCCATGGCATCTTCATCCTGCTGAATAATCAGCCGCAGATGTTGCAGGTGCTCATACTCCTTGAGTTGCAGCAGCGACTGCCGCATCACCTCGAAATTGAGTTTGCCCGAATGCAGCAACACCAGATTGTCATAAAGAAACTTGAGCTCACGGTTGGCACGGGTCAACGCCAGGGTCTTCTCCTTCACCTGAGTTTCCAGGTTGCCGTAGAGAGTTGCCAGCTCCTGAGCCGTACTGTCGAGAGCATCGGAAAGAGCGCTGAGCTCAATATATTCCGTCTTCGGCATTTCGACGGCAAAGTTACCCTTGGAAATAGTGTTGGCCGATTCCATCATCTGTTGCAGCGGTACCACCACCTTGCGTTTGGTAAAGCGCACGGCGATAAAGGCAATCAGCAGCATCAACCCCAAGCCCACTATCTGGCTGACGGCCAGCAATCTTAGTTTGAAGGCGGCATGGTGCTCCATCTCCAATACCAGCAAATCTATGGTATCGACAAAGTCTTTCAGCGAGGAGGCATAGTTGCGCGAGTCTTCCTGCTCTATGTAGTACTTCATGACCTTCCACTTGCTGATCACCAGTTGGTATTGCTGCCCGAGCCTGGCCGGCGATGACCAGTCCATAGAGCGTACCAAGGCATCTGAGTAGAGAGTGTTTTCAAATTCGCGAATTTTTTGCAGCGCTTCTTCACTGCCGGAGTTGGCATAAAACATCAGCCGGTAGCTCTGCATTCGCAGTGAGCCGGAAGCGTTGATCGCCCTGGCATCTCCCAGGCTGTAAGACAGATTGATAATGGCAAAAGTGGCCAAACCGCTTGAGAGCAGGATAAGGGTCAGCATTAAGCCTAAAATGGTAGAGGTCAAACTGCCTCGTTTCATGAAATATTCACTCACTTTTGCTAAGGTTTCCTCAGTCCCTGCAGCGTTACTCTCGATTATCGGAAAGGAAACGCGCCGATAAGATTGTCGAGAATAAAAAAGGACTTGGGTCTCAGAGTTCTACATTAGCCAGCGCTTGAATACATTAACAAGAGTACAAAAATGTGAACAACATCGCCTTCACATTTTGATCTGGCGCAAACTTCGCCCCGGATACCCCCTAAGAGGTATATTTTTGGCGTATTCAAGCGGCTACTTTTGACCTTGGAGATGTCGTGGTTATTGCAAATAACGATAAAGTAACACGGAGATGAGATGGTGAAAAAATTAAGCCAAAAATCCTTTGCACTCAGTGCATTGGTCGCGGCAAGCGTAATGGCTGCCGGTGCGTTTGCGAGTGACAAGACCGAGCCTCGCAACGAAGTCTACAAAGACAAGTTCAAAAATCAATATGCCAGTTGGCATGACACTGCAAAGAGTTCTGAAATTGTTGACGTATTGGCAGAAGATCCCAACCTGGTGATCCTGTGGGCCGGTTATGGTTTTGCCAAGGACTACAATGCCCCTCGTGGCCACATTTATGCCGTGACCGATGTGCGCAACACCCTGCGTACCGGTGCGCCAAAGAGTGCCGAAGATGGCCCAATGCCAATGGCCTGCTGGAGCTGTAAGAGCCCGGATGTACCTCGCCTGATTGAAGAGCAAGGTGAAGATGGTTACTTCACCGGCAAGTGGGCCAAAGGTGGCCCTGAAGTGGTTAACGCCATAGGTTGTGGTGACTGTCACGAGAAAGGTTCGCCTAAGCTGCGCTTGGGACGTCCTTTTGCCGAGCGCGCCATGGAGACCCTGGGTACGCCATTTGATAAGGCTTCCCGCAAAGACAAGCAATCCATGGTTTGTGGCCAGTGTCACGTAGAATACTACTTTGAGAAAGTGGAAGGCCGTAAGGGCTTTGTTAAGTTCCCATGGGATCAGGGCACTACAGTGGAATCCATGGAAGCTTACTACGATGCCATCGAGTTTGCCGACTGGACTCACGCTCTGTCCAAGACTCCTATGCTGAAGGCACAGCACCCAGGTTATGAAACCTGGCAGCTGGGGGTTCACGGTAAGAACAACGTGACCTGTGTTGACTGTCACATGCCGAAAGTAACCAACGACAAGGGTCGTAAGTTCACCGATCACAAAGTGGGTAATCCTTTCGACCGCTTCGAAGAAACCTGTGCTCAGTGCCACACACAGAGCAAAGAGTTTATGGAGAACCTGACTGCCGAGCGTAAAGCCAAAGTTAAAGAGCTGAAACTGAAGGCCGAAGATCAAATCGTCAAGGCACACTTCGAAGCTGCTGCCGCTTGGAAAGCCGGTGCGACCGAAGCCGAGATGAAGCCAATCCTGACTGATATCCGTCATGCTCAATGGCGCTGGGATTATGCTATCGCCTCTCACGGTGTCGCGGCTCACGCTCCTGATGAAGCGCTGCGGGTACTGGGTACTGCGGTTGACAAGGCTGCCAACGCCCGGGTGAAACTGGCGCAGCTGCTGGCTAAGAAAGGTATCACAGAGCCTGTCGCCCTGCCTGATATCTCCACCAAGGCCAAGGCTCAGGCTGCTCTGGGTATGGACATGAAGAAGATGGTTTCCGACAAGGAAGACTTCAAGAAAAATGTTCTGCCTAAGTGGGATGCTGAAGCCAAGAAGCGTGAAGCAACCTACAAGTAACAGTCGTTAACATAACGAAATGAAAAATCCCCGCACCGCGGGGATTTTTTTATCTTACAAGCCAGCAGTGGTAGCCAGCGAGTGATTACAGGCTTATTTGATCAGCTTAAGCAGAGCCTTAAAGCGTTCACCTTCTGCCTGATGTTGCAGTTCAAACAATAAAGATTCGCTGTTGTTGAGCCTGGCTCCCTGCTGCTTCATCATCTCTATTCCCAAGCGTTTGTTGCTTTCACTGCGGGAGCTGACGGCATCGGCTATCAAGTGCACATCGAAACCCTGCTCGATAAGATCACCACAGGTTTGATAGACACAGACATGTGTCTCTATCCCGGCCAGCAGTACCTGTTTGCGGCCCGTGCTCAACAGTGCCTCACGGAACGCCGGGCAGTGCCAGCCACTGAAGTGATGCTTGGCAATCGGCGAAGTGGTCTTGGATAGCAGGGCGGCCAGCGACTCTGTCGTAGGGCCGAGCTTCTGCGGCAACTGTTCCAGCCAGAGCACTGGGATATCAAACAAGGCCGTGCCTTCTATCAGCATGGCCAGTTGTTGATGCAGCTGTTCACTCTTGTCCATTATCTGCGCCAGTTTGCCCTGAACATCCACTATGACCAGCACACATTCTTCCGCTTTTAACATCTTGTTCTCCTTTAGGTTGGTCTTAGGACAGGTGCAAACGAGTCCTTCTTTCTCTCCAGTCAACGACAGGACATTCAGTTAACGTCAGTACAGGGCTTAAGCCAATAGGCCTTAGGTCGTAGATGATTGCGCTTTTTTTGTGCGCACAAGCCTTACTTGCACTTAATTGGTGCATATATGCAGCTCTTAACCTGGCCCGTAAAAGCTAACTCTTTATAAAACAAAAAATTAACATTTTGGCCTGATGCTTGAATTACTTTTTGCATAACACCAATACAGCAAGGCGATTCTGGAGGTCTGGATGAAATTAGTCAGCGCAATCATTAAGCCGTTCAAGCTTGATGATGTCCGCGAAGCGATTGCGGGCATAGGCATTGAGGGGATGACGGTCACCGAAGTAAAAGGTTTTGGCCGACAAAAGGGGCATACAGAGCTCTATCGGGGAGCCGAGTATCAGGTGGACTTTCTGCCCAAGGTTAAGCTCGAGATCGCCACCAAGGCGGAGAATCTTGAGCACCTGCTGGAGGTCATCACCAACGCCGCCCATACCGGCAAGATAGGTGACGGCAAGATCTTTGTGACAGATCTGGAACAGGTTATCCGTATTCGTACGGGCGAAACAGATACAGAAGCGCTGTAAGGGGGAGAAGATGGAAGAACTGAGCAAATTGGGTACTACGGTCACAGAGCTGCGTTTTGCGCTGGACACCTTTTACTTTCTGATCTCCGGCGCGCTGGTGATGTGGATGGCGGCGGGTTTCGCCATGCTGGAGGCCGGGTTGGTACGCTCCAAAAACACCACAGAGATACTGACCAAAAACATCTGTCTCTATTCAATCGCCTGTATCACCTACCTGATTGTGGGTTACAACATCATGTATGTGGACAATGGCGAGGGCGGCTGGCTGCCGAGCATCAGCACCTTGATAGGATCTCAAGCTGCCGACGCCGACCATGCGCTGGAGTCTGATTTCTTCTTCCAGGTGGTATTTGTGGCTACAGCCATGTCGATTGTTTCCGGCGCCGTGGCCGAGCGCATGCGCCTGTGGGCTTTCCTGGCATTCAGCCTGGTAATGACGGCAGTCATCTATCCGGTGGAAGGTTACTGGACCTGGGGCGGTGGTTTCCTTTCCGAAGCCGGCTTTGTCGACTTTGCCGGTAGCGGCATAGTGCATATGGCCGGTGCAGCCGCGGCCTTGGCCGGTGTCTTGCTGCTGGGGGCACGTAAAGGTAAATATGGCGCCAATGGCCAGGTTAACCCTATCCCGGGATCCAACCTGCCGCTGGCAACCCTGGGGACTTTTATCCTCTGGATGGGCTGGTTCGGTTTCAACGGTGGTTCTCAGTTATTGGTCTCTGATGCCGAGAATGCCAGCGCCGTGGCCAAAGTCTTCGTCAACACCAATTCGGCGGCGGCCTTCGGCGCGGTATCTGCACTGATCGTCTGTAAGATGGTGTGGGGCAAGGCCGACTTGACCATGATACTCAATGGTACTTTGGCTGGTTTGGTGGCTATCACGGCCGATCCATTGTCGCCCTTTCTGCCGATGGCGGGTGTGATAGGCCTGGTAGCCGGCGGTTTGGTGGTGTTCTCCATCGTGGGCTTTGACCGCATCAAGGTAGATGATCCTGTCGGGGCTATCTCGGTGCATGGGGTAGCCGGTTTTTTCGGTTTGATGATGGTGCCTCTGTCCAATGCCGATGCCAGTGTGACAGGGCAACTGTTTGGCGCTGCGGTGATCTCTGCCTGGGTGTTCCTGGCGTCATTGCTGGTGTGGGGCGCCTTGAAAGTGACCATGGGGATCCGGGTGACCGAAGAGGAAGAGTACAACGGTATGGACGCGTCGGATTGCGGTATCGATGCCTATCCTGAGTTTGTGACTGTCAAGAACGCCAATTGATAAGCCAAGAACGCCAATTGATAAGCCAAGAACGCCATGATAAGCCATGAGTGTTCTTGAGAGATCAAGCAAGCTTCCTTAATCTTTAAGCCATCTCTTGTGAGATGGCTTTTGGTTAGAGCTGGCTTTTGGGGTTACCGGCCTTGTTGTTACCTGGCTTGGGGGGAGTCGGCCAGGAAAAGCGCATTTTGGGGCTATGGCGCTTGATGACAGACGCTCTTGGGGGCAGACTGAAAGCAGAAACAGCCTGGAGCCTAAGGGGATGGCGATGAAGACTCTCAGTGTAATGAAGCTGACCGGTACTTTTCTCTGCACTTTGTGCAGTACCTTGCTGTGGCTTGGCAATGCCGAGGCAGGACAAGTGGTGGTTCGTGATGCCAGTGAGCCCTTCGATGCCTTTGCCGTCAGGGATGAATTACTGCGTCAGCATGAGTGGCAGGAACTACTGCGCTCGCAGCAGCAACTGGAGATCCTGCGCAGCCTGCCTGCTATATGTGTTCCTTACATGCGCCCCTATCGCTACTTTTCCTGCGATGGCCATTTTTATCGCCCCTATCTTTACCGGCAACAGCAGCTCTATATAGGGATCCCCAAGCCGGATTCCGAAGTTATCGCTCCCGGAAATGAAGGCTTGAACTAGGGGATATTCACATTTTGTCACCCTTTGGCGCGGCAGGAGTGGCCAGTCTGACTTAAGCTTTCAGTAAAGAAGCCTTAACTCAGGAGGCCTTATGTTCTCAGGCACTCTCACTCGTGCTCTCTTTGGCGCTCTACCCGCTACCATGGTGATTCGCCTATTGGGTGCGGTTTTGCTGCTGCTATTTTGCGGTTGCAACAGTACCCCGGTGCCAAGCAAGATGGCCCTGGGCAGCCTGTTTCAGGATAACCAATTCAAAGAGGTTGGGAATATCCCCGAGCCCGCCGAGTTATTCGCCTTGCCTCCCGAGGCGGTGCAGTTACTCAGAGGTGCCTATAGCCGCAGCGCACTCATCTCCAATCAGGAGTTGGCCCACGAGTGGTTGGCTGACTATATCCATGCCGACAAGGGCGGCTTTCGCTATCAGGACAACTACACCCGCACCGCCGCCGAAACCTTTCACGACAGGGCCGGAAACTGCATGTCACTGGTGATCCTGACGGCGGCCATGGCGCAACAACTGGGGATAGAGGTTGAATTTCGTGATGTGGAAGTGCCCCCGGTCTGGGATCGCCAAGGCGCCTTTTATCTGGTCAATGGTCATATCAACCTCAAGTTATACCCGCCCAAGAATAATCATGTCTTCCATGTCACCGAGCGTTCCATTCTGGTGGATTTCCTGCCCGAGCGTGCTGTGCGCAGCTATAAGGTCAATAAGATCAGCCAAGGTACTGTGGTCGCCATGTATTACAACAATGCGGCGGCCGAGGCATTGATCAATGAGAATTGGGATCTCGCATACGGCTTGCTGAAAAAGAGCTTGCAACAGCAGAGTCTGTTTATTCCGGCGCTCAACAGCCTGGCGGTGCTCTATCGCGCCAGGGGCATGGAACAGATGGCCGAGCGGGTCTACCGCTATGCGTTGACGCTTGAGCCGGAAAACATGACTACCCTCTATAACCTGGCGGTCATGCTGAGCAGCCAGGATAGACTGGATGAATGGGCCGAAGTACACAAGGTACTGGAGCTTGCCCGGATCCGTAATCCTTATTACTACTATGATATGGCGCAGCAAGCCTACATGGATCACCAATATGATGAGGCGCTGAGTTGGTATCGAAGAGCGATTGAGAAGGCGGATTATCGCCACGAGTTTTACTTTGGTTTGTCCAGAACCTATTGGGCAAAAGGGGACTCCGACCGAGCGAAGAGCAATCTGCAAAAGGCGTTGGCGCTGGCCGGTGACGGCGAGCAGAAAAAACGCTATCAGGCCAAGTTGCATGCGATGGAAGGGCATTGATTCAAAAGCTTGGCTGAAAGAGTGGGGTTATAAAGGCGCAATCGGTTAAGCCAAGCTGCAGAGTAAAAAGCCCGATGCTGACATCTGCATCGGGCTTTTTACTTTTTGGCTATAAGTTTCTCTCTGCCTGAAAGCTGGTCTTAAAGGGCATCTAAACTCAGCGCCTTATCACGGTAACTCAAGCGCACCATCTGCCCCATATCCTTGAGCTCAACTGCCCTGACACCATAGGGCGGCTTTAAGCCCGAATTTTGGATTAGCTCAAGGTTTAGAGGCAACTGCAGACTGTTTTGCTCTTGTGTCAGCCAGGCTGCGCTTTCACTCTGCAGTATGGCGATTTCCCGCCCCTGGGAGTCCATCCCTGTGAGTATTGCCGACACCCCAAAACGACCACTTTGGGCCAGCTCCAGCGTAAAGTTGAGGGCACTTGGCAGACCATTTTGCCAACCAACTTTGATTTCGGGTGCCAGCCGCGCCGATGGATAGAACTGCTTGAAGGCGGTCTTGACTGTTCGTCGTACCAAGGTGTTATCCACCTGTGTCTCAATATCGACCACCAATTCACTGAAACCCGCATTGCTTGAGGGCATGGGCAGCTGCTCATTTTGCAGTCGCCAGCTGTTGCCACTTTGGCTGAGTTGCAGTGGGGTTTGCTCGCCGCTTGCTTGCTGCAGCCGGGCACTGGCCAAACGAGGTGAACCCATGGCCTTATCGTTCTCAAGCGCCAGCTCCAACTCGAGATGGGTGTTGGCCTCGAGTGATGATGGGGTGCTTAACTTGAGACGATAGGCAGAGCCTTTCTCTTTGACATTGACCAGATAGTTGTCAGTGGCGTTCAGCGCTGCGGCGACCTGCAGGCGATAGAGACCGGGCTTGATATCTGAGCTCAGCAGCAGGGCACTGGAGTCATCATCCATCCCGGCGCTGGTCAGAGACTCAGAGTCTACGGCGCGGCGGATAAGACGCTTGTTCTCAGTTTTGCCTGCGGCCGAGCTGAGTTGAATTGCGTCCGGAGCAATACTCTTGGGGGCAGTCGGGGCGCCGCTGCTTTTATCCCAGCGAGGAGCCAGACGGATAACGCTGCTGCCTTGGGTTAATGGCAGCTCTATGCCTTGGTTAAGCTCGGTGCCTGTAACCATCAACCAGTATTCATCACTGCTGGCACTGGCGGTTTTGTCCGGCAACTGGGCTTGATACTCCCCTGACAGCGCCCTGACAAAGCTGACATCTTCCCTGGAGGTATTCAAGGGCGGCAATTGCCCTGTATCTAGCTCTTCTGAAGCCTTGATATCGTTTGCCTGGGGCGGCACCATGGCCAAGGTCAGGCTTTTGGGCTGCTGGTTTTGTTCTACCTTGGCATCATCCTGGCAACCCGTGAGGCTCAGGAGTATCGCTGCCAGCAGCGGTGTCTTGCTGATATGCATCTTCATACTTACGTCCTCAGATATGATTGCGCAGAAGGGTGTCGAGATTAAAACAGGCCCGGCGGCTTTGATGGTGACTCAAAGGTTCTCTGTCACGGGTTTTCTGCTTATCGGTAAACCAGACACTGCCGGCGGCACTCTGGGAGCTGCACTCAAGAAAACCGTCGGAGCAGTTATCCAGCCAGTTTTGGGTAGTCTCCAACCCGACCTGGTACTGATAGCCGCCGCAATAGCTGTCGCTGTCCCAAACTGCCGACTCCACGTCCGAGCCGACAACAGCTTCAAAAGGCTTACCCAGAGAAGGGCGCCCGGCTGTGCCGTACAGCCATTGACTGTTGTATTGCGCCATCCAACCCACTTGCTGCTGTTTGACGGCATCGCTGTCGTAACCGAGCAGCCAGCCGAGACTGGTTTCAAACACATTGCCTTGAGTGACGGCATCGGCCAGTGGGGTACCGGCACTGGAAGGAGCCAGCGCTATCACTCGGCTGATGCTGTTGATCACAGCTGGATAACGTCCATCCCAGGTGGGATTGGACAAGACCCAGCGCACTATGTTGCCGCCATTGGAGTGGGTGATGAGGATCAGTTGATCCAGATTGCGGGCGTTGATAAAGCTCTGCAGCTGATCGACCAGACAGCCGGCAGCGGCCTCATCCCACATATATTGCTCGAAGTCACAGTTGATGACCTGATAGTTACTCGGGGTGCTGATACCTTGACGAACTGAATCGACAAACTCGCGGGTCCAGTAATCGTTCAGGGCATCGGTTTGTTTTCCTGTTCCATGGACAAAGGCGACGCCGGTGGCGCCATGACTCAGGGAGCAGACACTACAAAGACCCAACATCATAAGGGTGGTGGATATTTTCATGTCGCATTTCTCTTGTTGATTGTCATTATTTTGTTGAACGGATAAGTATGTCTATCCGCTAATTAAGCTAACTTCGATATGTTAAGGCGGCAAGACTTTATGCGGAATATTTGATTGTCTGAAGAGGGTTTTATGTGGGATTGTGTTTGAATTTTAGTTTTGACTTTATTTATCTGCTGCTTTTTCAGATAAATAAAGCCTGATGGAAAACTACACGGGTTTGAATATTGTCAGTCATCAAACTGTGGTGGTTCGGCCAGAATACGCTCGGCAACTCCCTGCTCATAAAGCCACTCGATACCGGCGGTTATTTCGGCGGCTATCTCAGGATCCCGGCAAGCCAGAAAGCGTGGGGCCTCTTCGAACAGCAATA
This sequence comes from Shewanella sp. 38A_GOM-205m, assembly GCF_000518445.1. Lineage (NCBI taxonomy): Bacteria > Pseudomonadati > Pseudomonadota > Gammaproteobacteria > Alteromonadales > Shewanellaceae > Shewanella > Shewanella sp. 38A_GOM-205m. Next base: position 20,588 of record NZ_JADP01000008.1, on the reverse strand, counting down.
CTTCCCTTACAGGAGGAAGTGAGTCCTTTTTCTCAGCAAGTTTTTGATAGTTATAGGCAAAAATTCGCCTTTCCAACACTATTGCCTCAACTCTATTACCCAGCAACATAGCCACCTGATTACTCTGATTGGCAATTTCACTGTAATCCGGATTCAGGCGAGCCATCTTGGCAAATTCCGCTCCCAGATAGTGGCTGGCATTTTGAAAGGCCGCCAGGCGCATATGGGAAAGATCGGCGACTTGCTCAATGATTCTCTGGTTATCGGCGAGCAGAAAGATGCTGTTTTGGTAACTGAGCAGGCTCGGGGTGTAGTGCATCCCTTTGAGTCCGGGCGGCGCATTGATAAGGCAATCGACCTGGCCGGCCAACAGCAGCCGCAAGGCGCGTTTGGGGGGCGTAAAAGCGATATCTCCCAAGGTGAGTTGCCTGTGTTGTAAGGCCTGTTTCAGTAACTGGTATTGGATGCCATTGTGGCGGTCTTCGGTAAAAAAAGGCGCGATGGAGAAACTGGTGGAAAAGGTCACCGACCGATTGGCCTGCGACTTGGCTTGGGCAAGAGGCATCAGCAAGAGTACAGATAGCAGACAGAGTCGGATCACAGTTGGCCTTGGGTTACTGGGTATCAGGTGTAATTATAATTCGGTTCCTGGGGCCTATAGGCTGTTTGCCTGTTTTACTGCCCATTGGTTGCTGAACATCTCTTTCGTTTGCAATACCACACTTAAAGAATTTTTTATTAAATCATAAGATTGCCATACAAAAAACAATAAAAGGGCAGATTTGCCTGTAAACCCATATAAGTCAATTGCATTGGTTGAATATAACGGATAGATTGAAACTGTTATCCAAAACAAGAGATTCTTATCAATAGCCGGAGTAGTGTGACATTTATGTATTACCAGAATGATGATGTACGGATTAATGAAGTTAAAGAGTTACTGCCACCGATAGCCATTCTGGAACGATTTCCGGCAACCGAGCGCGCTTCCTCAACTGTCTTTAAGGCCAGGGAAAATATTCACAGAATTCTTCAGGGACAGGATGATCGCCTGCTGGTGGTGATAGGGCCATGCTCTATTCACGACCCTGAAGCGGCGTTGGAGTATGGTGCGCGTCTGGCCAAGCTCAGAACGGCCTATCAGGATCAACTGGAAGTGGTGATGCGGGTTTATTTTGAAAAACCCAGAACGACAGTGGGCTGGAAGGGGCTGATTAACGATCCCTACATGGATAACAGCTTCAAGCTCAACGACGGCCTGAGAACTGCCCGCAAACTACTGCTCGAATTGAATGACAGCCAGGTGCCAACCGCGGGTGAGTTTCTCGATATGATTACCCCGCAGTATATGGCCGACCTCATGTGTTGGGGCGCCATCGGAGCCCGTACCACAGAGTCCCAGGTTCATCGGGAGTTGGCATCGGGCCTCTCTTGCCCTGTGGGATTCAAAAACGGTACAGATGGCACCATCAAGGTGGCGATAGATGCCATTGGGGCCGCCAGTGCGCCACACCATTTCCTGTCTGTGACCAAGTTTGGCCATTCGGCGATTGTGTCAACCAAGGGGAATGATGACTGCCATATCATTCTGCGCGGTGGACGCGAGCCCAACTACAGCTCGGCCCATGTGGCCCAGATATGTTCTCAGCTTGAGAGTGCCGGCCTGAAACCCAAGGTGATGATTGATTTCAGCCATGCCAACTCCAGTAAGGACTTCCGGCGTCAGATGTTGGTAGCTGAAGATGTCTGCGGCCAGATTGCCGCCAAACAGCAGGCAATTTTTGGGGTGATGGTGGAGAGTCATCTGGTGGAAGGACGTCAGGATCTCAAACCCGGACAGCCTCTTTGTTATGGCCAGAGCATTACCGATGCCTGCATTGGTTGGGATGATACAGAGAGGCTGCTGTCAATGCTCAACGACAGCGTGCTTAAACGCCGTCAGGGTTGAATGTTTCTACTACATAGATAAAGGCGCCATCGGCGCCTTTATTTTTGGGCTTGCTGTGCCAAATATTCGTTGGCTTTGGCCAGACTGCCAAAGGAAGCTATCAGGTTGTTACGGCCTTTTTCCTGGATCTCGGGGTTGCCTGATTCGATCATCATCCATACCCAGGTTTGGATCAGCGGCAGGGGCGGGTATTGAACTTTTGAATCCAACATAAGATTTCCTTCAAAATATACGGTAAAAATCGGTGCGGGCCGGTTTGTTTGACATTTTTTGAACACTTGTTGCTGCCCGTACTCAATAGCTGGAAAGAGTACCAAATTCTTTTTTCATGCATAACCATCTTTCGCTTCTTTGAGGTGATTTTGGCGATAAAAATTCCGTTACTAGTCATTTAGTCTAGGTCTAATGTTATTTTTGTCATTCTAAAGTGCTAGTTGCTGTGATTATTTCCGAGTGGGCAGCCAAACAGATCGCAGACTTGAGTCCTGGTCACTGCTACACTCGAGTCACTCTTTTCCCCTGGCAAGATGTATGCGTCCAACTCTCTACTTTGAAGGTCCCGTCGATAAGCTCAACTGGCAAGTGCTCAAACTTCTCTGGCCCTATCTGCTGGAATACAAGGGCCGGATTATCCTGGCGCTGTCGTGTCTTGTTGTGGGAAAGCTCGCCAGTGTCGGCTTGCCTTTCCTGCTGAAGCATTTGGTAGATGGCCTTGGCGGCGAACAAACGGCGCAGCTGTTGGCCGTGCCCTTGGCGCTGGTTTTGGCTTATGGCGGCTTGAGATTGGTTAATGCACTCACGGGAGAGATCAGGGATACCCTCTTTGGCAGGGTAACAGAGAGAGCGATACGGCGCCTGGGGTTGCAGGTATTTGAACATATGCACCGGCTGGATCTTGGGTTTCATCTCGACAGACGCACCGGCGGATTATCGAGGGACATAGAGCGCGGCACCAGCGGCATCAGTTTTCTGATGCGCTTTATGGTGTTCAACATAGTACCTACCCTGCTGGAAATCCTGATGGTGGTGGCCATTTTGCTGTGGAATTACGGCATCTGGTTTGCGCTGATTACCTTCTGCTCCGTGTTGGCCTATGGCATGTTCTCTGTGATAGCCACCGAGTGGCGCACCGCCTATGTACGTGAGGCGGCAAAGGCCGACTCTGTATCCAATACCCGTGCTATCGACAGTTTGCTTAACTATGAAACCGTCAAGTACTTCAATAATGAAGCCTATGAGGCGAATGAGTATGACAAGGCTTTGGCGGATTGGGAGGTGGCCAAACGCAAGAATCGCCTGTCGCTGTTTGCTCTCAATGCCGGTCAGGCCACAATTATTGCTGTTGCCATGACCTTGATGCTGGGGCTCGCGGCTTTTGAAGTGACCCGGGGGCAGATGACAGTGGGTGATTTTGTGTTGATCAACGCCTTTATGATGCAACTCTTTATGCCGCTCAACTTCCTGGGTTTTGTGTATCGTGAGATTCGTGGAGCCTTGGCCAATATTGAAAGGATGTTCTCGCTGCTGGATAAGACTCCGCTGGTAAAAGATAACCCAGTGGCCAAGGATATCGTGCCGACAGAGGGCAGAGTCAGTTTTGACTCGGTTGGCTTTGGCTATGGTGACAGGGAGATACTCAAGGGCGTGAGTTTTGAGATAGAACCCGGGCAGAAGGTGGCTGTAGTGGGTGAAAGCGGCGCCGGTAAATCGACGTTGGTACGCTTGCTGTTCCGTTTTTACGATGTCAGCCAAGGGGCGATTCGGGTCGATGGTATAGATATTCGCGACATGACCCAAGATGCACTGCGCCGGGCCATCGCCATAGTGCCTCAGGATACAGTGCTGTTTAACGATACTCTGTTTGAAAACATTCGCTATGGCCGCCCCGATGCTTCTGACGCCGAGATTTGGCAGGCGATAGAGTTGGCCCATCTGAAGCAGTTTGTTGAGACATTACCACAGCAGGCTCAGACCAAGGTGGGTGAGAGAGGCATGAAACTCTCCGGCGGTGAAAAGCAGCGAGTGGCTATTGCCAGGGCGATATTGAAGCGCTCGCCGATACTGATCTTCGATGAAGCCACCTCGTCACTGGACAGCCGCTCCGAGAGGGCTATTCTCAAGGCGCTCGATGAAGTTGCCAAGGGCCATACCAGTCTGGTGATTGCCCACAGGCTGTCGACTGTGGTGGATGCCGATAAAATCTTAGTGTTGCATCAAGGTCGGTTGGTTGAGTCAGGCACCCACGACCACCTGTTGGCCGCCGATGGATATTATGCTCGTTTGTGGCGGATCCAGCACACAAAACAGGCAGATGAGTCGGTGCAAGTTCAGCATTGATTCAGGCTGGCTGCCGCATACTTGATGCTCCGAAGTAGCGTCAGCCTGGGGGCAGCACAGATGGAAAACATTGTATTGCAGGTCAATATCGAAGGAATGCAGGACAAAGTCCGTACAGACTGGAACAGTTTGGCAGATAATCTGAAAAAGCGGGGTATGGACGAAGTTGCCCTCAATCAACTGCATACTGAGTTACGTGCTGGACTGAGAGTTTCCACCCGCGGCCTGACTCTGTCTATGGTATCTGCGGAAACCTTTAATGCGGCGTTGGAAGGGATTATCAGTGAGTCAAGAAAGCAGGCTCAGTCGCAAGGGGTTTTGCGCAGCTGAGCCTGAGTTGATCCTATTTCTTGGTTTGGTTGCGGTCGGCTTGCCAGCCGTCGCACAGTAGGTTGAAACCATTTTTCGCTTCGTTTACCGGCGTCAGTTCAGTTATTTTACCGCCGCGATAACAGAGCATCTCTCCCTCAATCTCAATCAAACGGCTGCAATTCTTGCAGCTGAGCGATGCAGTTTTGCTCGTTTCCGGCTTGGGGACCTGACTGACAAATGTCATTTTCACTTCAAAATCCTCTGGAAGTGGCAAGTCTTGACTAGGAGTAAGATCTTACCACTTTTGTGACATAACGCACAATCTACCCACTATTATACTTTAGTGACAGCTAAATTATCTTTATTGATCGAAGTGAGCGTAATATTTATCCAAGGACACAGACAGACCATTTTGAGTGACGACTCTGACATGATGTGGCTTGAGCTGTCTTGGGTCACTGACTCCACAGGAATGGGCCAGCATCCCCAGGTCATGGTGTAATGCCTTGTTGTAGTTGGCGACTCGGGTGGATTTGTCTCTGGGATCCAAACCCTGTTGCAGCTTCTTGTTGTGGGTGGTTATCCCGGTAGGGCAGGTATCCTTGTTGCACTGCAATGCCTGAATACATCCCAGCGCAAACATGTTACCTCTGGCAGAGGCGATGAAGTCTGCGCCAAGAGCCAGTGCCCAGGCGACTCTGGAAGGGGTGATCAGCTTGCCCGAGGCAATCACTTTAATCCTCTGCTTCAATCCATGGCGGCGAAGATGATCCACCAGCAATGGCAGACTCTCTTTCAGCGGCAGGCCAACGTAATCCATCAGAGTTTGCGGCGCCGCGCCTGTGCCGCCATCGGCGCTGTCGAGGGTGAAGAAGTCGGGAGCCGATTCATGGCCGCGTTGGTTAATCTCTTCCAGAAAATCTTCCAACCAGTGGATATCACCCAAGACTGCCTTGATCCCTGTGGGTTTGCCTGTCACTTGCCTGACTCTGGCTATCATGTCGAGAATGTCGCCGACATGGTGAAATTCAATATGACCATTGGGACTGATGGAGTCCTGTCCGACAGGGATGCCGCGAATGGTGGCTATCTCTTCGGTTACTTTCACCCCGGGAAGAATTCCGCCTTTGCCTGGCTTGGCTCCCTGACTGAGTTTGATTTCGAACATTTTCACCTGAGAGTGAGCGGCCACTTCCCTGAGCTTGTCATCATCCAGGTGGCCTTCGGCATTGCGAACACCATATTTGGCGGTACCTATCTGAAACACCAGATCGCAATTTCCCTTGAGGTGGTGGGCGCTGAGGCCGCCTTCCCCTGTGTTGAGCCAGCATCCTGCCTGAGCCGCACCATGGGAAAGGGCGGTAACAGCCGGGCGGGAGAGGGCGCCAAAGCTCATGGCGGAAATATGGCAAATGGCGCTGGTGGCAAAGGGATGTTCACAGTCCGGGCCAATAACCACAGGCGTTGGTGGCACAACGTCTTGATCCAGCGTTGGGAAGGCCGTATTCATAAACATGATACTGCCGTTGGCTTCCAGTGGCCTGGTGGAGCCGAAGGCTATGGTGCGATCAACATTTTTCGCCGCCCGATATACCCAACTACGCTCGGCGCGATTAAAGGGGAGTTCTTCCCGATCGAGGGCAAAAAAGTACTGGCGGAAGAATTCGCCCATTTTCTCGAAGAAATATCTGAATCGGCCTACAACAGGGTAGTTATGCCGCACCGCCTGCTTGGTTTGCATCACATCGGCGATATACATGTAAGTGATCACCAAAAGCCCTAAGCCGACGACTATCAGAAATAGGCCGGAAAACAGTTCCAGCCCCCACATAAACCAGTTTTGCTCGCGCATCTTCTATCCTTATTGACTGCCAAAGTGGGTGGTTACCAGGCCTGTGGGCCCCTGTTCTCCCAAGGTGAGAATAAACAGTTGGTCGTATTGCTGCTCATTCAGGCTAACCAGGGGGCCACCCAGAGCCTTAATGATGGCCGGAACTGTATTGCTGTGGCCGGCGATCAGCACATTGCCTTGGCTGGCTTTAACCGCATCAGCTATGGCATTGATGTGAGCCTCCAAGCCGGCTTTGGCTGGAAACACTTCTATCCTGAGTTGTTTGGCTGTTGCAATCGGCGCCAGGGTTTCCTGAGTACGGCGAAACTCACTCGACATCAGCCTTTGCAGTTGGGTGTCCCGTAATGCCTCGGCCAGAGCCTCGGCTCGCGCCTTACCGGCGGCTGTCAGCCCGGGATCGGTTCCCTGGGCTTTTTCCGCGTGCCTAACCAGAAATATGGTTTGATTGGTGTCAGCGGCAAGGGATGGCAAGCTAAAAAACACAGAAAGACAAAGCAGTAGGAAAATTCTTACCATTTTTATTTCCTATCAAATACTTAAATAGCATGCGGGATCATAGCTCAGACTATCGGTCTGGGTAAACAATCGCTAAACTAATTACTGAGCTGGTCGATAATTAACCTGAGATACGCTTTTCATACGAGGAAACCAAGATGGAAATCCGCAATCATGGCGCTCAGGTATCTGAGGTGGCCAAGGACAAGACCCAACAACTGGACGGGAATCATGGCAAGGCGGTATCTGAAGTCGCCAGCAGCAAGAGCGCCCGCCATGTCAGCCAGCAGTTGATGAATAACGCTATTCTGGCGGCGCAGGAGGAGGTAAGCCTCAATAGCGGCAACGAACCCATGAGTCTCTTATATCGCGCCGCGATTGAGGCCATCAATGAAGAACTGGCACCTTACATGGGGGAAAATGCCCTGCAGCAGGTGCAGGATCAGCAGATAGATACTTCTCCCGAGGCCACGGCCGACAGAATTGTCGGTTTTGCCACTCAGTTCTTCAGTGTCTACCAGCAGCAAAATTCCAGCATGGATTTTGACAGTCAGCTGTCCGGTTTTATGGACGTTATAGGCGGCGCCATAGATCAGGGCTTTAAAGAGGCGACGGATATTCTCTCCGGGCTCAAGGTGCTGGAAGGCGATATCAAGGCCGGGGTAGATGAAACTTACTCCCTGGTACAGCAAGGGTTGCAGGCATTCAGAGACAGCTTTAGCACAGAGCAGGAATAATTGAGCTCACGCGAAACCTTACCTGCAGATAACACCCCTCACTATGAGGGGTTTTTGTTGGCTGAATATGGAGTTATGCTGCAATAATCGTCTTGTGTTACCTAAGGAGAAGCTATGTGGACTGAAGGTCGGGTCATTGAGCGTATCGATTGGAACAGCAAGTTATTCAGCCTGAGGATAGCCGCCGAGATAGCGCCGTTTATTGCCGGCCAGTTTATCAAACTCAGTCAGGTGCGGGATGATAAACGTATCGCCCGGGCCTATTCTCTGGTGAATGCCCCTGGGGCCGACTATCTTGAAATACTGGCGGTGGCGGTAGATCAAGGCCAGTTGTCGCCAGACCTGCAATCTTTGCAGCCGGGTGACAGTATTAGTGTGACAGACAAAGCCACCGGCTTTATGACCCTGGATGAGATCCCCAAAGGGGAATTACAGGGGCGCCACCTGTGGTTTTTGGCAACAGGTACTGCTGTGGGGCCGTTTCTTTCCATGCTGGATACTCAGGAGCCTTGGCAACGGTTTGATAAAGTGGTTCTGGTTTACGGGGTAAGAGAAGTGCAGGATCTCGCCTATCTCGATAAGATCCGCGGCTATCAACAGACCTATCACGAGCAATTTGTGTTTGTGCCCAGTGTCACTCGTGAAGACTTTGACGGTGCGCTGCGTTGTCGCATCCCGGATGGGTTGCAAAGCGGTGAGATAGAGGCCAAGGCCGGGCTGAGCATAAGTGCAAAGGACTCGCAATTGATGCTTTGTGGTAATCCCGGAATGATCCAGGGGGCTACGGCGGCACTTATCGATAAAGGCTTGGCCAAAAACCTGCGCCGGGCCCCCGGACAGATAACAGTCGAAAAATACTGGTAACAGGAGAGTCTGGATGCAGCTCTATTACTCTACAGCTTCGCCTTATGCCCGCGTGGTCAGGGTCATTGCCCGCGAGCTGGGTTTGGCGCTGGATGAAAAGCTGGTCAATCCCTTCGATAACAGTGACGAGTTACTGTCAGTTAACCCCTTGGGGAAAATTCCCTGTCTGCTTTTGGACGATGGCGCCGCAATGTTCGACAGCGAAGTCATTGTCCGCTTTCTGGACGACAAATTCGGCCAGGATCGTTTCTTTGGGCCATCCAGAAACTGGGCCTATGAGTGTCAGTTCTCACTGCTCAAAGGCGCGCTGGATAGCGCCGTTGGCTTAAGGCAGGAACAGATGCGTGAAGAGGAGGGGGTTCGTTCTCCTTTCTGGAGCGGCCGTTTCGAGCAGGCCCTGCTCAGAGCCTTGATGGAGGTGGAGCGTCAGGGAATCATCGCGAGCGGTCCACTCGATGCCAGGCAGGTGCTGCTATTGGTGCTACTCGAATACCTTGATTTTCGTCATCCGGATCTCGATTGGCGTAAAGTAGTGCCTGCCCTGGCACACTGGCAGGAATCGGCGTCACTCAGGCAGAGTTTCCGAGATACTCGTCCTGGATGATTTCTCGGTAATTTGCGGTTTGGCCAAGTCCGAGTAACGCCTGCCCTTGGGGTTGTCCCTGCGGTTGGTTTCACCGAAGGCACCGTAGAGATCATGGCTCATGCCATAATCCAGCCGTCGGTCGCTGAAGGGAACCCTTCTATCTTCATGATGTTGATACTTGCAGTCGCATTGGCTGCAATCACACTCAGGCAAGGGAAGCCTGGGCGCCTCCTTCGACAAAAAACGCTTGCCTTCAAGCACTCTTATCGCCTGGCAGGCAGTTGGTGTCAACATTATGGAGACACAGTGATACTGCTTTTCCTGCGGCGTAACAGGTTTGGCCAGCCGTCGCTTTCCTGGCCTTAATCTGTGGCGGAACAGAAACAATATCAGTAGCAAAGACACCACAGCCAGCAAGATTTCCAACATATCCAAGGCGTTTTCCCCCTCGCCATGCATGGGTTTTAAGGTTCAGTTTAGTTTAGTTTGCGACAATTCGGCCGATTCCAATCGCTTTGCTCCCAGCCGCTGCCATTCTGTCTATTTCATTTGTATTCCCCTTGCCAGAATTTTTGCACTAGGCTGAAAACAAAGTGGATTAGAAATAGTTCTCATTAAATTACTCATCCCAATATGGAGTGCCGAAGAATATGAGCTACAAAACAGGTCTGATACTTTGCAGTGCGTTGGCCGCATCCAGCGTGACGCTGCCGGTGGCCGCCGCCGGTGAGGTGACGGTTTATTCCTATCGTCAGGAGTTTTTGGTCAAGCCCATTCTGGATGACTTCAGTCAGGCTACCGGGGTGAAGGTTAATTTTGTGTTTGCCAAAGATGGCATCGCCGATAGATTGGCCCGTGAAGGACGCTTATCACCGGCGGATCTGGTGCTGACGTCTGACTTTTCCCGTTTGCAGGAATTGGTGGACAAGCAGTTGGTCAAACAGGTGGAAAGCGACACGCTCAAGCAGAATATTCCGGCCCAATACCGGGATCCAGAAGGAAACTGGTACGCCCTAACCATGAGAGTGCGTAATCTCTATTCCAGCAATGAGCGCCTCGGGCCGCTGGCGATCAACTATGAAGACCTGGCCGATGCCCGCTACAAGGGCAAGGTTTGTATGCGTAGTGGCAAGCATCCCTACAACATAGCGCTGGTGGCCTCCATGATAGCCCACCACGGTGAAGCCGATGCCAAGAGTTGGCTTCAGGGACTGAAGAGTAACTTGGCCCGTAAGCCTCAGGGTAACGACAGGGCGCAGGTGCAGGCGGTGAAAGAAGGCTTGTGTGATATCGCCATCGGTAACAGCTATTACTATGGCAAGATGCTGCAAGACCCCAAACAGCGGCCATGGGCTGAAGCGGCGGTAATCAACTTCCCGAACCAGGAAAATCGCGGTGCCCATATCAATGTCTCGGGTATGGCGCTGGCCAAGCATGCACCTAACTCGGCCGATGCCCTCAAGTTGATGGAGTATCTGTCTTCGGATGCCGCCCAACAGAGTTATGCCGAGGTCAATATGGAATATCCGGTCAAGGTCGATGTGCCTGTCTCAGAACTGGTGGCATCCTGGGGTGACTTCAAAGCCGATGACTTGCCTGTCTACAAATTGGCAGAGCACCATCAGGCGGCGCTGAGACTGCTCGATGAGGTTAAGTTTGATCTCTGAGCTTGAAGGCGTTTTTGCAAAGGTTGTAGGGGAATAGCGGTGATCCTGACCTTCTCCAAGGGCTGGTCGTGGGCGGGGTTTACCGTCTGCGGCCTTATGGTGGCGCCTTTGCTGGCGCTGGTCATGCAGGCGTTCGAACCGGGTGAAACCCGCTTTGGGCAGATGTTTGCCACTGTGTTGCCGTCATACATAGCCAATACCTTCTGGCTGATGTTGGGGGTGAGTGTCGGCAGTCTGCTTTTGGCGGTGCCGGCTGCCTGGCTGGTGGCGCGCTGTGAGTTTCGGGGCCGGCGCCTGTTCCAGTGGGCTCTGTTGTTGCCGCTGGCCATGCCGGCCTATATTGTCGCTTATGTGTATACCGATTTACTGGATTATGCCGGGCCTGTGCAGCGGTTTTTACGCGCAAGTTTTGGTTGGCAATCGGTAACCGACTACTGGTTTCCCGATATTCGAACTCTGGGCGGCGCCACTGTGATGTTGTCGCTGGTACTCTTCCCCTACGTTTACCTCTTGGGGCGCACCGCTTTTCTGGAGCAATCCTTAAGTTTGCAGCATGCAGCCAAGGTGATGGGCTGCTCGCCATGGCAGAGTTTCTGGCGTTTGTCGCTGCCAATGGCGCGCCCGGCGCTGGCGGCCGGTGTCGCCCTGGTGGCCATGGAAACCATGGCTGACTTGGCGACGGTCAATTATTTTGCGGTATCCACTCTGACCACGGCTGTTTACGACACCTGGCGAGCCTATGGTGACTTGGCGGCCGCGGCTAAAATTTCGCTATTGATGTTGCTTGGTGTCTTTACTCTGTTTGCGCTGGAGCGTATGGCGAGGCGCAAACAGCAATTGTTTCAAAAGCAGCTGTTGCTGGAGGCGCCAGAGCCTTACCGGCTCAAAGGTTGGCGTGAGTGGTTGGCGCTCGGCTACTGCTCGCTGTTGCTGCTACTGGCTTTTGTTTTGCCATTTGTCATTCTCGGCAGTTACGCCTTGGATTACTGGCAACAGAGCTGGAACAGCGACTTTTGGCAGTACAGCCTCAACAGCCTAACGGTTGCCGCCATCAGCAGTGTATTGTGTTTGCTTTTGGCTATCCTCTTGATGTTCATTCGCCGCCTGAGCCCGCGAAAGTGGGACATGTTGCCATCCCGTCTGGTCAGTACCGGCTACGCTCTGCCGGGCACAGTGCTGGCGATTGCCGTGCTTATTCCGTTGACCTGGCTCGATTTCAGAATCGATGATCTCTACGCTCTGTTCGAGCGCCAAGGTCCGGGGCTGCTGTTCACCGGCAGTATCGCCGCCCTGGTGCTGGCGTTTTGTATTCGCTTTGCCGCCATCGCCATCGGCAGCATAGAGAGCAGTTATAAACGGCTGTCGCCTTCTCTTGACATGGCGGCCATCAGCCTGGGCAAGACACCGGGTAAAGTGCTGGCATTAATCCATCTGCCACTGCTGCGCAGCGGTATTTTTGCCGCTCTGCTGCTGGTATTTATCGAGGCGATGAAAGAGTTGCCGGCTGCCTTACTGCTAAGCCCTGTCGGGTTTCACAACCTGGCCACCCAAGTGTTCCAATACGTCTCCGATGAGCAGTTGGAGCAGGGGGCGCTGGCGGCTATTGTCATTGTGTTGGTGGGGCTGGTGCCCTTGATTTACCTCAACCGTTCGCTGGAGCAAAACAACTGATGTCGACCCTGAGTGTCAAGCAACTCCACAGCCATTATGGCGCCTTGCAGGTGCTCAAAGGGCTGAGTATTACCTTGCAAGCCGGTGAAATTGCCGCCCTGCTCGGACCCAGTGGTTGTGGTAAAACGACTCTGCTCAGAGCCATTGCCGGACTGCAGCCGGTCTCCGCCGGTGAAATTCATATCAGCGGCCGTGCAGTAACCACGGATAAGCTGCAGGTTCCGGGAGAGGAGCGTGGCGTGGGGATGATCTTTCAGGACTATGCCCTGTTTCCCCACTTGACGGTCGCGCAGAATATCCTCTTTGGTGTCAAGGGATTGAATAAGGCACAGCGCCTGAGCCGGCTCGAGGAGATGCTGGATCTGGTCAAGCTCCCGGGGCTTGCTGAACGTTATCCCCACGAGTTGTCCGGTGGTCAACAGCAGAGGGTGTCGATTGCCAGGGCGCTTGCCTATGAACCTGAACTGCTGTTGTTGGATGAACCCTTCTCCAACATAGATGCCCAGGTACGCGGCGAGCTGATGCTGGAGATTCGCGCGATCCTCAAGAGCCGTAACGTCAGCGCCGTATTTGTGACCCACAGTAAGGATGAGGCCTTTGTTTTTGCCGATACCCTGGCGCTGTTTGAAGATGGAAAAATAGTGCAGCAAGGCAGTGCTGAAACTCTCTATGCCAACCCGGTCAATCGCTATGTGGCGGACTTTCTCGGCAGTGGTAATTATCTTAAGGCCCAGGTCAGCTGCGAACACTGTGTCGATACTCAAATCGGCCGCCTTAAGAGCTCTTTGCCCCATGGTTTGCCACTGAACTGGCAGGGCGAGTTGTTGCTGCGGCCACAGCAGTTGGAGTTACGACCCGACGAACAGGGGCTGGCTGTGGTTACCGAGCGGCGTTTTCTGGGCAATGTTTGCCACTATGATGTGCAGCAAGAGGGAGTCATACTCGAGGTTCGTAGTCATCAGGTACAGTTTTCTCCAGGGCAGAGAGTCAGGCTGTCGGCACTGGAACATCCGCTGGTGTTGTTCGGTAATGGCTGTTAATAACAATTGTTTCATAAGTTTGCTGTGGGTGATAATTTGTTTGTCTCTGTGTTATACCAAGCAATCGGTTTGATTGAACTCATCATAGGTATTCACTGAACCCCGGACTCGCCCTTGCGCCGCTCCGGGATGAGAGCGGAGGCGAGATGCATAACCACAGCAATAATAAAATGCAGGACGCACAAGGGATACGGAATATCAGCAACAGCTCATGTCGTCAGCTGTTACTCGGCGTCATCGGGAGTTTGGCTGTTTTCTGCAGCACAGGAAGCATGGCGATGGACAGAATCACGGGCGCGGCCTTTGCGAGCCGCTCTGAAGTCTATGCGGTCAATGGTATGGCGGCAACCAGCCAACCACTGGCGACTCAGGTGGCGGTCGATATTCTCAAACAAGGAGGCAGTGCCGTGGATGCCGCGATTGCCGCCAATGCCATGCTGGGGTTGGTGGAGCCTACTGGCTCTGGCATAGGCGGCGATCTTTTTGCCATTGTCTGGAGCGCCAAAGAGCAGCGGCTCTATGGGCTTAATGCGTCTGGCCGAAGTCCGGTTTCTCTGACGTTGGAGATGCTCAAGGCCAAAGGGCTTGAGCATCTGCCGCCTTATGGGCCTTTGCCCGTATCCGTGCCCGGTGCCGTGGATGGCTGGTATGAACTGCATGACAAGTTCGGCAAATTGCCTATGAAGGATAACCTGGCGCCGGCTATTCATTATGCCCGTGAAGGATTTCCGGTTTCCGAGCTCATCGCCTTCTATCTGGCTCGCAGCGGTGAAAAGCTGGCCAAATACCCGGGGTTTAAAGAAACCTATATGCCAGGCGGCCGCATGCCGGCCGTCGGTGAATTGTTTCGAAACCCGGCTTTGGCAAACAGCTATGAAAAAATTGCCAAGGGGGGCCGGGACGTCTTTTACAAAGGAGAGATAGCCCGCAGTATTGCCGCCTATATGCAACAACAGGGCGGTTATCTTTCCTATGAAGATCTCGCTTCTCACAAGAGTGAGTGGGTTGAGCCTGTATCGGTTAATTATCGGGGCTATGATATCTGGGAGCTGCCGCCCAACGGCCAGGGAATAGCGGCACTGCAGATCCTTAAAACCCTGGAGCCATTTAATCTCAAGGCCATGGGGCTGGACAGCGCCGAATATGTGCATCATTTCGTGGAAGCAAAAAAGCTGGCATTTGCCGACCGAGCCAAGTTCTACGCCGACATGGACTTTGCCGAAGTGCCGGTAGCGTCACTTATCTCCAAAGAATACAACTATGCCAGAGCCAAGCTTATCGATGCTGATAAAGCCTCTGCCAGTGTTGAGCCGGGTAATCCCAATCTTTTACACGGTGATACCATCTATCTCACTACCGCCGATAAAGAAGGCAATATGGTGTCCCTCATCCAGAGCAATTATCGAGGTATGGGCTCAGGCATGACGCCTCCGGATTTGGGATTTGTGCTGCAGGACAGGGGTCAGCTGTTTGATCTCACTCCCGGGCGTGCCAACTCTTATGCACCGGGTAAGAGACCGTTTCATACCATAATTCCGGCCTTTGTCACCAAAGATGGCAAGCCCTGGCTCAGCTTTGGTGTCATGGGGGGAGCCACCCAACCCCAGATGCACGCTCAGATCATGATTAATCTGATTGATTTTGGCCTCAACCTGCAGGAGGCGGGCGATGCTCCGAGAATACTGCATACAGGTTCCAGCCAACCGACCGGCGAGCAAATGACAGATGGCGGTTATATCAGTCTCGAGTCGGGCTTTTCCATGGAAACCCGCCGTGAGCTGATGAAAAAGGGACATACTTTGAGTGATTCTCTCGGGGCTTTTGGTGGTTATCAGGCCATAGGTATCAATGTTGAAAGCGGCGTTTATCGGGGAGCGTCCGAGTCCCGTAAAGACGGGCAGGCATCAGGTTATTGAAAGCAATCGGCAAAAACGTGCGTGAGCTAATTCAAATTAATGCTCAAGTTGCGGATAATAAGGCCGAAGATGAATTAATCTGAAAGGGTAGATTGCAAATGGATACACAGGTTATGCCACGGGAACAACTGGGAATCTGCGCTGAGGGAAATCTGCACAGCGTTTATCTGATGTTCAATGCCAACGAAGGCGGGGAGTCACAACTGCGTCCTTGCTTGGCCAATGTCGCCCAGTATTTGTATGAGCTGGCAGATCAGTATGCCGACAGTGCCTTTAACGCCTTTGTGGCGATTGGTGCCAACTTTTGGGATCACCTCTATCCGGGAAGCAGACCGGCTGAACTCAGGCCATTTCCTGCTATGGAGTCGGGTAACCGGGATGCGCCGGCAATAGAGTTCGATATTTTTATTCACCTGCGTTGTGATCGCCTAGATATTCTTCATCTGGTGGCCAATGAGGTCAACGAAATGCTGGAAGGGTTGGCTGAACTGGAAGAGGAGGAGCGCGGGTTCCGCTTTATGGACAGCCGCGATCTGACCGGTTTTGTCGATGGCACAGAAAACCCCAAGGGCAGAGGCCGTCAAGCTGTGGCCCTGGTAGGTGATGAAGACGATGCATTTCGCGGCGGTAGCTACATTCATGTACAGAAATATGTCCACAATTTGAGTAAGTGGCACAGACTGCCGCAGAAAAAGCAGGAAGACATCATAGGCCGCACCAAGCAGGACAACATAGAGTACGCCTCGGAAGACAAACCGCTGACGGCACATATCAAGCGGGTAAATCTCAAGTATGACAATGGTGAGTCGATGGAGATCCTGCGTCAGAGCATGCCCTATGGTTCTGTAAAACAGCAGGGTTTGATGTTTATCTCCACCTGTAAGACACCTAACCATTTCGAAAAGATGCTTCACAGTATGGTTTTCGGTGACGGAGAAGGACACCATGATCACCTGATGCACTTTACTCAGGCGGTAACTGGTTCCTCTTTCTTTGCCCCATCTCTGGATTTCATGATCCAGTTTGATGATTAATAGCGCGATAACGAAAAAAACGCCCCTCAATGAGGGCGTTTTTTTATGGCATTTTCAACTCAGTCTGTGTAATTGAACAGCGACTTCACTGTTTCCAGGGTTTCATCAATGGTCTTGATGCTGGAAGGGCAGATAAAGATAGTATCATCACCGGCGATAGTGCCCAGAATACCTTCTGGCTTGCCGATGGAGTCCAACAGCCTGGCAATTAACTGCGCCGCGCCCGGGCTGGTACGCACCACTATCATGGCTTGGTTATGATCCACATCCAATACCAGATTCTTCAGCGGGCTGCCGGCAGTAGGTACCCCTAGTTCAGCCGGTAAGCAGTAGACCATCTCCTGCTTGGCGTTACGGGTGCGCACGGCACCGAACTTGCTCAGCATGCGCGAGACTTTGGACTGGTTAATATTGGCAAAGCCTTCGGCTTGCAGTGCATTGACTATTTCACTCTGGGAGCCGAAGCGCTCCTCTTTAAGCAGAGCCTTGAAGGTTCTGATTAGCTCATCCTGATTTTTGCTTGCTTGCATCATCTTCTTCTGTCGTTATTCAGAAAATCCCGGCCATTCTGCATATCAAACGGATAAGTGTCAACAAATACCCAAGATGTATGCATAAAAATGCAATGCAGGTCATTTGGTGGGTAAAAGAAGCCTCAGTGGGCAGTAGAAAACGCTGAAGTTAATTCAGCTTTTGATGAAACAGAGTCATATGACTAAGGGATAATTGCTATTTTTGTGACGATCCTTTAATGTTGCGCCATCACAGAATTAGATCTATGTCACACATAATTCCGAGAATTGACGGAGATAACTATGAAAGTTGCTGTACTTGGTGCTGCTGGTGGTATCGGCCAGGCTCTTGCCCTTCTGTTGAAAACCCAATTGCCTGCCGGCTCTCAGCTGTCACTCTATGATATCGCCCCCGTAACGCCTGGGGTTGCCGTGGATCTGAGCCATATCCCGACAGCAGTTGAAGTTAAAGGTTTTGCCGGTGAAGACCCTACGCCTGCACTGGAAGGTGCCGATGTGGTGCTGATTTCTGCCGGTGTTGCCCGTAAGCCGGGCATGGATCGTTCTGATCTGTTCAATATCAATGCCGGTATCGTCCGTAACCTGATTGAAAAAGTGGCCGCGACTTGTCCCAAGGCGCTGATCGGTATCATCACTAACCCAGTGAACACCACTGTGGCCATTGCTGCTGAAGTACTGAAAAAAGCCGGTGTTTACGACAAGAACCGCCTGTTCGGTGTGACGACTCTCGATGTCATCCGCTCTGAAACCTTTATCGCCGAAGCCAAAGGGCTGAACGTCGCCGATGTTAAAGTCAATGTGATTGGCGGCCACAGCGGTGTGACCATTCTGCCTCTGTTGTCTCAGGTTGAAGGTGTCAGCTTCTCTGATGAAGAAGTTGCTGCCCTGACCAAGCGTATTCAAAACGCCGGCACTGAAGTGGTTGAAGCCAAAGCCGGTGGCGGCAGCGCAACTCTGTCCATGGGCCAGGCCGCTTTCCGTTTCGGTCTGTCGCTGATCCGCGGTCTGCAGGGGGAAGCCAATGTGATCGAGTGCGCCTATGTTGATGGTGGCAGTGAGCACGCTGAATTTTTTGCCCAGCCAGTGGTACTCGGCAAGAATGGTATCGAAAAGGTTCTGCCGTATGGAGAGCTGAGTGCGTTTGAAACCAATGCCCGTGATGCCATGCTGGATACCTTGAAGGCGGATATCAAACTGGGTGTAGACTTCGCTAAGTAAGTCAACTTCAGTGAATAAAAAGGAGCGCCGCGGCGCTCCTTTTTGCTACTTGAGCTTATTCTTCTCTGGCCTTGCTGGCTAGTTTCTTTGGCAAAACAGCCGAATTCTTTCCTGCTGCTCCTTTATCTGCGCCTGCCGTTCTTCTTCTGTCATCTTAATCATTTCACCGGAGGCCTCATCTTTACGTTGCAGTCTGGTGTGGGTATTGAGTACATCCAATTGGAATTTGGCCTTATCACAAATAGCCTGAGCCTGGGCCGCATCTTTCTCCTTGATCAATTTGGCCTGTTTCTCAGACTCAGTTTCCTGCACAACGTCATCTTTTCGCTGCGGTGCGACCGTGCCAATTCTGGCGGGTTGCAGATTTTGGCTGTCCAGTTCGGTGGCTTGTTGTTGTGGCGGCGGCTCTTGGCTGTAGTGGGTAACGCCATTTTCATCGACCCAAGTATAGATGGGCGTTGCCGAGGCAGCGTTGGCTCCGAGTAATGCCAGCAGAGCCATAAATAGGCTGATCCTTATCATTGTCTGTTTCCGTTTCTGCAGGGTGAGCTTGTCTGAGCAAGTGTGTTATCTTTGCCGCTATAGACCTTTATTACACCATCAGGTTAAGTGTATGCAAAATTTATCCAAGCCAACAATAAAAACCCGTGGCATCTATCTGTTACCCAATCTGATGACAACGGCAGGATTGTTCTCGGGCTTCTATGCTGTTATCGCTTCCATGAATGGGCACTTTGAGGCATCGGCTATTGCTGTATTTGTTGCCATGTTATTCGATGGACTGGATGGTCGTCTGGCGCGTTTGACCAACACTCAGAGTGCCTTTGGTGCCGAGTACGACTCGATGGCAGATATGGTGTCCTTCGGTATGGCTCCGGCCTTGATAGCCTATAACTGGGGGCTTTCTGAATTGGGCAAAATAGGTTGGCTGGCGGCCTTTGTCTATTGCGCCGGTGCTGCCTTGCGTCTGGCGCGCTTCAATACCCAAGTAGGAGTGGCCGATAAACGTTTCTTCCAAGGTCTTGCCAGTCCGGCCGCAGCGGCTCTTATTGCCGGCAGTGTCTGGCTGGGGCAGGGCTACGGCGTCTCAGGGCATGATATAGGTATATTGGTGGCCCTGGTTACGGCCGTTGCCGGTCTGTTGATGGTGAGTAATTTCCGCTATCACTCCTTTAAAGAAGTCGATTGGCGTGGCAAGGTGAACTTCCTGGTGATCTTGCTGGTAGTGGCCGTATTTGTGGTGATCTCGGTCGAGCCTGCATTAATTCTCTGTCTGCTATTTTATCTCTATGCTCTCTCAGGGCCTGTGGTTACCATTCGCAGTGTTAGAAAACTCAAGGTGTCTCATGTCGTTGGTGATGACGATGAGGCAGATGACTGTGATGGCAAAGCATCAAGTGCAGAGAACTCTTCCATTTCCCATGCTCGAGATAACAAAGATAGCGATAACAAAGAGAGCGCCGAAGAAAAAGAAGATACGGGAGATAAAGCGAGCCAAGACAAGCTCAAGTCATGAATCTCTCTTGAAAGTGAAAACTTTGGGCTGCCACTCAAAAGGCTTTTACTCTGCAAAGCGGCAAAATATGTGCTAAACCTAGATCCCACCTTGAGTGAAATAGTCTTGTGAAGACTCGTTTCACTCGGGCAACGGAACCCAACTTGCTAACTGTTCGACTCAAGGACGTAAGTTCGGGCATAGGTTTGGCATAGCTTCGAGCAGAGATGCAGAGGATTGATATCACTTTGACGAGCAACTCTGGTTAGTGAGCAAGTCAGCTTGCATAGCCATCTCAGTCGGTTCAAGTTACTCATCAAGATAAAAAGGGACTTTAGGGTAATATCTATGTTGCTCAAAGGTTGGTTTTGCCCTGTTGATGCCTAAATAGTGTTCGCTTGGTGTGGTTTTGCAAAAATCCCCCTTGCACAAAAGTTTTGGCTCCCTATAATGCGCTCCCACTGACACGGCACAGCGGCAACGCAAAAGACGTGACAGGGTCGAAGAAAAACGGCTCTTGAGCCCTTTCAACGACAGGCGAAAAAAGATGGTAATTACCTCTTGACGCCGCAGCAGGAAAGCGTAGAATACGCAGCCCTGACCCGATGGCCACAGCGCCTAAGGGATTGCTCTTTAACAAGATAAACAAGCAAATCTGTGTGGACACTCACAGGCATTGAGAAATCGACAAAACGATTTAACTCGATGAAGAGTGTTCATACGAACAGAATTCATTGAGCAGAACCTTCGGGTTCAACCAAAACTTTAATTGAAGAGTTTGATCATGGCTCAGATTGAACGCTGGCGGCAGGCCTAACACATGCAAGTCGAGCGGTAACATTTCAAAAGCTTGCTTTTGAAGATGACGAGCGGCGGACGGGTG